>JBECKT010000071.1:0-27524 GCA_040235405.1 Alcanivoracaceae bacterium
ATCCCCAGCCCCACCCCGTTTATATACTGTACAAACCCCCAGTCAACAACCCCGCCCACCCTGTCACCCGTCGACAACTTTCTCCTCCCTGTGTACTGGCACGAAAAACAGCGCAGAATAGACTGCCTTCCTTCCTGACAACCGGAGAAGCAGCATGTCACGACGAATCACTCTTGGCGGCATTGCCCTTGGTGTGCCGGACCTGCGGCCCCATGCGAAGCGCTTTGTGGAAAGCGCGGCCCGCGGGGTGCATCAGCGGCTAATGCCGAATGCGGCGCTGCGGCATCGGGTCAAGGGCAAGGTGGTGCTGATTACCGGGGCCAGCTCCGGCATTGGCGCCGGGATGGCGCACAAGCTGGCCGAGGCCGGTGCCACGGTGCTGCTGACGGCGCGATCGATTGATGCGCTGGAGGATCTGGCGGCGAAGATCCGTGATAACGGTGGCGATGCGGTGGCCTACCGGGCGGATATTGCTGATCTCGACGATTGCGACCGGCTCTGCCAGAAGGTGCTGGAGGATCATGGCCGGGTCGACATCCTGATCAATAATGCCGGCCGCTCGATCCGTCGTTCAGTGGTGTATTCGCTGGATCGCTTCCACGACTACCAGCGCACCATGCAACTGAATTATTTCGGCGCTATCCGCCTGGCCATGAATCTGATTCCGTCGATGAAGGAGCACGGTGACGGTCACATTATCAATGTCACCACCTTGGGCGTGTTCAACGGCGTGCCGCGTTTCTCCGCTTATCTGGGCTCGAAGTGCGCGCTGGAGGGCTGGACCATGGCGGCCCAGAACGAGCTTTTGCATACCGGCATCAGCTTTACCCTGATGAACTACCCACTGGTGCGCACGCCGATGATCGCGCCGACCAGACTGTACAATTACTTCCCGGCGATGAGCCCGGAGAAGGCGGTGGACTGGATGTGCGAGGCGATTGTGACCCGGCCGAAGCGCAAGGTAACGGCGTTTGGCGTGCTTTCACAGGCCATGTACACGGTACTGCCGAAGACCAGCGAGCTGATCGCCAACACCGGCTACCAGATCGTGCCGGAGTTTTTCGGCAAAGAGATGCCGGGTTCTGGTGGTAAGTTGCCACTCACCGGCGAAGGAGCTGGCAGTAATATCCGGCCGCTGCGCCGGCGCAAGTAGCCCCTGATCCTGCCCCGGCTTACCCGATCAGGGGCAGCGAAAGCAGTAGAAGTGCGCATTGGCTCACAAAACGATAGTATCGATGTCAGCTACCCGGTTGGCTGGATTGGCCGGGCCAGCAAGGAAGAGACCAATACCGGGGTACGCGCCATGGCTGGCAGTACAGCAGGATCGCATCAGGTGGGAATCAGTATCAGGGACAAGTTCGTCAACGTGCGTCGCAATCTCAGCGACAGCCTGGGGCCCCTGCTGCCTGACTATTTTCCGGTGGCCTGGAAGCTGGGCCTGTCGATTTCAATCATGATCCTGCTTGGCATGGCGGTACTGGGCAGCCTGATCATGAACAGCCAGCTCGACCGGATGCAGAATCAGGCCGACCAGTTCGGTAGCACACTGGCACAACAACTGGCCGACACTATCCGCGAGCCGCTGCTCGCCGAAGATCACTTCAGCCTGAATATCATTCTCGGCAATCTGATGCAGAGCGATTCGCTACGCGGCGCGGCGCTGTTTGATCGCCACGGCAAGCTGCTCGAACAGGCCGGCACCCTGCCACAGGACATTTTGCCGACCGCCGGTGGCAGCCTGCTGCGCTGGCGCAGCGGCAGCGAAATGCTGACCACCTATTTCGCTCCGGTGCAGGTCAACGACCTGACCGCTGGCCATGCGGCAGTCAGCGTGTCACGGGCACCGATTGATGCCGCCCGTCAGGAGGCGCGGAAAGCCATTCTTACGGCGACACTGATCATGAGTGCAATCGCGATCATTGTCTCTTTTCTGGTCAGCCGACGCCTGTCGCAGCCGATTCATGATCTGCTTGAAGCCGCCAGCGAACTGCGCAATGGCAATCTCGAATTCCGCCTCAATGATCGCCGCAATGACGAGATCGGCCAGCTGGTCGAGGCCTATCACAACATGGCGTCCGGCTTGCTGGAAAAAAACCAGGTCGAGAAAGTTTTATCGCGCTTTGTCAGCCCGACGGTGGCAAAGAAAATGATGGCAGACCTGAAGCAGGTATCTCTCGGCGGCCGGGAAGTCGAAGCCACCGTGGTGTTTGCCGATATCGTCGGCTTTACCCGGCTGTCGGAAAGCATTGCCCCGGATGCAGTGGCGGAACTGCTGAACGCCTACTTCGACGCCATTTCCATGGCCTCGACCTTCTATCGCGGCACCATCGACAAATACATGGGCGATTGCGCCATGATCGTGTTCGGTGTACCGGAAGATGATGCCGAACATGCATACCACGGCCTGTGCTGCGCGGTGATGATCCAGCGCCTGGTTAATCGCCTCAATGTGCTGCGTCAGCGCCGCGGCCTGACCACGGTAAACTTCCGCATCGGCATCAACTCCGGCAACATGCTGGCTGGCAATCTCGGTTCTCACGACCGCATGCAGTACACCGTGGTGGGCGATTCTGTGAACCTCGCTTCGCGGCTGTCGAATATGGCCAGCGCCGGCGAAGTAGTCGCTTCCGAGGACATGGTTTCCAACCCGAATGTGCGCCCGCGGGTGCGGCTGCGGCAATCCGGGGCAATGCGCATTCGCGGCCGCAATGAGTCTGTTAACACTTTCATCGTCGAGGGTGTGCACGCACAATCGGAAACACTGATGGAACAGCGTATTGCCACTTTTATCAATCAGCTGATGGATACTCCTCGACGTGCTGCCGAATAAGCTCCTTGCTGCACTGCTGGTCGCTGCCACCCTGGCGGGCTGCATTGGCCCGGTGCCAATGAATGTCGATGCCGAAGCCGAGTTGGCGGCGGCAAGAAAGGCCGGCGATCACGCCCGGGCCCTGGAAATCGTCGAGCGCACCTCACCGCAACACCCTCAGTACGATGCGCTGGTAAAACAACGCAATGCCGTGCTGCAAGAGGTCGAAAAGCACCAGCGCGCCCGCATCAAGGAAGCTGGCAATCTCGCCTCCAGCGGTCGCTGGCAAGAAGCCTTTGCGCTGATGGACGAACTCGGTCGTCAGTGGCGTGGCAATGGCCTGATCGCACAGGCACGTCATGATCTGGAAGAACGGCAGCAGCTTCGCTTTCACCAGATTGCTGCGGAGGTGCTGGTTTCGGAAGCGAAGTGGCTCATCAGCCAACAGGCGAACAAAGAGCAGCTGAGTACGCTGACAGAACAGGGGGCGATAACCCTGGCAGCGCATCTGGAAAAGCGGCGCGCCGATATCACAGCGCAGATGAACCGGCTGGGCCACTATTTTGCCGAAAGAAAGGATTGGCCGCGCACCCGTGACTTGCTCGGCAGTGCGCGAATATTGGGCGGGGTGGAACAGCGAGACCCGCGACTGGCAGAAGCAGAGCGGCAACTGGCGGGCGCCGCCCACCGGCAGGAAAGACTCGCCGCGCAACGCACCAGCCAACGTGCCGATACTCTGATCGAGCAATACCGGAAAACCGAATCAATCAAGGATCTGATCGCCGCCCGCGATTACCTGCAAAACAACAATCAGGATGGCAGCCTTGACGAGGAAGCGACCCGACTGGAAAGCCTGTCACGGGAGAGGTTCCGCGCCGGCTTGAAGGATGGCGATGGCCTGTACGCGGCTGGCGACTATGCTGCTGCAAAAAAGACCTGGAAGGAAGTTGCACCGTTATACCCGAACGACGCCGAACTGGCTGGCAAGCTGGAACGGGTTGGCAAGGTACTGGAAAACCTGAAAACGCTGGGGCGCTGACACTTCCGGCGGCGCGGGCCACCGGGTTGTGCGCATCAGGACATGACGAACCAGGCAATGCCGATCAAGCCGGCCACCGCCACCGCTGCAACAATCAGACCCGCCTTACCGGAGCTGCTGGCCTGAGCTGGCACTGGCGCTGGCCGCGGGGCGGCAGGCTGTGCCGGCTTGGTGGCGGCGGGTTTGGCCACCGGTGCAGGCGCAGGCGCAGCAGGACGCCCAGGGTTAGCCGCGGCAGCCGGCTGAGCGGATGCCGGTGCAGAGGTAACCGCCGGACGGAACATGGTCTTGTCACCACCGGTTTCTTCTACCACCGGCGCTTCCGGAGCCTCAACCTGGAATACCAGAGTGTCAAAGCGCAACTCATCGCCCGGATTGACCACCCCTTCCTGCACCTTCTTGCGGTTGACGTAGGTACCATTGGACGAGCCGAGATCCTTCACATGCAGGCGACCGCTCTGGAAATACAGCTCGGCATGCTGCCGCGATACATGGGTGCCAGGCAGGACGATATCGCAGGTCTGAGAGCGGCCGAGAATAGCCCGGCCGGTCGGCGGAATCGGGAAGGCTTCACCGGCGATGGAGCCGGTCTTGCCACGCAGCAGCCAACCCACCGGCACGCCACCCACCCCGGAGCCGCTGGCCGGGCGGTTGGAAAGACTAAGCCCCTGCAGGGCCGGGGAAATGGCCGTGGCCGAGTCTTCCGGCTGGGCCTTGAGCTGCTCTTTCGGGTCAACCAGACGCAATTCCGACTTGTTCAGGCGAATCAGATCACCGGCTCGCAATTGGGTGCGGGCCTTGATCTGCTTGTCATTGACGAAGGTACCGTTAATGCTGCCAGCGTCAGTGATGAAAATCCTGTCATCATCTTCCACCCGCAATTCGGCGTGGAAATTACTGATGCCTTCCTCGTCTATGACGATGTCGTTCGACTTGTCGCGCCCGATGGCGTAACGGGAATCCACCAGCCAGATGGCTGGCTTGCGATGATCCTTGAATTGCAGCTTCAGCATATCCCCTGTAACTCCTTGCCGGATTCCGTGTCAGTAACGGTGCCGCCGACCCCCCGCGGGCCAAATCCAAGCCTCGAATATACGGGAAATTCAGGGCCAAAGTGAATCATTGTGTGGTCGCTCAGGGTGCCGGGGCGACAATCTCCCCAGCCTCTTCCTGCCCCGTTGACTCGCCCTGTATCGGCTCGGCGTCCTCCCTGACGGCGCCGAGATCACTCTGCTCCGGGTAACGATCCTGCAGCCACTGCTGCATCTCTGCCGGAATCTCGCGGCGGCCCTCGAACAGCTGCTCGACATCCTGCGGCAGCGGCTCGCGCACGGTCGGCTTCAGCTCGCCATCTTTGCTTGGCTTGAACTGCAGAGCGGTAATGCCGAGATAGCGCTGACGGGTGATGCTGAGGGCATTGACCCGGTCATCCAGAATGGTCGGCCGCAGGAACACCATGAGGTTACGCTTGACCTTGTTGGTGCTGGTCGAGCGGAACAGAATGCCGAGCACCGGAATGCTGCCAAGGATCGGCACCTTGCGCACGGTTTTCTCACTGTCATCGCGAATCAGACCGCCCAGCACGATGGTTTCCAGGTTGTCCGCCAGCACGGTGGTGTTGATGGAGCGCTTCGAGGTGATGATATCGGCAGCATTAACACCGGATACCGAGCGCTGAACATCCGAGACTTCCTGCTCCAGCACCAGCCGCACGGTTTGCGGGCCAGCCAGGTGCGGGGTCACTTTCAGGGTAATACCCACGTCTTCGCGCTGGATGGTGGTAAAGGGATTGGTCACGCCGGCGCCGGTACTGGTGCTTTGCCCGGTCACGAACGGGACGTTCTGACCGACGATGATCGAGGCTTCCTGGTTATCCAGCGTCATCACACTCGGTGTCGACAGCAGATTGACGGCACTGCTGGAAGCCAGGGCCTGCAGGAAGCCCCCCCAACGCAGGTTGCCGTCGCTGTCCAGCTCGCCACCACCGACGCTGATGCCATCGCCAAGCGACGGTGGCGCGCCAGTGACAATGCCTGCAGCAATATCATTCAGACTGGTGCCAAAATTGGAAAAATTGATTCCGCCGACGCCGGTTTCGGGATCACCGGCAGCCCACTGAAAACCCAGATTCAGTCCGTTGTCGCCACCGACTTCAACAATCGCTGCTTCGATCAGGATCTGGGCACGACGCACATCAAGCTGGGCAATCACATTACGCAGCTCATTCATCATCGCCGGCTCGGCACGGATGATCAGGGCATTGAGTGATTCATCCGCCTGAATCGACACTTTACTGGCAGCCGCAGCGCCACCGGCAGGCTTGTCGGCACCGCCACCGGGCGCAGCGCCATCAGCGAAATTCTTGAGCAACTCTGCGGTTCCCTTGGCATCGGCATTGGCAAGACGGATTACCTGCACACCGCTGCCCTGATCCTGTGGTACGTCCATTTCGATCACCAGCCTGCGAATCCGGTCACGGGCTTCGCGATCTCCCTTGACGATCAGCCGATTGGTTCGCTCGTCCGCTACCAGCGTGACACTGGAAGGTTGATCCTTGCGCTTGCCGCCGCGCTCGGGAATCAGATTCTCCAGCATCTTGATCAGGTCAGCGGCCCAGGCATGCTCCAGCGCGATCATTTCCACTTCCTGTGAATCAGCGTTGTCGAGCAGCGCCATGATCGCTTCCATGCGGCGGATGTTGTCTGCGTGGTCACTGATAATCAGGGCATTGGCAGAGCTGACCGAGGCCAGGTGGCCGTACTGCGGCACCAGCGGACGCAGCACCGGCACCAGTTCATCCACCGGCGTGTTCATTACCGGAATCACCCGGGTAATCAACTCCTCTCCCTTGACGCTACGTGACTGGGTCAGTGGCAGATTGCTCTGTTTCGCCGTGGTGTTGTTAACGATCTTGATCACGTCGCCGGCCGGCACGGCGGCATAACCATGCACCTGCAGCACTGACAGGAACAGTTCGTACACTTCCGCCGCCGACAACGCCTGGCTGGAAATAACGGTGACATCACGGCTTCGCACACGCGGGTCGACGACAAAACTCTTGCCGGTCATTTCCGCTACCTGAGTGATAAATGCCTGCAGGTCCGCGTTACGGATATTAACGGTCCAGGTTTTACCCGCCTCTACCGGCTTGACCGATGTGTTTGCCCATGCCGGAGCGGCCAAAGCCGCCATCAGCACCAGAATACTCGTCTTCTTTGCCATTGCTTTCATTGCCATCGCCTGGGTTCCTACGGCGGATAATTCACGGTGAAGCGCTGCGCGCCACGTTGTACCACGATGCTTGCTGCACCGGAGTTACGAAATTCCTGCAAAGCGGCGATATCACTACTCTCTTCGCCAAGCGTCTGGCCATTCACCGAGACAATCACATCGCCCGGTCGCAGGCCAACCTGCTGCAATACTTCTGCCGGCGCGCCAGCGCCGATCTGGTAACCCTCGCCTTCAGCCGGAGCCAGCCCCATTTGCTGGATGATCATAGTGCGCTGCGCTGACAGATCCGCGTTGGCGCTATCAAGCATGTGCTGCTGCACCAGTTCCTGCGGCGGCGATCGGCCGGCAAATGCGTCTCGCCTGTCGAGTCGTTGCGGCCTGGCTGTCGTTGTCGTCTGTTCAACACCACCCAGCTCCGGCTCCTTCAGCCGCAAGGCCTCACGCTGGCCTGCCCGCAGCAGGATCACCCGGTCGGCAAGAATTTCCTCCAGCGTAGCATTGCCCGGCACCCGGGAACCGACTCGAAACAACTCTCCCTCTTTACCCTGCTCGGCGATAATGGCGCCGGCCTGAACGCTGTCCGGATGCTGGAACAGACCCAGCAGCTCAAGCCGCAACCGGGTATCCGGTGCTGACTCGACAGCCACCACTGCGGCATTTCCTCCCGGCCTTCCAAAGATTTCCCAGCTGCGAATTCGATCTGTGCTGACGCTGGCAGACTGACCGCCTCTGGCCACCTCGACAACCGGTAGCGGGGGCTCCGTTGAAATCACTGCCGGCCCACTGACAAACAACCAGAAGCTATCCGCCGCCCACCAGGCCAGCCAGACCGCCAGCGACAAGGCAGCAAACAACTGCGTCGGTCTCTCGGCACGAACAAAGAGGCGGGAAAGGGCGGGGCTGATCACATTCATTCTCGTTATGGTGCCAGCTGCTGGCTGGTTTCAAATACTACATCAGTCGGGCTGCCACCCTGACTGACTCCGAGCAATACCGGCCAGGCACGGTAGACCCGCAACCGGGCACTTTCGTTCGTCAGCTGACCGTCAGCAAGCAATGCATTATCCGGGGAGCGCACCGTAAGCACCGCCGCCTCCCCTTCCTGATGCAAGGTACCGGTCAATACCGGAATGTCTGCCCCCTGTCCGGCCGCCCAGGAAACCCGCCCGCCAGAGTAGGAAAGCTGCGCTTCTGCTCCACGCGGCGCTCCACCCTGCCATTGCAGGCTCAGCCCGCGAACGGTAGCCATCCCTTCCGCCGATACATTCGGCATGCCCTGAACCAGAGGTGCCACCGGCAGGACAATATCCATGCCGACCAGCGAGAAGACCCCCGGCCCGGCACCAGCCCAGCCGGTTGCAATAACGTCCCCGGAAACCGTCAGGTCAGCACCAAAAGACAAACCACGCAAGGACGTATCCCAGCGCAGCCTGCCAGACAAGGCCTGCCACTGCCAGCGGGCACTACCCTGCCAGAGGCGCCCCTCGATACGGGACAGCTGCAATTCGGCGGGCCCCAGCCGGATACCGCTCAATGGTGCCAGCAACGGCCTGGCCGGCAGCATGACCAACCCCCACACCAGCATCGCCAGCAGCAGAGCGCCCAGCCAAAGACCCGGCTTGATGACCTGATCGTTCACGACAGCGCTCAGAACGGGATGTCGTCGTCGAAGTCTCCCGACGGAGCCGCATAACCACCACCGGCCGCTGGCGCGTCGCCAGCGTCGGACTGTGCCGGCGCCGAATAGCCCCCCTGACGAGCTTGTGCACCACCCTCACCACGACCGTCCAGCATCTGCATTTCGCTGACAACGATCTCGGTGGTGTAACGGTCCTGACCGTCCTGACCCTGCCATTTGCGGGTACGAATACTGCCCTCAACGTATACCTTGCTGCCCTTCTTCAGGTACTCGCCGGCAATTTCGGCGAGCTTGTTAAAGAACACTACCCGGTGCCACTCGGTCCGTTCCTGCATCTGACCGGTCTGCTTGTCCTTCCATGACTCGGAGGTGGCCAGGCTGACATTAGTCACGGCACCACCACTGGGGAGGAATTTTGTCTCCGGGTCATTCCCCAGATTGCCGATCAGGATTACCTTGTTTACTCCGCGCGCCATGCTTTGACTCCGTCTGTCCGTGCCGCATTTAGGCGGGATATTGTGTCAGGTTTAGGTCTGCAGTGCATCGTATCCGATAGTCGAAAGGAGTGCGCCTGCTCTCCACTATCGGGAAGAAAGTGGCCACTCGCCTGTCCTCCAACGCCCTGACCCCCGCCGAATGGCCTGAAATACTGTACCGATAGCACAGAGGACAAATTGAACCCTGAGTCAACAGATGATAGATTCGCGCTTGTTCACCGTTTTTTCTTACCCGCACAGGCCCTGCGCGGGACTTGCGGTGTCATTGATATGCTCCCGGATGGATAGCCATGACTGATTTGGACACAAAACAACAAGTATATGTCGTCGGCGGACAACACCTGCAAAACTCGCTTCTCGCGGAATTCCTGACCAAGCAGGGCCTTTCGGCCAGTGCCGTACGTCTTGTGGAAGAGCTTTCCGCAGATCAGATTCGTCACCACGATCAGACTCTGGTGTTAGGGGATTTCAATACTATTGATATCAATGCGCTGATCAGCCATTTGATGGAAATTGATCAGCAGATTGATGAAGACCTGCTGATCGGCATTTTCAACGTCGACAACGAAGACTCCCTCTCTCGTCTGGCCGGCCTGCCGATGGTGAACGGCGGCTTCCTGCACGACTGCCCGCAGAATCAGCTGCTCAAGGGTGTCCGGGCGATGATGGAAAACGAGCTATGGCTGCCGCGCAAAGTGCTGCAGCAGTACCTGATGAAATCCCGCGGTTTCAACAAGACTTTTGCCCGCAGCGAAGTCACCCTGACCGAGCGCGAGATCGAAGTACTGAAAGTGCTGGCCACCGGCGCCAAGAACTCGGACATTGCCCGCAGCCTGAGCCTGAGCCCGCACACCATCAAGACCCACATCTACAACATCTTCAAGAAAATCAACGCCTCCAACCGCCTGCAGGCAGTGAACTGGGCCCAGGAAAATCTCTGAGCCCAGCCCGTAACAGAAGGCCGGCGGATGCCGGCCTTTTTTGTTTGTGCACACAACGACCCTCCCACACTCTGATAGAGCCTTCACCCCAAATACCCTATACTGCGCTGTCATTTTGGCCAGTAGTTTCTCTCCATGGACAAGATTCTGGTACGGGGTGCACGCACCCATAATCTGAAAAACATTGATCTGGATATTCCCCGCGACAAGCTGGTAGTGATTACCGGTCTGTCCGGATCCGGCAAATCGTCACTGGCTTTCGATACCCTGTATGCGGAAGGCCAGCGACGCTACGTCGAATCACTGTCGACTTACGCACGGCAGTTTTTGTCGATGATGGAAAAGCCGGACGTCGATCATATCGAAGGCCTGTCACCGGCCATTTCCATTGAGCAGAAATCTACCAGTCACAACCCCCGCTCCACCGTCGGCACCATTACTGAAATCTACGACTACCTGCGGCTTTTGTATGCCCGCACTGGCGAGCCTCGATGCCCTACCCATCAGGTCGAACTGGCCGCACAAACCGTTAGCCAGATGGTTGATCAGGTCATGGCAATGCCGGAAGGCAGCAAGTTGATGCTGCTGGCGCCGGTGGTGCGGGATAAAAAGGGCGAACATCTGGCCCTGTTTGATCAGTTGCGCGCGCGCGGCTTTATTCGCGCCCGCATTAACGGCCGCGTACACGAGCTGGATGACGCGCCGGAGCTCGACAAAAGCAGGAAACACACCATAGAAGTCGTAGTCGATCGCTTCAAGGTACGCAGCGACCTTGCCAACCGACTGGCGGAATCCTTCGAAACCGCGCTGGAACTGGCCGACGACATTGCCGTCATCGCGCCGATGGAAGGTGATGCTGAAGAGATTGTCTTTTCTGCCCGATTTGCCTGTGCCCATTGCGGCTATTCAATTCCGGAACTGGAACCGCGGCTGTTTTCCTTCAACAACCCGGCCGGTGCCTGCCCGAGCTGTGATGGCCTTGGCGTAAAGCAGTATTTCGACGAAGACAAGGTCATCGTCTCGGATGAATTGTCTCTGGCCGAGGGTGCCATCCGCGGCTGGGATCGACGCAACGTCTATTACTTTCAGATGCTGACCTCGCTGGCGGACTTTCTCGGTATCGACATCGACAAGCCGTTCCGCAAGCTGACCAAGGCCATGCGCCAGCAAGTTCTGTATGGCACCGGCAGCGAAGTGGTCGAGTTCCGGTACCTGAATGATCGCGGCGATGTGGTGCTGCGCCGCCATCCGTTCGAGGGCATCATCCCGAACATGGAACGACGCTACCGGGAAACCGAATCGGAAAGCGTCCGCGAGGATCTGGCCAGCTACATGAGCACTTCCCGGTGCCCGGACTGTGGCGGCTCCCGTCTGCGCGAAGCCGCACGCAATGTTTTTATCGATAACCGGCCGCTGCCAGATCTGGTTGCCATGCCGGTGGGTAAATCGTTCAGTTATTTCTCGTCACTGAAGCTGCCCGGCCATCGTGGCGAGATCGCCGAAAAGATTCTCAAGGAAATCCGTGAGCGATTACAGTTTCTGGTTAACGTCGGCCTCGACTACCTGTCGCTGGCTCGCAATGCTGACACCCTGTCCGGCGGCGAAGCTCAACGTATCCGCCTTGCATCGCAAATTGGTGCCGGTCTGGTAGGCGTCATGTATGTGCTTGATGAGCCGTCCATCGGCCTGCATCAACGCGACAACGAGCGGTTGCTATCTACCCTGACGCGGCTGCGAGATCTCGGCAATACCGTGTTGGTTGTGGAGCACGACGAGGATGCTATTCGCATGGCTGACTATGTCATCGATATCGGCCCTGGCGCTGGTGTCCATGGCGGCGAAATCGTTGCCGCTGGCAGTGCAGAAGATGTTATGAACAACAAGCGTTCGCTGACTGGCGACTATCTGTCCGGACGCAAGCAGATCGCCATTCCGGAAAAGCGCATGGCGGCCGGCAAGAAATGGCTGACCTTGCACGGTGCTACCGGCAATAACTTGCAGGGCGCGACCCTGAAGGTGCCGGTTGGCCTGATGACCTGTGTCACCGGCGTGTCCGGCTCGGGAAAGTCAACGCTGGTCAATGCCACCCTGTATCCATTGGCGGCAACCCAGCTGAACGGCGCCACTCTGCTAAAGCCGGCACCGTATGAAAAAATCGAAGGCATGGAGCATTTCGATAAGGTCATCGACATAGACCAGAGTCCTATTGGCCGTACACCGCGTTCCAACCCTGCCACCTACACCGGACTGTTCACGCCGATACGGGATCTGTTTGCCGGCACCCAGGAAGCACGCTCACGGGGTTACAAGACCGGACGCTTCAGCTTCAACGTCCGTGGCGGGCGGTGCGAGGCCTGTCAGGGTGATGGCGTGATCAAGGTCGAGATGCATTTTCTGCCGGATATCTACGTGCCCTGTGAGGTTTGTCACGGCAAGCGCTACAACCGGGAGACGCTGGAGATTCTGTACAAGGGCAAAAACATTTATCAGGTGCTGGCCATGACAGTCGAAGACGCCCGCACCTTTTTCGATGCGGTGCCGGCTATTGCCCGCAAACTGCAGACATTGATCGATGTCGGCCTCAGCTATATTACACTGGGGCAGGCGGCCACCACCCTGTCCGGCGGCGAAGCACAACGCATCAAGCTGGCCCGCGAGCTGTCCAAGCGTGACACTGGCAGAACCCTTTACATCCTTGATGAACCGACCACCGGCCTGCATTTCCATGATATTCAGCAGCTCCTGAATGTGCTGTTCCGGTTGCGTGACCATGGCAATACCATTGTCGTGATTGAGCACAACCTGGATGTCATCAAGACCGCCGACTGGATTGTCGATCTTGGCCCGGAAGGTGGCGATGGCGGCGGCAAGATCATCGCCGAAGGCACACCGGAAAAAGTGGCGGCGAGCAAGGCTTCGCACACCGGCCGCTTCCTGAAGACCATGCTGAAAATGGACTAGGGAAGCTCGGAAAAATCGCGGCCGATCGGCCGCTCCTACAACAGATAGGCAGTTTTTCAGAGGCTCCCTAACTTTATTCATCTGGCGTTAATCCCGTCGCAACAATGCTCCTTCATCATGTTACAGAACGGCCGGATTGCGGCCGCTTTACCTTAATCGGGAGTGTTTCCATGAACAACGCTGTCTTCCGCTCATCACGTCAACCAGATGTTACCCTGCCACAACCTGCGAGAAGGCCATCCGGCGGTTCCCTGCTGCAAGACCCGGCCATCATTCTGGTTATTGCGCTGGGTATTTCCTTCGCAACTCTGGTTATGGCCACTGGCTGGCTTCTGATTCAGGGCTGAATCCGTATTTAGCAGAAACAAAAAAGCCGGGCATCGCCCGGCTTTTTATTCAGTGCTGTAATGCTTACTCAGCGTCAGCAGCCGCTGCCGGCTCCGGACGATCAACCAGCTCAACATACGCCATCGGCGCTTTGTCGCCGGTGCGGAAGCCCATCTTCAGGACGCGCATGTAGCCGCCCGGCCGGTTGGCGTAACGCGGGCCCAGCTCGTTGAACAGGATGCCCACGGCTTCCTTGGAGCGGGTACGGGCAAACGCCAGGCGACGATTGGCAACCGAATCAACCTTGGCCAGAGTAATCAGCGGTTCAGCGACGCTGCGCAGCTCCTTGGCTTTCGGCAAGGTGGTCTTGATGGCGCCGTGTTCGATCAGCGACACCGCCATATTACGCAGCATGGCCTGACGGTGGGCACTGGTGCGGTTAAATTTTCTGCCGCTTTTGCGATGACGCATGGTTCTGTTCCTTTGCTAACGGGCGCCTGTGGCGCCCAGTCAATTCAATTAACGCAGTCTGTTGGTCAGGCGATCGTCGTCACGCAGACTGACCGGCGGCCAGCTCTCAAGGCGCATACCCAGAGACAGGCCCTTGGAGGCCAGAACGTCCTTGATCTCGGTGAGCGACTTCTTACCCAGATTCGGGGTTTTCAGCAACTCAACCTCGGTGCGCTGAACCAGATCACCGATGTAGTAAATGTTCTCTGCCTTCAGGCAGTTAGCCGAACGCACGGTCAGCTCAAGATCGTCAACCGGACGAAGCAGGATCGGATCCACTTCTTCGCGGCGCTCCTTCTTCTCGACCTTACGCTCCTGCTCCAGATCGACGAATACCGCGATCTGTTGCTGCAGGATGGTAGCGGCGCGACGAATCGCCTCTTCCGGCTGGATGGTGCCGTTGGTTTCCAGATCAATAACCAGACGATCCAGGTCAGTGCGCTGCTCAACACGGGCGGCTTCAACCACATAGGCCACGCGACGCACCGGGCTGTAGCTGGCATCCAGCTGCAGACGACCGATGCCACGGGTCTCATCGTCTTCCGAGCGACGGGAATCAGCCGGCACGTAACCGCGACCCTTGGTGATCTTGAGCTTCATGCGCAGCTCGGTCTCACCATTGATGGTGCAGATCAGGTGCTCCGGGTTGACGATCTCAACGCTGTGATCGCGTTGGATGTCAGCGGCAGTCACCGGGCCCATGCCCTTCTTGTTCAGTTCCAGCACAGCCTCGGCACGGTCATCCATACGGATGGCGATGCCCTTCAGGTTAAGCAGGATATTAATCACATCCTCCTGCACGCCCTCTATAGCCGAGTACTCGTGCAGTACACCGTCGATTTCTACTTCAGTGATCGCGCAACCCGGCATGGAAGACAGCAGGATGCGGCGCAGAGCAGAACCGAGGGTATGACCGAAACCACGCTCAAGCGGTTCAAGAACCACTTTGGCATGTGTCGGCGTAACGGCATTGACCGCGATAGCGCGCGGGGTCAGAAAATCGTTCACGGCGGTCATGGAAATCCCTCAGGCTGTGCTTACTTCGAGTAAAGCTCGACGATCAGGTTCTCATTGATCTCGGCCGGCAGGTCAACGCGCTCTGGACGAGTCTTGTAAGTACCCTCCAGGCCCTTCTCGTTGACATCGATCCAGGGCGCGAAACCGCGCTGCTGGGCCAGTTCCATTGCGCTCTTGACGCGCAGCTGGTTTTTCGACTTTTCACGCACACTGATCACGTCGCCTGGCTGAACCTGATAGGAGGCCACGTTAACCGAACGGCCATTAACCAGAATGGCGCGATGGCTGACCAGCTGACGCGCTTCTGCGCGGGTCGAGCCAAAGCCCATGCGGTAGACAACATTGTCCAGGCGGCCTTCCAGCAGCTGAAGCAGAACTTCGCCGGTGGCGCCACGGCCCGCAGAGGCCTTCTTGTAGTAGTTACGAAACTGCTTTTCCAGCACGCCGTACATACGACGTACCTTCTGTTTCTCACGCAGCTGGACGCCATAGTCAGACAGGCGGCCACCACGACGGGAGGCAGCAGCAAAACCAGGTGCCTGTTCTGCCTTGCACTTGGAGTCGAGGGGACGGATGCCACTCTTCAGAAACAGATCCGTGCCTTCGCGACGGGACAGTCTGCACTTCGGACCGAGATATCTTGCCATGCTTGCTTACTCCCGTTACACGCGACGCTTTTTGGCCGGACGGCAGCCATTATGCGGAATCGGCGTCACGTCCTGAATGCTGGTGATCTTGTAGCCACAGGCGTGCAGGGCACGTACCGAGGACTCACGACCGGGGCCCGGGCCCTTGACGCGAACTTCGAGGTTCTTCAGCCCGTAGTCCCTGGCCGCGTTACCCGCGTTCTCCGCCGCCACCTGGGCAGCAAACGGGGTGCTCTTGCGCGAGCCGCGGAAACCGGCACCACCGGAGGTCGCCAAGGAAAGCGCGTTCCCCTGACGATCGGTAATGGTGATGATGGTGTTATTGAAGGACGCGTGTACGTGCGCGATCCCGTCCGCTACGGTACGGGTTACCTTCTTCCGACGTGCGCCACTGTCTTTTTTCGCCATGATACGTGCCTACCTGGACTCAGGACTTACTTGCGAATCGGTTTCCGCGGACCTTTGCGGGTCCGGGCATTGGTTTTGGTACGCTGACCGCGTACCGGCAAGCCGCGACGATGACGGATGCCGCGGAAGCACCCGAGATCCATCAACCGCTTGATGTTCATACTGACTTCCCGACGCAGGTCACCCTCGACCGGAAGCTTGGCCACTTC
Organism: Alcanivoracaceae bacterium; assembly: GCA_040235405.1. GTDB lineage: Bacteria > Pseudomonadota > Gammaproteobacteria > Pseudomonadales > Alcanivoracaceae > PGZG01. The sequence continues at coordinate 16,236 of JBECKT010000071.1, forward strand.
GCCACGCAGGGCGTCAAGCTGTGCCTCTGACAGATCACGCACCTTGGTGGTGGGGTCAATGCCAGTGACAACGCAAAGCTTCTTCGCAGTGGTGTTGCCGACGCCAAAAATATAGGTCAGCGAGATCACCGCGTGCTTGTTGTCCGGGATGTTTACGCCTGCAATACGGGCCATCCGATATATCTCCGATTTACACTCTACTTGCCGGCTCTGGGGTAACGCCGAAGGGCGGCGATACTAGCGTCAGAGACGACGGATTTCAACCTGTGCGTGATTCCGGGGTCCGGAATCAGCCCTGGCGCTGCTTGTGACGCGGTTCTGCGGCGCAAATTACCATCACCCGCCCCTTGCGACGAATGATTTTGCACTGACGGCACACCGTTTTCACCGAAGCCTGTACTTTCATTGCCTTAGCCTCTTCTCTGAATCAGCGCACCAGACCGGTGCTGCCATAACCTTTCATGTTGGACTTCTTCATCAGCTTCTCGTACTGGGTCGACATCAGGTGCGCATTGACCTGGGCCCAGAAGTCCATCACCACCACCACCACGATCAACAGCGAGGTACCACCCAGATAGAAGGGCACGTTCGCCGTTTCCTGCAGGATGATCGGCAGCAGACACACTGCCGACATATAACCTGCACCAATCAGGGTCAGACGGCTCATCACGGTATCGATGTAGCGCGCCGACTGCTCACCCGGACGGATCCCGGGAATATAGGCACCCGACTTCTTGAGGTTGTCCGCTACGTCCTTCGGGTTGAACATCAACGCCGTGTAGAAATAGCAGAAGAACACGATGCCAGCGGTGAACAACAGGACGTACAGCGGCGTACCCGGCAACAGTGCATCAGTTACCGAACGCAGGGTGTCAGACCAGGCAGATTCGCCACCGGCGCTGCCGAACCACTGACCGATAGAGGCCGGGAACAGCAGGATCGAGCTGGCGAAAATTGCCGGGATCACACCCGCCATGTTCACTTTCAACGGCAGATGGCTCTGCTGCGCTGCGTAAATCTTGCGACCTTCCTGACGGCGGGCATGGTTCACTGTGATGCGACGCTGGCCGCGCTCGACAAATACCACTGCGTAGATCACGGCAATGGCTATCACCAGTACCAGCAACATCACCAGCAGGTTCATCTCTCCCTGACGGGCGGCTTCAAACAACTGGCCAACGGCTCCGGGCAACCCGACCACAATACCGGCAAAGATGATCATAGAAATGCCGTTGCCGATACCGCGTTCGGTAATCTGCTCACCCAGCCACATCAGGAACACGGTGCCGGTTACCAGCGACGTTACCGCGACAAAATAGTACGACGCTAACGCCATGCCACCGAGATCACCCACCAGGCTCGCGCCCTGGCTGTGCAGGCCGGCAGCCACACCGAAAGACTGAATCAGCGCCAGCACTACCGTCAGGTAACGGGTGTACTGGGTAATCTTGCGACGACCGGACTCGCCTTCCTTGCGCAGCTGCTCAAGAGTCGGGACCACCGCGGTCATCAGCTGGATCACAATGCTCGCAGAGATATACGGCATGATGCCCAGCGCAAAAATACTCATCATCTCCAACGCACCGCCGGAGAACATGTTGAACAGGCCGAGGAAGGTGTCTTCGTTCTGGCTGAAGATCCGCGCCCAGGCATCAGGATTGATACCCGGGACCGGGATATGGGCGCCAATACGGAACACCACCAGGGCACCGAACAGAAAACCGATGCGCCGCCACAGCTGCCGCATCGCGGAGCTGTCAGGGCTCATGCCGTTCGGAAGGCTCCGGGCCTGATTCCTCGCCATCGTCGTTATTACTCCTCGACCTTGCCGCCGGCTGCTTCAATGGCAGCACGAGCACCTTTGGTTACCGCCACACCACGCACGGTGACAGCACGATTAATCGCGCCACTCAGAATGATGCGGGCACGCAGCATGTCGTGACGGACCACGTTGCAAGCCTTCAGGGCCGCCAGATCAATCACATCAGCAGACACCTTGCCCAGCTCACCGAGACGCACTTCGGCGGTGCCGGCAGCCATCTTGGAGTTGAAGCCGAACTTGGGCAGACGACGCTGCAGTGGCATCTGGCCGCCTTCGAAACCACCCTTGATGGAGCCACCAGAGCGGGCGGTCTGACCCTTGTGGCCACGGCCACCGGTCTTGCCAAGGCCGCTGCCGATACCACGGCCGAGACGCTTCGGTGCAGTCTTGGCGCCCGCTGCCGGACGCAATTCATTCAGACGCATGATTACGCTTCCTCAACCTGGACCATGAAATAAACCTTGCCGATCATGCCACGTACTGCCGGGGTGTCTTCGACCTCGACAGTGTGACCGATGCGACGCAGGCCCAAACCACGCAAGGTGGCTTTCTGAGCTTCCAGCCGAGCGTTGCTGCTCTTGGTCTGGGTAACCTTGATCTTCGCCATCGTTCTGTTCCCGTTACAGCCGGGCCTCAGCCCAGGATCTCTTCTACGGTCTTGCCGCGCTTGGCCGCTACCTGTTCCGGCGAGGACATGCTCTTCAGACCTTCATAGGTGGCACGTACCACGTTGACCGGGTTGGTCGAACCGTAGCACTTGGCCAGTACGTTCTGAACACCTGCCACTTCCAGCACGGCGCGCATCGCACCACCGGCAATAACACCGGTACCTTCAGAAGCCGGCTGCATGTACACCTTGGAGGCGCCATGGGCGGCACGGACCGGGTGCTGCAGGGTGGAACCTGCCAGCTCGACCTGAATCATGTTGCGGCGAGCCGCTTCCAGAGCTTTCTGGATAGCAGCCGGCACTTCGCGGGCCTTGCCACGGCCGAAGCCGATGCGACCTTTGCCATCACCTACCACCGTCAGCGCGGTGAAGGAGAAGATGCGGCCGCCCTTGACCACCTTGGCCACGCGGTTCACCTGAACCAGCTTTTCCTGCAGACCTTCGTTGGGATCAACCTTTGCCATAAACCGCACCCTTAGAATTCAAGCCCGTTTTCACGCGCGGCATCAGCCAACGCCTTGACCCGGCCGTGATACCGGAACCCGGAGCGGTCGAAAGCAACACGGGCGACGCCCGCTGCCTTGCCGCGCTCGGCAATCAGTTTGCCCACTGCAGCAGCAGCGTCGGCATTGCCGGTAGCGCCACTACGCAGATCCTTCTCTACCGTCGAGGCCGAGGCCAGCACCGTGTCGCCACTGGCGCTGATGATCTGTGCATAGATGTGACGCGGAGTACGAAACACGCAAAGACGCTCACCACCCTGGGCCTTGATCTTGCTCCGGGTGCGCAGTGCTCTGCGCAAACGCTGCTCTTTCTTGTCTTTCATCGCTTCAATCTCAACGGTTATTTCTTCTTGGCTTCTTTCCGGCGAACCTGCTCACCGGAATAGCGAACACCCTTACCCTTGTACGGCTCCGGCGGACGGAAGGCGCGAACATTGGCCGCAACCTGACCGATCACCTGCTTGTCGATGCCGCGCAGGACGATTTCGGTCTGCGTCGGGGTCTCGGCGGTAACACCCTCCGGCAGCTGGTAGGCAACCGGGTGGGAGAAACCGAGAGTAAGGTTCAGCACCTTGCCAGCGGCCTGCGCCTTGTAACCAACGCCAACCAGATCCAGCTTGCGCTCGAACCCGGCGGATACACCGGTGACCAGATTGGACAGCAGTGCACGGGTAGTACCGGCCAGCGCCCAACCCTGCTGCGACTCCTTCTTCGGAATCACACGCAACGTGCCTTCTTCATTGCGTACTTCCACCAGTGGGTGGATGGCAATGGTCTGGGCGCCCTTTGTACCTTTCGCCGTCAGCTGCTGGCCATCGATCTTGATCTCGACGCCACTCGGCAGTTTTACCGGACTTTTCGCTACTCTCGACATTGCTGCACCTAACCTGTCTATGCCGCTATCGTCAAAACACTTCGCAGAGCAACTCGCCGCCAACATTGGCCTTGCGGGCTGCGCGATCGGTCATGATGCCCTCGTTGGTGGAAACGATCATAACGCCAAGACCGTCTTTCACCTTCGGGATATCACCTGCGCCCTTATAGATACGCAGACCCGGTGTGCTCACTCGTTTGATACGTTCAATTACCGGCTTACCCTCGAAGTACTTGAGTTCGATGGACAGTACCGGCTTGCTCGCCTCACCGACGACTTTGTAGCCGGCGATGTAACCTTCATCCTGCAACACCTTGGCAACAGCCACTTTAGTGGTGGAGGAGGGCATTTCCACGCCCGGCTTCTTGGCCATCTGGGCGTTGCGAATACGGGTAAACATATCCGCCAGGGTATCTTGCATGCTCATGCTGCTATCGCTCCGCTATTCCTGCTTACCAGCTGGCCTTGACCAGACCCGGCACATCACCGCGCATTGCTGCTTCACGCAGTTTGTTACGACCCAAACCGAACTTGCGATATACGCCGTGCGGACGACCGGTGATGCGGCAACGGTTACGCTGACGAATACGGGAAGAATCGCGCGGCAGTTTCTGCAGCTTGACCTGTGCTTCCCACTTCGCCTCAGGCTCCGCATTCGGATCCTGCATGATCGCGCGCAGGGCATCACGCTTGGCACCATACTGTTTAACCAGTTTGGCGCGCTTCTTTTCCCGTTCTACCATCGAAGTCTTGGCCATGACTCTCTACCTCAGCCTTTCAGCGGGAAGTTGAAGGCACGCAACAGTGCCCGCGCTTCATCGTCGGTTTTCGCCGTGGTGGTCACGGTAATGTCCAGACCACGCAGCTTATCAACCTTGTCAAATTCAATCTCCGGAAACACGATCTGCTCACGGAGACCCATGGAATAGTTGCCACGGCCATCAAAAGACTTCGGGTTCAGACCCCGAAAGTCGCGGACCCGCGGAACCGCCACAGAGACCAGACGCTCGATAAACTCGTACATGCGCTCGCTACGCAGGGTCACCTTGACACCGATCGGCCAGCCTTCACGAATCTTGAAGCCTGCAACCGACTTGCGCGCAAGGGTTACCACCGGCTTCTGACCGGACAGCTTGGTCATGTCAGTCACAGCGCCGTCAATCGCCTTGCGATCCTGGGAAGCCTCGCCAACACCCATGTTCAGGGTGACCTTGGTGATGCGCGGCACTTCCATAACGTTCTTGTAGCCAAACTCCTTCAGGAGTTTCGGCACAATCTCGCTATCATATTTGTTCCTGAAGTTGCTCATGACTCAATCGACCTCAAGCGTCCAGCGCTGTGTTGTTGGACTTGAAGAAGCGGACTTTCTTGCCCTCTTCTTCACGGAAACCCACCCGATCCGCCTTCTGCGCCTGGGCATTCCAGATCGCCACGTTGGAGTGGTGAATGCTCGCTTCCTGCTCGACGATACCGCCCTGAACGCCACGCTGCGGATTCGGCCGCACGTGCTTCTTGACGATATTGACGCCGGTTACGATCAGGCGGCCGTCGGCCAGCACGCGTTGCACTTTGCCACGCTTGCCCTTGTCTTTGCCGGCGATCACGACTACTTCGTCATCACGTTTGATTTTCAACATACCTTCACCCGCCTTTAGATAACTTCAGGTGCCAGGGAAATAATCTTCATAAACTGCTCAGTACGCAGTTCCCGGGTAACCGGTCCGAAGATACGTGTACCGATCGGCGCCTTGTTGTTGTTAAGCAACACAGCAGCATTGTCATCGAAGCGGATCACGGAACCATCCGGGCGACGTACGCCCTTGCGGGTGCGTACCACCACGGCATTCATCACATCACCTTTCTTGACGCGACCACGCGGGATCGCTTCTTTAACGGTGACCTTGATGATGTCGCCCACGCCGGCATAACGGCGCTTGGAGCCGCCCAGCACTTTGATGCACTGCACTCGACGGGCGCCGCTGTTATCGGCCACTTCGAGCATCGTTTCGGTCTGAATCATCGCTTATCTCTCCAGCTCTGCCCTCGGGCAGCTACAGCAACGCTCGCCTCAGGCCTGCGGGGCCTGTTCCACTACATTCACCAGCATCCAGGCCTTACGCTTGGAAAGAGGACGGCACTCCTCAATGGTGACAATGTCGCCTTCGCGGCATTGGTTGTTTTCATCATGCGCCATCAGCTTGGTCGAACGGCGCAGGAACTTGCCGTATACCGGGTGCTTCACCCGGCGCTCGATCAGAACCGTGATGGATTTGTCGGCCTTGTTGGAGACCACTTTGCCGGTAACGGTCCGGCGCAGTTGCTGGTTAGCGTCTGCCATAATCAGTTACCCTGCTTCTCTTTCAGGATGGTATTGATTCGCGCGATATCGCGACGAACAACGCCCATCTCATGCGTCTTGGAGAGCTGGCCAGAGGCCTTCTTCATCCGCTGCTTGAACTGTTGCTCGAGCAAAGACAGATGTTCCTGCTTCAGCTCTTCAACGCTCTTGCTTCTCAAATCGTTCGCTTTCATGGCTTACATCACCGTCCGAATAACGACGCGGGTTTCGAGCGGAAGCTTGGCTGCTGCCAGGCGAAACGCCTCACGCGCGATTTCTTCCGACACACCTTCCATCTCGTACAACATCTTGCCCGGGCGAATTTCGGCGACCCAGTACTCGACGCTACCTTTACCTTTACCCATCCGCACTTCCAGCGGCTTTTTGCTGATCGGCTTGTCCGGGAAAACCCGAATCCAGATCTTGCCACCGCGCTTGACGTGACGGGTCATGGCGCGACGAGCCGCCTCAATCTGGCGCGCAGTCAGCCGGCCGCGGGCAACAGACTGCAGACCGATGGTGCCGAAAGACACCTTGCTGCCGCGCTGTGCCAGACCGCGGTTGCGGCCCTTCATCATTTTCCGGAACTTGGTTCGTTTCGGCTGCAACATCGTCAATTACCCTTTAGCCACGGCCGCGCTTTTTGCTCGGGGCCTTGCTTGCCTTCTCTTCCTGCTGAATCTGGTCCATACCACCCAGAACTTCACCGCGGAAGATCCATACCTTGATACCGATGGTGCCGTAAGTGGTCTCGGCTCGCACACTGGCGTAGTCGATATCTGCGCGCAGAGTGTGCAGCGGCACACGACCTTCGCGGTACCACTCGGTACGGGCAATCTCCGCACCACCCAGGCGCCCGGACAGCTGTACCCGGATACCTTCGGCGCCAGCTTTAAGCGAATTCTGTACAGCGCGCTTCATGGCTCGACGAAACATCACGCGGCGCTCAATCTGTCCAGCAATGTTGTCTGCCACCAAACGGGCATCAACATCCGGCTTGCGTACTTCTTCAATGTTGATGGCGACCGGGACACCCATCATCTGGGCGACATCCTTACGCAGACGCTCAACATCTTCGCCTTTTTTGCCAATCACAATGCCGGGGCGTGCGGTGAAAATGGTAATACGCACGTTGTCCGCCGGACGCTCGATCTTGATACGGCTGACCGAGGCGTTTTTCAGACGCCCGAACAGGTGGTCCCGCACCTTGAGATCGGTGACGAGGTAGTCGGCATAATTCTTCGGGCTCGCATACCACAAGGAGTTGTGCTCCTTGACGATGCCCAGACGAATACCGATCGGATGAACTTTCTGGCCCATCTGGTTACTCCTCCGAAACCTTGACGGTGATGTGGCAAGTACGCTTCAGAATACGGTCAGCACGGCCTTTTGCCCGCGGCTTGATCCTCTTCATGTACATGCCCTCATCTACGAACGCAGTGGAGACTTTCAGCTCATCCACATCCGCACCGTCGTTATTTTCCGCATTGGCAATCGCGGACTCCAGCACCTTCTTCACTATCTGGGCTGCTTTCTTGGGAGAAAACGCCAGCGTGTTAAGGGCTTCTTCAACTCTTTTGCCACGAATCTGGTCTACTACCAGTCGGGCTTTCTGGGCAGAGATTTTTGCTCCGCGCAGACGGGCTGCAACTTCGTTCGCCATGGCTCGCTACCTTACCGTTTGGCCTTCTTGTCCACGATGTGCCCGCGATAAGTGCGGGTCAGGGCGAATTCGCCCAGCTTGTGGCCCACCATATGCTCGGTTACCAGAACCGGCACATGCTGCTTGCCGTTATGGACCGCAATGGTCATACCCACCATCTCCGGAATAATCATGGAGCGACGGGACCAGGTCTTGATCGGCTTGCGGCTGTTGCTTTCCGCAGTCTCTTCCACCTTCTTCAGCAGGTGGTGATCTACAAACGGACCTTTCTTCAGTGAACGTGGCACGGCGTCAACCTCTCTCTAACCGTTACTTCGCACGACGATCGCGAACGATCATCTTGCTGGTACGCTTGTTGGTGCGGGTCTTGTAACCCTTGGTCTTGATACCCCACGGCGTCACCGGATGACGACCACCGGAAGTGCGACCTTCACCACCACCATGCGGGTGATCAACCGGGTTCATAACCACACCGCGAACGGTGGGGCGAACACCGCGCCAGCGCTTCGCGCCAGCCTTACCCAGAGAGCGCAAGCTGTGCTCACTGTTCGATACTTCACCGATGGTTGCGCGGCATTCGGCATGCACCTTGCGCATTTCGCCGGAGCGCAAACGCAGGGTGACATACTGACCTTCCTTCGCCAGCACCTGCACGGCAGCGCCGGCAGAGCGAGCCAGCTGACCGCCCTTACCCGGCTTCATTTCCACGTTATGCACCGTGGAACCAAGCGGGATATTGCGCAGCGGCAGCGCATTACCGGTTTTGATGGAGGCCTGCGGACCGGATGCAACCTTGTCACCCGCCTTCAGACCCTTCGGAGCGATGATGTAACGACGCTCGCCATCCATATACTTGACCAGCGCGATGTGGGCAGAGCGGTTCGGATCATACTCGACCCGCTCAACTTCACCGACGATACCGTCCTTGTCACGACGGAAATCAATCACGCGGTACTTCTGTTTGTGACCACCACCCTGATGACGGGTGGTAATCCGGCCGTTGTTGTTCCGGCCACCGTTTTTCTGCTTCGCCTCAGTCAGCGGAGCGTACGGAGCACCTTTGTGCAGATTCTCACCGACCACCTTGACAACAAAACGGCGGCCCGGAGAAGTCGGCTTACACTTTACAATCGCCATGATTCCTTCTCCCTTCCTTACTCAACAGCCAGGAAGTCAATGTCTTGACCAGCCTCGAGCGAGACATAGGCTTTTTTCCAATCGCTGCGCTTACCCTGCAGCCGACCGAATACCTTGTTCTTGCCCTTCACGTTCAGCGTCCGCACATCTTTGACCTTGACTTCAAAGAGGGCTTCGACGGCAGCCTTGATTTCACGCTTGTCCGCATCGCGGGCCACACGGAAAACAAACTGATTGCCTTTCTCTGCTACCACGGTCGCCTTTTCAGAGACGTGCGGAGCGAGCAGGACCTGGAAAATGCGCGCCTTGTTCATGCCAACGCCTCCTCAAGCTTCTTCAGAGCCGGCACGGTGATCAGCACCTTCTCGAAAGCAATCAGGCTGACCGGATCCACACCGTTAACATCCCGCACATCAACGCGCGGCAGGTTACGGGCAGACAGGAACAGGTTCTCGTCCACTTCGCCGGTCACGATCAGGGTGTTGCTCAGACCCAGCGATTTCAGCCTGTCCAGCAGCACACGAGTCTTCGGCTCGGCAATGGCGAACTCGTCGACCACAATCAGACGTTCCTGACGAATCAGCTCGGCCATAATGCACTGCAGCGCACCGCGGTACATTTTCTTGTTCACTTTCTGGGAGTGATCGCGCGGCACTGCTGCGAAGGTCACACCGCCGCCACGCCAGAGCGGGCTGCGAATGGTACCGGCACGGGCGCGACCGCTGCCTTTCTGTTTCCACGGCTTTTTGCCGCCACCGCGGACATCAGAACGGGTTTTCTGCGCCTTGCTACCCTGACGGGCACCAGCCAGATACGCAGTCACCACCTGATGCACCAGCGGCTCGTTGAAATCCTTGCCGAAGGCGACCTCGGAAACGGTCACAGTTCCTCCAGAGGCAGTATTGAGATTCATCCTCTATTCCTCTTTCAGGCCTTGGCCTTCACTGCCGGGCGGACTACGAGGTCAGCACCGGTAGCACCGGGGACCGCGCCTCTTACCAGCAGCAGGTTCTTGTCTACATCGACGCGCACCACTTCCAGGTTCTGGACAGTGACTTGCTCGGCACCCATGTGGCCAGCCATCTTCTTGCCCTTGAACACGCGACCCGGGGTCTGGTTCTGGCCGATGGAGCCCGGCGCACGGTGCGACAGAGAGTTACCGTGGGTGGCATCCTGCATGGAGAAATTCCAGCGCTTGATAACACCCTGAAAACCCTTGCCCTTGGACACCCCGGTGACATCTACCATCTGGCCGGCCTGGAACAGGTCCGCCGTGATAGAGGCGCCCGGCGCCAGATCACCAGCATCTGCACGGAATTCAAGCACCGTACGACCCGCTTCCACACCCGCCTTGGCAAAGTGCCCGGCCTGCGCGGCAGTAACACGGGAAGCGCGACGCTCACCCACGGTTACCTGGACCGCATCATAACCATCCGTCTGAGCCGTTTTTACCTGGCTCACGCGGTTCGGGGTCACCTCAATCACGGTCACCGGGATGCTGTTGCCATCCTCAGTGAACACGCGGGTCATCCCGCATTTCCGACCGACTACACCAATCGCCATTGTCTACCTCTGCACAACTTTCCGCGGGCGCACCCGCTCGTTGTCTTTCTTCAAGCCGAGCCGATCCAGACCGGGTTTAGCCCAGACTGATCTGCACATCCACGCCAGCGGCCAGATCAAGCTTCATCAGCGCATCCACGGTCTTATCCGTGGGCTGAACGATGTCGACCAGACGCTTGTGGGTACGAATTTCGTACTGATCCCGCGCGTCTTTATTGACGTGCGGGGAGACGAGAACCGTAAACCGCTCCTTACGGGTCGGCAGCGGAATCGGGCCCATTACCTGGGCACCGGTACGCTTGGCGGTATCTACGATCTCCTGGGCAGACTGATCAATCAGACGATGATCAAATGCCTTGAGCCGAATGCGAATTCTTTGGTTAGCCATAGCTAACAAACTCCGAACGTGTAACGAACCATGCTTACAGATGGCAAAAAAACCCTGCCGGCCATCCTTTCGGTGGCGGCAAGATCTGCGATCTAGCCCGGGAACGATGCCCCGGTTGGTCTAGCCTTCTCCGGCTTATAGGGCCGAGAGGGCGCGAATTGTAGAGATAAAGAAGGACCAGAGCAATACCCTGGCCCTTCTTTTTTTATCAGGCGATGATTTTAGCTACCACGCCGGCGCCAACGGTACGGCCGCCTTCGCGAATCGCGAAGCGCAGGCCTTCATCCATGGCAATCGGGTTGATCAGCTTCACCACCAGCTTGACGTTATCGCC
>JBECKT010000079.1:0-16429 GCA_040235405.1 Alcanivoracaceae bacterium
CACTATGGTTTTTGGGGGGTGGTCTGTTCGGGGCTTTGGGGGCCCCTCGCCCTCCCTCGGCCCGCACCGAGGCATTACCCAAGCCAGACCGTGCGCCCACCGACCAATATCTTTAGAATGCGCGCCAATCCGCCCGCCCCTTCAGGAGCCCCGATCCCATGGCCAGGAAATCTGCCCGCAAAAACGCCTTCTACGCCCAGTCCGGCGGCGTCACCGCCGTCATCAATGCTTCCGCCGCCGGCGTCATTGAAGCCGCCCGGGAAAGCAAGGTGATCGGCAAGGTCTACGCTGGCCGTAATGGCATTATCGGCGCCCTGCTGGAAGAGCTGATCGACACCAGTCAGGAATCGAAATCCGCCATTGCCGCGCTGAAACACACCCCCGGCGGCGCCTTCGGCTCCTGCCGCTACAAGCTCAAATCACTGGAACAGAACCGTCGCGAGTACGAGCGCCTGATCGAAGTGTTCCGCGCCCACGATATCGGCTATTTCTTCTATAACGGCGGTGGTGACTCCGCTGACACCTGCCTGAAGGTGTCCCAGCTTTCAGAAACCATGGGCTACCCGATTCAGGCCATTCACATCCCGAAAACCGTCGATAACGACCTGCCGATCACCGACTGCTCGCCGGGCTTCGGCTCGGTGGCCAAGTACACCGCCGTGTCGATCCGCGAAGCGGCGCTGGATGTGAAGTCCATGTGCGCCACCTCGACCAAGGTGTTCGTGATGGAAGTGATGGGCCGCCACGCCGGCTGGATTGCCGCCGCCGCAGGCCTTGCCCAGGAGCAGGACGGCGATGCCCCGCATATCATCCTGTTCCCGGAAATCGCCTTCGATCAGGACAAGTTCCTGAAAAAAGTCGATCAGGTGGTGAAGAAGAACGGCTACTGTGTAATCGCCGTCTCCGAGGGCGCCCGTTACAAGGACGGCACCTTCCTTGCCGATGCCGGCAGCGTCGATGCCTTCGGCCACAAGCAGCTCGGCGGCGTCGCCCCGGTGCTGGCACAGATGGTCAAGGACAAGCTCGGCCACAAGTATCACTGGGCCGTACCGGACTACCTGCAGCGCTCGGCCCGCCATCTGGCCTCCGAAGTCGATCTGGAGCAGGCCTACGCAGTCGGCCGCGCCGCCGTGCGGTTTGCCGAAGCGGGCCATAACGCGGTGATGCCGGCGATTGTCCGCGGCAAGGGCAAGAAGTACAGCTGGTCAATCGGAGAGGCACCGCTGGCCCAGGTCGCCAATGTCGAGAAGAAGATGCCGCGCAACTTCATCAGCCGCGACGGCTTCGGTATCACCCCGGCCGCCCGCGAATACCTGTCGCCACTGATTCAGGGCGAAGCCCAGCCCCCGTACCACAACGGCCTGCCAGTACAGGCAAGGTTGAAACTGGCGCCGGTGGCGAAGAAACTGAAGGGTAAATTCGAGCTGTAACACCTTGTAGGAGCGGCTGACCAGCCGCGATGCCCCTTGAAGATCGCGGCCGATCGACCGCTCCTACAGGCAATCCAGGCAGGAAATCGCCACCTCTACTGCGGAAAAACTGTAGGAGCCGTCGACCGACGGCGAAAGCTTTTCGCGGCTGATCAGCCGCTCCTTCGGAGAGATGAAAGAGGCATCCGTGATGAAAGTCCTTGCACAGATGAGCAAAAAGGAATTTGTATACGAGTGCGCCACCCGGGCGCTGGCGGCCAGCTTTGCCAACCCGACGGCCAAGCCGTCGATTGCCAGCATGGTCCGCGACGCCGAAAACCTGTGGAACGAATTGCAGGAATGGGAATCACTGGAATCATCGCCCTCACAAGGAGTATCACCATGAAACGTTTTGTCTCTGCCTCACTGCTCTGCCTGTCCCTGATCGGCGCCCCGGCGCTGGCCGCCGAGAACGTCTCCATCGAGACCCTTGCCAGCCAGATCAGCAGCGGCAAGGCGCCACTTATCCTTGATGTGCGCACCGAGGACGACTTCCTCGCTGGCCGCATCCCCGGCGCCCGCCTGATCCCGCACACCGAGATGGGCAACTACGTCGACAGCCTGTCGGCCCACAAGAACGAGCCGATCCTGCTCTACTGCCGCACCGGCAACCGCTCAGGTCAGGCCGCCGCAGTGCTGGAAAAGGCCGGTTTCACCAAGGTTCAGGTGCTGGAAGGCAACTTCCCGGGCTGGGAAGCCGCAGGGCACAAGGTCCAGAAGTACCCCCCTCCGGACCATGCCGGCCTCCGGCATGGTCCGACAGCCCCGCTCACAAAGTGGCCTGCTCCGGTTTTCCGTTGCTATAATCCGCGCCCCCAGCAACCTCCGGTAAAGGACAGATCATGGATTTTGACAAGGTTCCGGCGGGCAAATCCCTGCCTGACGACATCTACGTAGTTATCGAGATTCCGGCCAACAGCTCGCCGATCAAGTATGAGATCGACAAGGACAGCCACGCTGTATTCGTTGACCGTTTCATGGCCACGCCGATGTTCTACCCGGCCAACTACGGCTATATCCCGCAGACCCTGTCCGAAGATGGCGACGCGCTGGACGTGCTGGTGGTCACCCCGTACCCGGTGGTGCCGGGTTCTGTGATTCGCGCCCGTCCGGTCGGCATGCTGAACATGAGCGACGAAGCCGGCAAAGATGCCAAGCTGATCGCGGTACCGCACGACAAGCTGTCGGCGATGTACCACAAGATCAAGGAAGTCAGCGACCTGCCGGAACTGCTGATCAAACAGGTCGAGCACTTCTTCGAGAACTACAAGGATCTCGAGCCGGGCAAGTGGGTAAAAGTGGATGGCTGGGCTGATGCCGCCGCCGCCCGCGCCGAAATCCTCAAAGCTGCCGAAGCCTACAAAAAAGGCTGATCGCAACCTTGCGAAAAAAGCCCCGCACTGCGGGGCTTTTTTTTGCAAGGCATGCTACAAGCCGGCAACTGCCGCACGCACCTGCACCGGCTGACCATTCAGAATCGCCGTGCCGGTCAATGCATCGGTGCGATCATTGCGAATCACATCGTTGATACTGACACCGGCATGGCGGCTGGCAACGCCCAGCCGCACACCTGCGCGGGCATGGCCGAAACCATGTGGGATACTGACCACGCCGGGCATGATGCTGTCGGTAATTTCCGCCGGCAGACAGATACTTCCGGCTTCGGTACTGACTTCCACCTCGGCGTCGTCAGCAATACCAAGACGCTCGGCATCCTGCGGATGCAGCATCACCGTGCAACGGGTTTTTCCTTTTACCAGCCGCTGACTGTTGTGCATCCAGGAATTATTGCTGCGCACATGACGGCGACCGATCAGACGCAACTGGTCATCGGCCTGCGGTAAAACCTGATCCAGCGCCTCCAGCTCCTGAATATATATCTGAGGCACCAGATGGATGCGCTGATCACGAGTGTAAAGCCGGCCTGGCAGCGCCGGCTGTAACGGCCCCAGATCAATGCCATGCGGTTCGGCAATGACTTTTTCCAGTGTCAGGCCTTCGCCATCTTCAGGCATCGGAATGCTGCCCCTGCCAAGCAGCGGCAGACGCGCCAGCAAACCGCGCAGGCTGTTGATCTTGTCGCGCCAGTCACCGTACGGACCGAGCCGCAAGCCAAAATCAATCATGCCGGTATCACCGAGCCGTGACAGCACCCGGTGCAACCCCTTGGCCGCAAAGCCGGACCAGCGATCGCGACTATTCAGCCGGGTAATCAGTTCGAGCAGAATCTGCCAGTCATGCAGCGCGCCCGGTTCCGGCGCGAACAGTGCCGGCGAAAACTTGACCGTGTTGCGCACTGCCAGCAGATGAAACACCGGATCAAACTGGGCGTGCTCCAGCTGGCCGGTGGGCGGCAGAATGATGTGTGCATGACGAGTGGTTTCGTTGATATAGAAATCAATCGACACCATAAAATCGAGACCGGAGAATGCCTGATCCAGACGCTGACCATCCGGACACGACAACACCGGATTGCCGGCATGGGTCACCATGGCGCGGATCTGCCCCTTGCCCGGAGTGAGAATTTCATCGGCCAGTGTGGCCACAGGAAACTCACCGCCGAACTCCGGCATCTGCCGCACCCGGCTGCGGAAACGGTCAAAGCCGCCGGTTTCACCGGTCATGCCGGCAATGCCGACCACATCAAACGCCGGTTTGGTAAACATCAGGCCACCGGCGCGATCAAAGTTGCCTGTGACAATATTCAGCGCATACACCAGCCAGGCGCTCAAACCACTGTGCTCGGACGTGGTGGTGCCCACCCGACTGTATGCGGCGGCGCTGCCGGCGGCGGCAAAGTCGCGGGCAATCTGCCTGATGATGCCCGCCGATACCCCGGTGTGTTTTGCCGAGCGCTCGGCGGTCCACGGTTTAACCAGGCCCTGAAGCAATTCAAAGCCATCGATCATATCGGCAAGCCGGCCCGGCTTTGCCAGCCCCTCGGCGAACAGCACATTCAGCAAACCCAGCAGCAGAAACACATCCGTACCGGGGCGGATAAAATGATGGGCATCGGCGACTTCCGCTGTCTCGGTGCGGCGCGGATCAAACACGACAATCCTGCCGCCGCGACTGCGAATTGCCTTCAGCCGGTTACGCATGTCCGGCGCCGTCATGATGCTGCCGTTGGACGCCATCGGGTTGGCGCCGATCACCAGAAAATATTCGGTGCGATCAATATCCGGCACCGGAAACAGGACCTGATGGCCGAACATCTTCAGGCAGGCAAGCTGGTGCGGCAGCTGATCCACGGAAGTCGCGCTGTAACGGTTACGGCTGCCAAGGGCGCGGATAAACGGCAGCAGCATCAGCAGGGCGCCATGGTTATGGGCGGTGGGATTACCGGCATACAGGCCAATGGCCTCGCCGCCATGCTGCCGTCGAATTGCTGTCAATCGCGCGGCGGTTTCATCCAGCGCTTCCTGCCAGCTGATCTCCTCCCAACCATCGGCGGTACGCCGCACCGGCCGGCGCAAACGGTCCGGGTCCTGATGCAGGTCCTGCAGCGCCACCGCCTTCGGGCAGATATGGCCGCGACTGAACGGATCGTTCCTGTCGCCGCGAATGGCGGTAATGGTATCGCCGGCGAGCTCGATCTCGATGCCGCACATGGCTTCACAGAGGTTGCAGGTACGGTGGTGAAGACGGGTTTCCATAACCAGCTCCGCAATGGGGACGCCACAGTCTGCCCCTGCCACGCCGGTCACTCAAGTCAGCCGGGAACCGCTTGATCCTTATTGCCGGTTGGTGCCAGGCAAAAGGCGGGCTAGACTGCCAGAGGGAGCCGACACCTCAAATAACAAGGACGACTGTGCACCAATTTCGCCTGACCCGGAGACTGAATCATTTACTGTTGCTGACCCTGTTGCTGGCGCCGGTCAGCGCCAGTGCCGCGTTGCTGTCCGGCGGCGGCGATCAGCTGCTGGCGTCGATGCAGTGGCTGCGCGACCCGGAGCACCAGCTCGGCCCCCGTGAGGCGCTGACCCGGCTACGGGACAGAGGCACCCTGAATGAACGCGGCAATCATCCCTCCTTCGGTTTTGATCGCAGCGCCATCTGGTTTCTGATTCCGCTGCACAACGACACCAGCGAGCGGAACTGGATTATTCAGGCTGGCCGGCCGCACATGGACAATCTTGACCTGTTCCTGTTTGACCAGCAGGACCAGTTAATCGCCAGCTTTCGGCATGGCGACCAGGTTCCCTGGAGTGAGCGCCCCTACCCGCACTCCAACCTGCTGTTCCCGCTGGAGCTGAAGCCGGGTCAGGATTACCGGCTGGTATTCCGGGCCGCATCACCCGGCGCCATTGAGCTGCCGCTGGTGACGATGAGCCCTTACGCCTTCCAGCAATATGACACTGTGTTCCAGAATTTTGTTGGCCTGTATCTGGGCGCCATCGGTGTCATGCTGCTGTTCAACCTGCTGCTGTATTTCTCGATCCGCGACAGCAGTTATCTGATGTACTGCCTTTACCTGAGTGGCCTGCTTGGCTACCTGACCAGCCGTGAAAGCCTGCCGTTTCAGTTACTGTGGCCGGAGCAGCCGTGGCTGAACAATGCGGTGCAGGCGGCCTCTGCCATTCTCGCCACCGGTTTTTTCGCATTGTTTGCCAAAGACTTCATGCGCCTGAGAAAAGCCAGGCCACGAATCGGTCATGCCGTGCATTATGCCGGCTGGACGCTGGTCATTCTGGCACCAATTTCGATGCTGGTGGAAACCGGAATAGTGCTGCGCATCATCAGCGCCAGCGCCGGCTTCCTGGTGCTACCGATTATCGCCATTACTATTGACGGCATCCGCACCGGTTACCGGCCGGCCCGCTATTTTCTGCTGTCATTCAGTCCGTTGGCCGTCATGATCATTCTGTTCATGCTGAAAACCTTTTCTTTCATCGACAGCAGCTGGCTGATCGATCATGGTTTTGAGGTCGGCAGCATGATTGAGGCCTGGCTGCTATCCTTTGCGCTGGCCTACCGCTTCACCATGCTGCGTGACGAAAACGAACGCATTCAGCGTGAGGCCACCG
Organism: Alcanivoracaceae bacterium; assembly: GCA_040235405.1. Classification (GTDB taxonomy): domain Bacteria; phylum Pseudomonadota; class Gammaproteobacteria; order Pseudomonadales; family Alcanivoracaceae; genus PGZG01. The sequence goes on from JBECKT010000079.1 coordinate 6,497, forward strand.
TCGAACTGGAACAACGCGTGGTCGAGCGCACCCGGGAACTGCACAATGCCCTGAACGCCCGCAGCCAGTTCCTCGCTGTAATGAGTCACGAGATCCGCACACCGCTGAATGGCATTATCGGCACCGTCGACGTGCTGAAAGACGGCGTCAGCGATCCCGAACAACAACGTCACCTGCATGTGATCGAACAGTCTGGCAATACCTTGCTGGCGCTGATTAATGACATCCTTGATTACGCCAGCATTGAATCCGGCAAGGTGCTGATCATTTCCGAGCAGTTCAACCTGTCGGCACTGGCCACTGAAACCACCGGTCTTTATGCCCAGAACGCAAGGATCAAGGGGCTGCGCATCAATCTGGATATGGACCCCGACATCGGCACCCTGTGTCAGGGTGATCCGCTGCGGCTACGACAGATTCTCGGCAACCTGATCAGTAACGCCGTGAAATTTACCGAACAAGGCGAGGTTCGGGTCAGGCTGCGCCGCGATCACGACAACACCGACTACGTACTGTTCGAAGTGGAAGACACCGGTATTGGCATTGCCCCGGATACCCTGAGCCAGCTGTTCGAATTATTCCAGCAGGCCGACAGCTCGACACGACGGCGCTACGGTGGCACCGGCCTGGGCCTCGCCATCTGTCGCCAGCTGGTCGAATTGATCGGCGGTGAAATCGGGGTGCAGAGCACGCCGGGCAAGGGCTCGCGTTTCTGGTTCCGTTTGCCGCTGCCGCAAACATCGGTTGAACAGCGACAGACAGAAGCGATCGACAAGGCCGGGGATAAAACACCGGGCGTACGGTTACTGATTGTCGACGACAACCATGTCAACCTGCTGGTGGCACAGGGGCTGGCGCGCAAGCTGGGCCATCAGGTGGAAGTGGCGGAAAGTGGACCGGAAGCGATTGCTGTTTTGCTCAACGACAGCCGCCCTTACGACCTGATCCTGATGGATTGCGAAATGCCGGATATGGATGGCTTTGAAACCACCGCAGAAATTATTCGTCTGCAGAACGAAGGCAAGGTGCCGCCCATTCCGATTGTTGCGCTGACCGCCCATGCGGTGCCGGACAAAATCCGCGCCTGCCATGATGCCGGCATGATCAGCCACATCGCCAAACCGATTAACAGTGAAAAGCTGGATCGCAAGCTGCGCACCATCCTGCACCTCGATCAGCCGGACAATCCGTAGGAGCGGCCGAGCGGCCGCGAAATCTTGCTATCAGGAAATTTCGCCGTCGATCGACGGCTCCTACAGTTGTACCCGCCGTCCCGTAGGAGCGGCTGATCAGCCGCGAAAAACCTTCGCCGTCGATCGACGGCTCCTGCGAAATTCAACCGCGAGTCAGATCGCGCAGCAGCCGGTCAACAAAACGCTCCAGCCCGGCCAGATTCGAGCACGGCAATGCATCGCGGCAGTAAGGCTGATACAACGACATCACCGAATCACCACTGCCCCAGCGCGAACGCGCCTCCGGATTCAGCCAGAAAACCTGCCGACAGCGACGACCGATATGGCCGAGCAACTGCTGCTCCGCCGGCAAGTCATTGTTGCGGGCATCACCAAGAATAATCACCGTGGTGCGCTGATCCAGATCGCTTTCACACTGACCAAGGAAATCCCGCAGCATGGCGCCATAATCGGTGCCGGAACCGGCGTAACGATCCATTACCTCGTTAATGGCCTGATCCGATGACATCGTATTGAATAACGACGTCACCTCACCGAAACGGGAAGCAAAGGCAAAGCTGCGCACCGAAGGCACCACATCATTCACGGCATACAAAAACAGCAGCAGAAAACGCGCGGCGGCACTGACCGAGCTGGAGACATCACAAATCACCATCAACTTCGGCTTCTGAATGCGTCGGCGGCGCCAGACCAGCGACGCCGGCACACCGCCATGCTTCAGCGCCATTACCGTAGTGCGCCGACCATCCAGCTGGCCACGCCGGGCACGGCGCTGACGCCGACCATGCTTGCGTGCCAGCCGCCGCGCCATCTTCTCTACCTGCTTGCGCACATCACGAAACTCCGCCAGCGTGCGCAAGTTCGCCTCGCGCAGCATCTGCTCGCGCAACTGCCGGCCCTGTTCACGCGCCTGCAACAGAAACTGATCGGCAACATACTCACGCACCGCTTCGCGCAGCTGATCGCGGGCGCTACGCAATTCTGCCCCCAGACGCTGGTCCTGACGCCGCTCACTGCTATCCAGCGCGATAATTTCCTGATCCAGCGCTTCGCCACCCAGCGCCTGCATGATGCGCCGGCCGTACAAGCCTTTCTGGGTAATCACGCGAATATTGTCCAGGCCGACCTGGCGCGCCGCTTCCGCCATCTGCCGACTCAGCTGAGCACTATCGTCCGCCAGCAACTGCTGCCCCAGCGCCGAAGAGGCACCGGCGCCGGCGCCGCCCTGCTGCCCCGGCAGCATATCTCGCAGGCGCTCCATCAGTGATGGCGGTTGCTCGGAACCGGTATCCGGGGCTACTGGCGGCACGCCGTCGAAACGAAAGAAATCGTCAAAACATTCGTCGAAAGCCAGCTTGTCATGTTCGCTTTTTGCCAGTACCAGCGACAAACCCTGCTTCAGCGCTTCACGATCCTGATAACCAAGCAACGCCGTAACCTGTACCGCATCCAGCGTTTCCGCCGGCGACACCGACACCTCGGCGCCACGCAGCACCTTGACGAAACGGCCGATCACCTGCTCCGACATCAGCTCATCTCACTTGAGCAGCGATGGCAGATCATCACGCACCTGACGGACATCTTCTTCATGCTTGAGCAACAGATTCAGCGTGCTGTCCACCAGCACCGGATCAAGGCTTTCGACATGCAGTAACAGCAACGCCCGGGCCCAGTCGATCGATTCGGAAATCGCCGGCTGCTTTTTCAGATCCAGCGTGCGCAGCCTCTGAACAAAATCCACCAACTGCTTGCGCAGCGCCTGCGAGGCCTCCGGCACCCGGGCGGCAATGATCTGCTGCTCCAGCGCCGCATCCGGGTACGGGATATACAGATGCAGGCAACGGCGTTTCAGTGCGTCGGACAGCTCGCGGCTGTTATTACTGGTCAGAAACACCAGCGGCTCATGCCGCGCCTTGACCGTGCCCAGCTCGGGAATGGAAATCTGGTAATCGGACAACAGCTCAAGGAGAAACGCCTCGAACTCCTGATCCGCCTTGTCGACCTCGTCGATCAGCAGCACCGGCGACTCATCGGCGCGCAACGCCTGCAACAGCGGCCGCGGCTCAAGAAAGGTTTCCGAGTAAAACGCATCACCGAGATCACCCAGCCGCGCCATACTCTCGGCCAGCCCCTGCGCCCCTTCGAGACGACCGCCAAGCTGCTCACGCAGCAACTGGGTATAGAGCAACTGCTTGCCATACTTCCATTCATACAGCGCCCGCGCCTCATCCAGGCCTTCGTAGCACTGCAGGCGAATCAACGGCGCTTCCAGAAACGCAGCACTGGCTTTGGCCAGCTCGGTCTTGCCGACCCCGGGCGGGCCTTCCACCAGCACCGGTTTGCGCAATTGCGCGGCCAGATACACCGCCATGGCAATCCGGTCATTGCAGACATAACCATGACGGGCGAAGCTGTCGCGCACTTCAGCGACGGACAGAATACGGGTTTTCATGCGGAGCCCTTTTCCGGAACAGGCCGTCAGTCTACAGGGAATCGGAATGTGGCGGGACAACGTCCATGCCGGCAAGGTGGCTGGTGCCAGCGCAGGGGCGGGAGAAACAACAGAGGGAAAGGTCAGTGCAGAACAATATTGTCGGCGTACTGCACGCGCGGCAATTCAACCGAATCTTCCTGCTCACTCCACTCCGCCTCCTGCACATCGAACTGCGCAGACGTCACATCACCTTCGATCAGATCAGGAATGGCATCGAGGAACATATCAACATGCTCGGAAGCAAAATGGTCTTCCAGCGCATCCAGCGAATCCCACTGCTGCCAGATTACAATGGTCTCCGGCGAATCGGCCCGAATATAGACCTCGTAGGACAGGCAACCGTGTTCAGTGCGGGAGGCCTCAGCCAGCTGCTGAATCAGGGTGACCGCCTCTTCACGACGGTCGGTTTTCACCGGAATCGAGCCTTTGACGATGATCATGCGGGTCCGCTGTGGGAATCAGGGGCGCGAACTATAGCATATCCGCGCCCTCTCTTCAGGCACCGGCCGTCGCGGCATTGCCCTGCAGACGCTCACGGAAGAACGCCAGCACCCGATCCAGCGCCTGCCGGGTCGGGTGGCCAGCCTCGTCGACCAGATCCGTGGTCACCACCGAATGGGCGGTCAGCGGGATGCGGTGTGGATTACCCGGCTTTGAATTGATCTCAATCGCCTCGAAGCCATCACCAAACTGCTTCTCCAGCTCCCTGAAGCGCGCCCCGGGGCAGAGCGGGTCAGCGGTAAAGCGCAGGCCCAACACCTTCAGGCCCTCTTCCTCGACCCGCTGGCGCACCGCCGCCACCACCGCCGGCGAGGCATGCAGGCCACGGCGCAGCGCCGGCAACGGCCCCACCGGCAGCGACGGCTGACTCAGCACCGGCGCCATCAGCCAGGGATCCATCGCCAGGGTCAGGGCGAAGTTGCCGGTCAGGCACATGCCGATGGCGCCTACGGGGCCTCCCAGCTCCTCGTGGGCAGCTCTCGCCAGACCACGCAGGAAATCGGTCACCGGGCTGGCCTTGTTGGCGGACAGCACACTGAACTCCTTGCGGATGCAGGCGGCGCCCATCTGCCGGGCCACATAGTCGATTGAGAAGCGCTGGCCGGGGGTACCGAACAGCGACGGCATAAACACGGTAAAGCCGGCATCCGCCACCGTGCGGGCGAAGCGCGCCACTTCCGGGGTAATGCCCGGCACCTCGTGAATCACCAGCACCGCCGGGCCGCTGCCCTTGCGGAACACCGGGTAGGTGTACTCGCCGTGGCTGAACTCCTCGACGCTGAAATCTTCCAGTGAATCGAACTCACGAATCGGCATGGTTACTCCCTCAGTCCGGCCTCAGACACTGGCACGGAAACGAACACTTTCACCCAGCGGCTCACGGCCGACACGGGTACGGTTGGCGGCTACGCTTTCATCTTCGTAACCAAAGCTGATGCCGCACAGAATCGCCGTGCTGTCCGGCTCGCCGAACAGATCGCGGACATCCTGCGGGTAGTAACGCATCGAGCCCTGGGCGCAGCTGCCGATACCGAAACTGGTCATCACCAGCATCAGGGTCTGGATATACATGCCGACATCCAGCGCCACAGTCACGCCGAACTGACGTTCCATGCCGATGAAGGCAACGTGCGGGGCGTCGAACAGTTCAAAGTTACGCAGGCTGGCGCGGGCGCGGCCTTCGCGGTCATCGCGGGCGATGCCCATGTTGTTGTACAGCTCCACCGCACAATCCACCTGACGCTTGCGGTAGACGCCTTCAAAGTTGGGCAGATGCTCGAAATCCGGCTGGACCGGATCGCCCCTGGTCACGTGCGCGACCATGCGGCTGCGCAGCTCGTCGCGCATCGCCCCGGAGGCGACAAACACCTTCCACGGCTGGATATTGCAGTTTGACGGCGCCAGCTGAGCAAGGCCGAACACCTCATCCAGCACCGCCTGCGGCACCGGGTCCGGGCGGTAGCCGCGCACCGAGCGACGCTGGCGCAGGGCCTCGGCAAGGGACATGGTTTCGGCAGTGGTGGCAGGCAAGGTCATGGCAACTCCTCGAATCAGATTCCGGCAGCGGTCACAGTCTGCCGCTTAAAGGGCGCCTATGATGAACGGCAAAGGAGGACTTCGCGATGGCAAAACTCAAAACATTGGTGACCGGATTGGTCATCGGTCTGCTGCTCGGCTTGTGGGGCGGCGTCAACATCGGCAAGGGCCAGCCGCTGTACGCCAACCCGTTCACCAGCAAGAGCGTGCCGGAGACGATGCGTGACGCCGGCAAGGATCTGCTGCGCGAATCCGGCAAGGCGCTGGAGAAAGGCGGGGAAGCCCTGAAAGAAAAAGCCGGTGCAGATAAGTAACCACTGACATACCCCGGCGGACAGGAGATACCGGAAAAGCTGTTCAGGCGGCGGCCTGTTCCTTTTCCGCCACCTGCATCGCCCGGCAGATTTCTTCAATCGCTGGCGGGATGCGGATATTACGTTCGTGGCGGATTTCCAGCCCGTAGTGGCTGACGCAGTGCGGGCACAACACCATGTAGGCGTCCTCCACCCCTTGCTTCTGCTCCGCCACCAGCCAACCCTCGCCTTTCGCGCGCTGACCGATGTCGTGATAGTAGTCCAGCCCGATCGGCCGGTTCGGCTCAAAATCGAAGGTGTTGGTGCAGCTGTGACAGTTTAGCCACATGTCATACAGCGCGGCCGCGTCGTACACATCTCTGGGATCGAATGCCATGCCTGCCTCCGTTTTTCAAATATCAATGACTTAGGAGACATTCTTAAAGTAACTTTCAGATAAAGGCAAGCCCCGGAAGCCATCTTTTGTGAATCTCATCATAAAGTTACAAGACATACTTAAAGTAACCTCCCCTGTAGGAGCGGCCGACCGGCCGCGAAAGCTTTTCGCGGTCGATCGACCGCTCTACGGGTTTTCCTTTTGCACCGTCAGGACGTCGCCAAGGCGGGCACCGCCGAGCAGGGCACGGGCGCCGAGAAACACCATCGACAGCTGCACCACCACCCGGTCGCGACCGGCGCGGCGCTGGGCCGGGGTCATATCCAGCGCCAGGATGCCGTAGCCGAACATCACCGCCACCGCCGCCTCGGCGGCGCGCAGGTCGTCCACCGGCGGCAGGTTGCGGTGCTCACCGACGCTGCGGACATCGTCCGCCAGCTCCTCCACCAGCAGCTGCAGCTCACGGTGTACCCGGCGGCGAATACTCGCCGAAGTACCCAGACGCTGCTGCACCAGCAGGCGGAACTCGGCCTCATTGCCGGCCAGATAGGCAAGGAAGCGATCGACCAGATCGCGCACTCCGCCGGCCGGGTCGGCAACGATCAGTTCGCGCCGGCCCTGACGCATGGCATTGCGCAGGCGGAAGCAGGCCTGATCCACCAGCGCCTGACCAAGGCTGTCCATATCGGGAAAGTGGTTATACAGCGACGGCGCTGCCAGCTCGGCCTCGCGCGCCACCTCGCGCAGGCCAAGGCTGTCGAGGCCGCGGCCACTGACCAGCAGCTGCATTGCTGCATCAAGGATCTTCTGCCGGGTCAGGGCCTTGCGTTCGGCTCGGTTCAGGGTCATAACCCGCTCCACTGAATGTACAGTTGTAAGTTATACGATAATGCCACTGTCTGAAAGCACCAGTGTGGGAGCGGTCGACCGACCGCGATCCATGCCATGGATAATCGCGGTCGATCGACCGCTCCTACAAAGCTAAGAATTTCGGATGATTGACCAAAAGGCGATCAACCCGTACATTTCGCCTCACACTTGTTAGCCATAATTCGGCCATCATCGCGAAGCTGGCTGGAGAAGACAAAACAGGAAGGCAGCCGCGCCGGATTCCGCTACAGTCCGGGCACAGACTTCAGGGAACTGGCCGGCGCTGACGCGGACACACCGCATCACTGCCAGCCTGAACAAGAAATCTCGGCAAAAAAGGGGAACACCATGAACTACTTCGTTACTGGCGCCACCGGCTTTATCGGTCGCTTTCTCATTGCCCGCCTGCTCAGCCGCAAGGACAGCCGTGTTTTCGCGCTGATTCGCCCCGGTTCCGAATACAAACTCGATGCCCTGCGCCGGCGCCTGAATGTCGAGCCGGAGCGTCTGGTTGGCATCAAGGGCGACCTGACCAAGAAGGTCCTTGGGGTCAGCAAGCGCGACCGCGACGATCTCGCCGCCGCGAAGATTGATCACTTTTTTCATCTGGCGGCGATCTACGATCTTACCGCCGATGAAAACCAGCAGCGCTATACCAATATCGAAGGCACCCGCAATGCCCTGCGATTGGCCGAGGAGCTGGATGCCATCTGTTTCCACCACATCAGCTCGATTGCCGCTGCCGGCCTGTATGACGGCACCTTCCGCGAAGACATGTTCGACGAGGCCGGCGAGCTGGCCGATGCCTACCTGCAGACCAAGCACGAAGCCGAAGCGCTGGTAAGACTCGAAGCGAAACTGCCGTGGCGCATTTACCGCCCGTCCATGGTGGTCGGCCACTCGCAGACCGGCGAGATGGACAAGGTCGACGGCCCCTACTACTTCTTCAAACTGATCCAGAAGCTCAGCGATGTGTTACCGCCCTGGGTACCGCTGCTCGGCATCGAAGGGGGTCAGTTCAATATCGTCCCGGTGGATTTTGTTGCCAGTGCCATTGATCACATTGCCCATGTGCCGGACCGCGATGGCCAGTGTTTCCACCTGACCGCAGATCGTCACTACAGCGTTGGCGAGGTGATGAACATTTTTGCCGGCGTTGCCGATGCACCGAAAATGCCGGTGCGGATCGACAACAGCGTATTCGAGGCGGTGCCCGGCATGGTGCGCAAGGGCATCAGCTCGCTGACACCGGCGAAGTTTTTCCTGCATCAGGCGCTGGAGGGGCTGGATATTCCCGAGTCGGCGCTGAAGTTTCTCAGCTACCCGACCAGCTTCGACAACAGCAATGCCAGGGCCGCACTGAACGGCAGCGGCATTGAAGCACCGGAACTGGAAGCCTATGCCCAGTTGCTGTGGGATTACTGGGAGAACCATCTGGACCCGGACCGTGACGAGCGCGAAGACGATAGCGCCCCGTCAATCAGCCTTGAGGAACGCGTCTCCGGCAAAGTCGTACTGGTGACTGGCGCCACCTCCGGCATCGGTAAAGCCGCCGCCCTGAAGCTGGCCCGTGCCGGCGCCATCGTGCTGGTGGTCGCCCGTACCGCGGAAAAACTGGAAGAAACCCTGCACGAGATCGAACAACTGGGCGGCAAGGCCTTCTCCTATAGCGCTGACGTATCGCATCTGGACGACTGCGACCGCCTGATCAAGCAGATCATTGCCGATCACGGTCAGGTCGACATTCTGGTTAACAACGCCGGCCGCTCGATCCGTCGTTCCGTGGAGCACTCTTATGATCGCTTCCACGATTTCGAACGGACTATGCAGCTGAACTATTTCGGCGCCCTGCGTCTGATCATGCAGCTGCTGCCATCCATGACCGAACGGGGCGCTGGCCATATCATCAATATTTCTTCCATTGGTGTACTGACCAGTGCGCCGCGCTTCTCTGCTTACGTTGCTTCCAAAGCGGCACTGGATGCGTTCACCCGCTGCGCGGCGTCGGAGCTTGCCCACCACGGCATCCGCTTCACCACCATCAACATGCCACTGGTGCGCACACCGATGATCGCACCGACCAAGATCTACAACCATGTGCCAACCATCAGCCCGAACCAGGCTGCAGACATGATCTGCGATGCCATCGTGCGCCAGCCGAAACGGATCGCCACCAGCCTCGGCATTGTCGGTCAGGTGATGCACTTCCTGACCCCGAAGATCACCGAAACCATCATGAATACCGGCTACAAGATTTTCTCCGACTCGTCTGCGGCACTGGGCCAGAAAGAGAAAACCCCGAAGCGGATGAGCCGCGAACAGCAGGCCTTCTCACGGCTGTTCAAGGGCATCCACTGGTAAACCATCCGCACAGCGGCAAGCGCACACGGAAAGGGCCCGGCAAACTGCCGGGCTTTTCCGTTCTGGCATTCACACCCCGGCGGTGATGGTGTCCATATTTCCCGCTTTATGAGACCATCGCGGCCATAGTGCGCCCTGCGCCCGCCCCCATATCTGCCCCGGTACACTGTCCATGGAAATCAAGGTCAACTATCTCGACAACCTCCGGCTCGAGGCAAAGTTTGACGACTTTAGCGTCATCTCGGACCAGCCGATCCGCTACAAGGGCGACGGCTCGGCGCCCGGTCC
>JBECKT010000024.1:0-35034 GCA_040235405.1 Alcanivoracaceae bacterium
CCATGCCAGGTGGCATGGCCGAGCAGCGGCAATAACACCGCAAAGGCCAGCCAGGCCGTCAGCGCGCCGATTACAATAAACAGCCCGATCAGCATCGCCCACACCAGCATCGCCGGTTTGTTACGCAACACGGCGTTGACGCTGGTAACCACTGCGGTGACGGTATCCACGCTTCGCTCCATCAACATCGGTAATGAAAACGCGCTGATGGCAAAAACAATGGCGCAGAACACCGCGCCCACCGTAGAGCCAACCGCCAGAAACGGCACTAAATCGCGCAGCGAAGGTGCTTCTCCGGACGCAGGGAAAAACACATGAATAACCGTGGCGGCCCGGGCCCAGACCAGAAACAGCACCGTCAGAATAACGGCGAACACCATGGCCCCGCCGATTTGCCGGCGGGCATCGTTGAGGCTGGCGCGCAGGCTGACCGGCTCGCCACGTTCGATACGGATGCTGATGGCGTATAACGTCAAGGCCAGCCAGGGCCCGATAAACACGAAGCCGGAAACCAGTCCGAGATAAAGACCGAGATTACCGAAGCGCCAGGTCAGGTAGCTGATCAGATAACTGATCAGCACCATGACCAGGCCATAACCGATGCTCTGCCGCGGTGCCCGCTTCATATCGGCCCAGCCCAGCGCCAGCCAGTGCAGCGGCGCGCGCCACTGCAGCTGCCGACAGGGCGCCACAATGGGAGATTCGTTATCCGGTGTCGGTTCCATTACGGCTCTCCGGCCAGAGCTGACAAGTCAATGGATACTGGCCGCGCTTAATCTGCCGCGCCTTGACCACCGTCAATATCCATGGGGTCACCATCTACCACCGAGTGCATGGCATCATCGACACCCCAGACCGCCGGAATCTTTAGTGCCTTGGCCAGCGCCACGGCAGGATCAAGCGGATCGCGATGGGCCAGCACCAGACCGCCAGCCAGACACAGCCAGGGAAGCCAACCCGGATCACAGCGATCCAGCACCAGAATGTCTCCGGCACGCACCTGATTGAGCTGCCAGCCGCTGCCGATGCGCCGCACCGGGCCACTCGCCTGCCCTGCCACCAGCGGATAACCACGCAACAGCGGCTGCCGGTTTTCCCGGGCGAAAGCCGAACTGCCATAGCCAACCTGATCGATGATCCAGTCCGGCGGCCCACTGTGGGCATCGGTGAGGTAGCGCACCTTGCGCTCGGCCAGCTTCTGTTTCAGCCCGGGTCTTCCCTCGCCCCGCCAGCACTGCCAGAGCTCGTCGAAATACAGGAAGAACACTTCGTCCGGATGATTAAGCCTACTGTCTTCATGCAGCCTGACGGCCATCTCGCCAAACAGTATCCGCAACGCAGAGGCAATATCGGCACCCAGCTGCCCGACCTGCTGACGCAGCCGCGACAGGCTTTGCCGGTCCGGAGACAACGTCGCCATAAGCGCGCGACGCGACTCCGGCAGCTTGCCCATCTGCTCCAGCAGCAGCGCCAGATCCGCCGGTTGCTCCTGCCAGCGCGGCCAGACCGGATCACTGCCTGCGGCAACCTGAGGCGCAACCTGAGCGATACTCCCCAGCGCCAACGCCGGTTCAGCCAGGGCCTTCAGCAAGGTAGTTTGGGCTTCGGATAAACCGGGATGATAGTCGCTCTGCTCCGGCAGCCAGATCAGGCAAAGCTCGCCGTACAGACCTGCCAGCTTCTCACCCACCTGATCCAGTGCCATCAACCGCAACCAGGCATCCTCCGGCGGCGCCGCCTGGGCACGGTCAAAGCGACGCTGCAACAGTTCCAGCCGTATCCTGAGCCAGAGCTGCGCCGGCCACGACACGGCGGACGCTACCGGCAGGCCGGATGATCGCCACGCAGGCGGCATATCCGCCTGCTGACGCTGGTAGCCTCGCAGGCGTATCAGGGCAGCCGGAAACTGGCTGTTCAGATACAGGTGACTGTGCTGGCGGCGAAAGGGCTCGATATTGGACAAGTTGTCCCAGCCCGCCTTGCGCCCCAGTGGCCGCCAGAAGCCTGCTTTCATCCAGCGCCCGAACAGGGTGTACCAGAGCGGACTGATAACCTGAACGCCGGATGCCTCGGCGCGCCGGGTCCATGCCTCACGAGGCCGTGGCAGAGAGCCAATCGAAAGCATCTGAATAACCCACAGCTGCTTGCCATCCCAGACCCACTCCAGCGCCATCGGTGAACTGGCGCTGTGATTCAGCTGTACCGCCAGACCGGCCAGTGCTGCGATCAGGGACGCCTCGACCGCATCCGGGGCGCTGCACCAGGCCAGATGACTGTCGGCATGAAATATCAATCGTTCCGTTGTGCCCTGACTGTCACCAAGCTCCACCACGGCATGATCCAGATCCGGCCGGCGCGGATGGCGGCTGAACAGCACCCCGGCGCGTTGCTGCGGCGGCAATCGCTGCACCAGCAGATGGTCTGGCGCGGCGGGCTGGCGGAAATGCTGGGACAGCGCCGCCTGCAAGGCCAGTGCGCTGTCCAGATTGGCAAGCAGCTGCCGCTGGGATCCCGGTGCCATGGCGCCCTGATGCAAAATCCAATAGCCGCTTCCCGGCCCCAGTGCCTGCAATTCGGCGACCTGGTCGGCGGGCGCCAGCGTCAGAAAGGCTTCGCAGGAAATACGCCAGCTCGGTGGTCGCGGTAGCCCGTCCGCAGGCAGACTTACAGCTTCAGCAATCGCAGACAACCTTACCTCCGCAGCAGGCGCCGGCCGAGCCAGACACCAGCGAGATGAATCGGCAACACCAGCAGTGTTGCCAGCAAAACAATCTGCACGGCGATGGCACCGAATAGCTGGGGCGCCTTCATCAGCGTGCTCATCAATGATTCTTCCCAGTAAAAAAACCAGGGGTTTTCGGGCGGGAATAGCCAGACATGGAACTGGTAGAACACCGCTTTCGGGCCAATCGCTAACAGCAACAGTGCCAACAGCGACAACACCGTTGCCATAGTCAGTATGCGCCACCGACGCGGGGCCAGAGGCTGAGCCGCAAGCAACGCCATCGCTACAAGCCAGAGCGGCAGCGCCACCAGTGTCGCCGAGCCCGCCAGTTGCAGCAAGTGCCTGACATCTTTCAGGTGGCGGACTTCAGCGTCATCCAGTAACGCCACCTGCCGCCCGTTAGCAAGCTGATAGTGGATATCTTCAAGATGCACACCACGGCCATGCACCGCACGGACGATCCCGGCAAACGCCTGTTGATGCTGTTCTGCACCGACACTGTCAAACCCGGATTTGGTCGGATGATGCGGCGCATACCGGGCAATGTGTTCGTCAATCGCCAGCACCCGGTACCAGAGCGGGTATCCATACTCGATCGCCGAGCTGATCCACCAGGATGCAGCAATGGCAAGCCACAGGGAGAGAATGGCGCAAACGAACCATAACAGGGAAGTTTTCGCATGGTCTTGACGGGATAGCTTGGTCATAATGATTGCGCTCTGATGACCCGGGGGATCTTCGTGGGGCCATCAGTGACACCCATAAAGAAGCAGTTGCACGAATAATAACGAGGGGTTCCATGTCGATGCGAGTCGCACTGACGATTTTGCTGGCCTGCACTGTTGCCGGCTGCGCCACCACCAAACTGTCGCCGGCCACTCCCGGCCCGGCCCGGACATCCCTGAAACAGGACTACTATCAGGTCCGCATCGTTACCCATGACGGCAAGAAACTCGCTGCGACGGTGTATCAGCCGGCACTGGCTCCCGGTGAAACCGCCCCTCTGATTATTGCCACCCACGGTTTTGGCGGCTTCCGGGCAAAACGGCCGCTGTCTGTCTATGGCAAGACCATGATTACCGGTGAAGCCGCGTTGGCCGCCTGGAAGCAGGGTTACTGGGTGGTGTTCTACGATCAGCGTGGCTGGGGCCAAAGTCAGGGCGTGGTCGAGATGATGCACCCGGAATATGAGGTCAAGGATGTTTCCACTGTTATCGACTGGTCGCTGAAACATCTGCCGGCGATACACACTCTGGCCGATGGCAATCCGGCCATCGGCATGATTGGCGAATCCTACGGCGGCGGCGCCCAGACCATGGCGTCGTTCGTCGAGCCGCGCCTGAAAGCGCTGGTACCGATTGCCACCTGGTACGACATGAACGCACTGGCGCCGAACCGGCACATGAAAACCAACTGGGGCGCCACCCTGTTGATCCCGGGCGGCCTCAGCAGCGGATTTGATATTGGCTTTATGACCCGCAAGCCGTTGCGCAGCGGCTTTAGTGGCACCATGAGCCATGACGCTGTCGATCTGATGTATCGGCGCAGCCCGGCCTATTACTGCGACAGGGGCATCAAGCCTCAGGCCGATGCCCTGTTTGTTCACGGCTTCCGTGACACCATTTTCCCGATGCAGGAAGCGCTGAACAATCAGCGCTGCTTTAACGATGCCGGCCGTGATGCTCGCGTGCTGGCTATTCAGGGCGGCCACATCCTGCCCTGGCCAGTACAGAAATGGTCCGGCAAGCCGCTGTTCAATACCGAGAAAGAAATTCGCTGTGGTGACTATGAAGCGACGCTGGTCGACAGCATTGTCGGCTGGTGGGATGAAAAGCTCCGCGACGAGGAAGGCACTGTTCCCACCATGTGCCTCACCCTCGGCTACGACACCGACGGCCTTGCCGAACAAAGCTTTCCGGAGGTCAAGGAAGTGTTCCCGGTCCCGGCACAACGCATACAGATCCCGTTTGCCGGTATGGGTGAATGGCTGGCAGTACCAATCGATAGCCTGACTGACGTATTCCGCGGCATGTGGCCGGGGGCGGACCTGCGTTTCCTCAAGCCGAACGGCGGCATTATCCGGCCACGTTTTATTCCGGTTTATATCGCCGGTGAAAACGAAGTGCTTGCGGGCATTCCCGAGATCGACCTGAATGTTGCCGGCACCGCCAGCAGGGTCAGCACTCGCCTGTTTGTCGGTGTCGGCGTACAACGGGCCGGCAAACGCCGGGTAAAGGTGGTCAGTGAGCAACTGACGCCACTGCCACGCAAGGGTTACTTCCGCCAGGAGCTGCCGGCGGTATCTGCCAGGCTGAAGGCCGGTGATCGGGTTGGCCTGATTGTCTACGGATACACCTGGCAGTACTTCTTCAACCCGTCGTTCTGGTGGAGCCAGGCACAGGTCAGTGGCGATCTGGCGTTGCCGGTGATTGAGCTGCCGAAGGAGTAATAACCTGAATGCGTAATGCCCTGCCGGTGCGCAGGGCTACGTAATCGGACGGGGCCAGCTCACCAAAATGCTGGTCAAACAGCAGGCGCACGGCAAAGCGCAGCTCGTCCTGCTCCGGCCAGCCATTCAGTGCATAGCCAAGATTGGGAAACTGCCCGACATACTGTTCCGGTCGTACTTCTGCCTCGGCATCATCCTGATAGACCAGATCCAGAGGAATGCCACGTAACGCTGGCGGCACGTCCAGTTCTGTGAGCAGGGCGAACCCCCGGCGGCTGTCAAACAGAATCCAGCTTTCGTCGCTGCTCAGACCCCGGCGAACGAGCTCGCCCTCATCCTCATCCATCTTGCCGTCAACATTGCCCACAAGATCACCGCCCCGAGCGGTTTTCACGGTAGCGCCAAGCAGCCGGTTGCCGTCTATGGATACCGAGACCTGCGGGTGCTTCAGGGTGCTGCGATACAGCTGCGGAATGCGGGCAAAGGTATGGGCTTCATAATGGTTGGCGTAACGCAGTGCCTGCACATGCAGCTTCATCATTGACAGGCCGGCAAACACCACCCTTGTTTCCAGATGCATGACGGAGCGAATGGGGCCAACCCGAAAGCCGGTGATCACCGGGCGCAGATTGTCGTTGTCCAGAGTGACCCGCGGGAAACGGAACAGTACGCCACCGGACATACGCATTTTCAGCGTGTCGATCAGAGACGCATCGGCACGCCCAAGGTAGCCGGTGTAACCGAGATACTGCCAGTTCAGCTCGTTATCGGGATCGGTAGTGAGAACATACTGATCGGTTCTGGTAACGCCGGTCTGCGGATCGTGACTGACGTAATGACGCGGGTTGCGGGCGCTGTTTCCAGAGACCAGATAAAATGCTCGCTCGCTGTTATCCGGTGTCGTCAGGCGGACTTCCGCGAGAATTTCGCCTTGCTTCAGAGCCTCGCTGGCGGCACCTGGCAAGCCGCCATCACGCAACATCAGCAGCAACTGATCCGCTCCATCAAAAACACCGGCCGCACCGAATCGCTCGAAGCCGTTTTCCGCGAACCAGACCATATCGACGTTATTCATTTCATCGAACTGGAAAGGCACCGGAGAAAAGTTTTTACCGTCCCACATCATGACAGACAGGCTTTCCAGACTGGCGCCGGCCAGCTCCGGCAGCTCGGCCGGGGTCAATGTCAGCACCGTGTGCTCAAGCGCCCTGCGCTCTTGCTCCCCGAGCTCTTGCGCTATCAGCGGCCCGGCCAGCACACACAGCAGCAGTGCTAAAACCCCAGGCCGAATCATGGTGCTCGCTTCAGTGTTGCCCGCAGATTGATCAGCCCGGCAGAGCTGGTGGAAGACAGCTCGGCGGTGGCAACCCGAATTCCCTGTTGATTCTCCAGTTGCTGCAGCCAGCCGAGGACTTCAGCAAAAGGCTGGGCTTCGATCTGAATCCGCACAGCTTGCTCGCCTTCCGGACTGAAACCGCGCAGCGCCACACCAGCGCTATCGGCACTGCGGCTGAGCTGTGCGATCCAGTCTGCTCCGGTACTGACCCGGGCGGTATTTTTTGCGGCGCCGCGCACGGCGTGGCTGTTGTCCTCGATCCACGCCCTGAGTCGTGCATTACGCTGATAATCGGCAACAGCATCCTGATGGCCGTGCCGTAATGGTTGCCAGAGCAACAGCCACACCAGGGTCAGCGCCAGCATGACTGCCAGAGCGCGCAACGCCAGCTGCTCGCGCGGTTCGCGTTGCTCGAACCAGGCACGGGCTGGCGCCAGCCGGCTGTGCAGTTGCTCTGTCAACATTGCAAAACTTTTCATCAGGACCCCGTGGTAACCCGAAGCCGGGCGGTCACACTCTCGCCCTGACTTCGGTAATTGGCAATTTCCGCTTGCAGACCGCCTTCGCTGATGCGACCACGCAAAACTTCAAGGCTGTCGTAGCTGCCAGCTTCGACATCAAGCGTGAGGGAATTATCACGTTCGTCGTACTGGATACGACGAGCGGACAGGCCGCCCCCTTGCCCCGCCAATGATTCGCCAACCGGAATCATCAGGCCAAGAAAGCCGGCGCTGCCAGTGCCGCCAAGGCGGCCAAGCCTGCTGCGGAACTGATTCTCAAGATAGCCCGGCTGGGCACTGTCACCCGGGAAAAGCTGGTTATAGAGAGTGACAGCCTGCGCCAGTTGCTGATCTGCCGCCGCCCGGTAGCGCCAGATCTGACTGCCGGTCAGTAACGCCACCAGCACGACACAGGCTGCCGTGAGCACGATCAACTGGCGCCAGCGCCCGGATAACTGCGGACCACTGCCGTGCTCTGCCGGACGCAAATCGCCCTGTAGCAGCTCCACCTGACGGCCATGCTGAACCGCCGCACGCATCACCGTAAACAGCTCTGGCAGGGGCCGTGACTGATCCGGCAATTCGCTCAAGCCAAGCACCGCGAGAATCTGCTCGGCATGGGATTCCTCCACCGCCAGCCCCTGATTGCCGTCGGCAAGGATCAGCGTCTGGCCGTCGACATTAACCCGGCCGGGCGACAATTCTGCCAGCAACTGCGCATCAACAGCGACGCCAGCGACCTGCAGCGACAATGCCGAGCAGGCCTGCAGCAGGTGCAGCAATGCATCTTTCTCACAGGCAACCACCGGGTACCGACCACTGGCCGGACGACCGCTGGCAAACCAGAACCGCTCCGGCACACCGATCAGCTGGTCTTCCAGCATCCACGGCAGCACCCGCTGCAGATGGCGCGCCTGACGCCGGTTCAGGACAACCTCGGTAATCAGCACATCTGTTACCGACAGTACCAGCCGGACCGGGCCGATGGCCTGCTCGGCCGCATCGGCAAGCGGCGCGGACCGGATAACGCCATCGGCGCCATGCCAGCGAGCCGCCACAGTCTCCGGCTGCGATGCTGACAGCGCCCCGGGCGCCAGCCAGATCAGTGTCGGATCAGCCATTCATGTCCTCCTCGGCCTGTCCCGGCCACGCATGGATTCTAGAGAGTATTGCACGGCGGTTCGAGAGGGCTGAGCAATGGCACCAGCTGGCGGCTGAATACCACCGTCTCACCATTGGCCGGACGATGAATCCGGGTCACCAGCCGGCTGACCGCATCACCGCTTTTGACGTCAACCATCACCTGAAAAAACCCGGAGCTTACCGTCAGCATGTTTTCCAGCGCGGTGCGCTGGTCCGGCTGCAGGGTGCTGAAAGGCGCCTGACTGAGCATCCCGGCCACATCGGTAATGGCACCCTGCTCACGCAGGCTGAGGATCAACTGGGTGCCAGCATTGCCGACCGAGCTGCTGAGCACTGCATCCAGTACCTTGGCCGGCGCCGTGTTTACATTCAGCGAGGTGCTATTTGGCAATGCCGTCAGATAGCTCCAGAATTCAGCGCCACCGCTGTTGTCGGCGGTGAACGACCGCAGCGCCCGCAGTTCCGATTCGTGCGCCACCGGAATATTCGGGGTGCGCCTGTCCCGGTACTCACCATCCTCGGCCCCATCAATGCCGTTAACCAGATTGTCGCTATCCATCCAGTCGGCCATTTCCATGGCCAGCAGGCTCGCTTTGGACGGATCCGGCATGGTCGTTGCCAGCAATTGTTCGAGAAATCCGATGGCGTCCTGATTACGCAAGTATTCCGGACCGAATTGCCCGGCCTGCGCGGTCACCAGCCAGTTAAGATTGAAGCGCCCCTGCAAATCCTGAACAGAAGCAGTAAAAACGGCATCCTCGTAAGGAGTTGGCGGCAAGGTAATGCCCCAGGTATCACTAACACAGTCATCAGTGATCTGATTCTTGTTACGGTCATTTTCCAGATCATCAATCAGCGCCTGAATAGCCACCGCTTCGGCGGCCAGTGCATATTGATAACGTTTATCCCAATCGAGCAGGTTCGAAGTCCGGGTGCGGAAGTGGTCGAGCCGATACAGCACCTCGACCGACAACGCCATCAGCACAGCAAACAGCATCAGGACAATAATCAGGGCAGCGCCCCGCTGGCGCGACTTCACTGCCATAAGTTGACCACCGTGCGGAAATAACGGTGCAGCAAAGTGCCATCGGCAAACCCGATTTCGATCTCGACACTTTTCGGCAATGGCATCAGCAATGCCGGGGTTCCCTGCAGGGAAACATCCGGCCACTGCTCCAGCCACTGCCAATCGGTAGCGCCTGCCGGCTGATACAGGTAACGCACAGTCAGGCTGTCGACCTGTTCCAGCAGCACACTGCTTTCAGGTTCGGTTCCGGACAAGGCATCCAGCGCCGGCCAGTACAGCCTGAGCAACTGGTTATCCTGCAGCCGGTATTCGACGCGCTGCATCTGGCTGCGCGAACGTAAATCGAAAGGGTTGGCCCAGCCCAGCCGGGTCAGCGCAATACCGTTATCCAGCGACAAAATAGCCGGCTGGGGATCGCCAAGAATGTCTCGAACCGGCCTTGCCACCACCTGTTCGAAATCCAGCGCCAGAAAGGTCATGGCGCGCTGCCTTGCTTCCAGCCGGGTGGCTTCGGCGGCAAGTTTTTCCCGGCCATCGCTGGCGGCACGAAAGGTTTCCATGGCCACCATAAACATGCCGGCCAGAATGGCGATGGCCACCACCATTTCAAGCAGGGTAAAACCTCGGGCGCGCTTCATGGCTGCTCTCCGGCGGCGGCACTGCCGCCGCCAAAGCCGGTCGGTGTCGCACCGGGATTACCGCCGGCGCCGCCCGGATTGTTGCCGCCAGGGGCGGCGGTATAGGGTTTGCCCAGCAAGCTGAAAACCGACCAGGTTACCAGCCGCTCCTGGCCCGGTTCCGGCTCAGGCCCCACTTCAATATCGACACGCCGGGTGTCAGTATAAGGACCATTACTGACCCGGGTCCGCACCAGCCAGCGCTCGCCGTTACGTTCAACAGTTTCATCCTGAGCACCCACTGCGGGCCAGCGTTGAAACACCTGCAACTCAACCAGCTTGTCCGATGCCACGCGCCAGGCCCGGGTGGTTTCATCAAGGCGGCTATGCGCCACCGCACCGGCACCGATGGTGTCGGCAAGAACGATGGCCACACCGGCAAGAATTACCAGCGACACCAGAATTTCAACCAGAGTGAAACCACGGGACTGGCGGCGCATCACAGCTGCTCATCCTCGACAATATCGACCGCACCGAGCGCATCGACCGTCAGCTGGCGGCGAACGCCGGCATCCTCGTCAACCAGCCAGATGGCTACCGGTGACGCCTCTCCGCTGGGGAAGAAAAACATCTGCGGCGGCTTCGGCTTTTCGTCTGGGCTGATGTCGTCAGCCATCAGTGCCTCGGCCGCTTCGGCAATGCTCGGGCCCTGATTCGCGCCATCCTGCTCAAGACGCCACTCGAGACGAACGTTGTCCGGCAGCGTCACCGCCTCAAGCGGGGCCGGCAAAGGCAAAAACTCCGCCTCCGTGACATCAAAACGCAGCGGCTGCCAACCAGTGTCGGTAAAGCGCATGGCCAGCAGATCACCACGAAACAGGCTTTGCTCGGTCATCAACACAACCGTATCTGACAATTCAGCCAGCGCTTCGGCGGCATCGTCCTGGCCGCCACCACGCAGGGCCGCCACCGCCACCACCGTGGAGATGGCCACCATCAGGAATACCACGACCAGAATCTCAAGCAGGGTAAAACCGGCCTGAGCAGGGGCGTGACAAAAAACCCGCGGGCGGCGCAGCGGGTCAGCCCCCGCTGTCACGCAGACTGATATCGGCATCGAACCCTTCGCCGCCTTCGCGACCATCGGCGCCCAGCGAGATCAGATCAAACGGCCCGTTGATACCCGGGCTGATGTACACATATCTATTGTTCCAGGGGTCTTCCGGAACCTTGTTCAGATAGGGTGTGGTCCAGTTGCGCGCATTGTCCGGCTTTTCCACCAGCGCCAGCAGCCCCTCCTCGGAGGTCGGATAACGACCATTGTGCATGCGGAACATTTCCAGCTGAGTGGATACGGCATTCATATTGGCGCGGGCCAGGTCCACCCTCGCCTTCTCACTCTGGCCCATAACATTCGGCACGATAAAGGCCGCAAGCAGACCGATCAGTGCCACCACCACCAGAATTTCAATCAGGGTAAAGCCCCGCTGGCATTGCTGCCCGGCCCGGGATTGTTTCGTCATCATCAGTTTGTTTCCTGTCATTCCCCACACCTTTACCGACCGATAAAGGCATTCATTTCCAGCATCGGCAGCACCACTGCCAACACCACCAGCACCACAAAACCTGCCATCACCAACAGCATCAAGGGTCCAAGCAGACCAACAGCCGTTGAGACCGTGGTATTCAGATCCCGTTCCTGATAATCCGCCGCCCGGGTGAGCATCTGATCAAGCTCGCCACTGGCCTCGCCGCTGGCGATCATCTGGACCATCATCGGCGGGAAGTAACCGCTCTTCTCCAGTGCCCGACTCAGGTTGCCGCCCTCACGCACCCGTGCAGCCGCCTCCTTGACAGCAGCACGGATCGCCAGATTAGCTACCACCTGGGCAGATATGGCCAATGCCTCCACCAGCGGCACCCCGGCACGACCAAGAATGCCCAGTGTGCTGGCCAGCCGGGCACTGTCGGCCGCACGCAATACCGCGCCAATCAGAGGCACGGTCACCAGACGCTGATGCACTCGCAACCGGAACGCCGGCTCTCGCATGGCCCGGCCGAACAGTACTGCAGCAGCAGTCACCAGCAGCGCCACCAGCCAGAGCCAGTCACGAAAAAAATCACTGATGACAATCATGATCCGGGTCAGCAGTGGCAGCACCCGGCCCTGATTGACAAATACCTCCACCATCTTCGGCACCACGTACATCATCAGCACGGTAATGACGAGGCTTGAAAACACCATGATGAAAGCAGGATAGATCATCGCCTGCGTCACTGAGCGGCCGGTGTCCTGGCGCGTCTCCAGATACTCGGCGAGCTGCTCCAGCACCTGCTCCAGATGGCCACTTTGTTCACCGGCAGCGACAGTGGCCCGGTACATCTCGGTAAAGGCTCGGGGAAACTCGGCCAGGCTGCCTGCCAGGCTGTGCCCCTCAAGCACTCTGGCGCGTACCGCCAGAATGATGCGCTCGACCCTTGGCTTGCCGGCCTGGCGGGCAACCGCGGTCAGGGACTGCTCCACCGGCATGCCGGAGCGGATCAGGGTGGCCAGCTGGCGGGTAATCAGCGCCTGTTCGGCACCATTCAGGCGACCACTGGATGAGGAAGATGAAAACAGCGGATTGGCAGCATGCTTGTCAGCGGTGACGCTGACATCAAGGGCCACCCAGCCCTTGTCACGCAACTGCTGGCGAACCTGACGCGGACTGTCCGCCTCCAGTACACCTTTGCGGACCTTGCCATTGTCATCCAGACAACGATATTCAAACGCGGGCATCAGCGACGGCCTTCACCGGACTCCATAACAGGGGTGCAGCCTATCAGTTTTCCCGGGTGACGCGCAGCACTTCCTCAATGCTGGTATCACCGGCGAGCACCTTGCGCCAGCCGTCCGCACGGATACCCGGCGTCGCCTTTCTGGCATGGCGCTCCAGCAGCTGCTCGGAGGCGCGGTCATGGATCATTTCCCGCAGAGTGTCATCGATCAGTACCAGCTCATAGATGCCGGTACGGCCACGGTAGCCCGTCTGATTACACTGTTCGCAGCCAACCGGCCGGAACACCTTGTCGGCATGGCCATCAACCAGGCCGAGCATGTCGCGCTCGGCCTCGGTAAGCAGATGCTCTTCCTTGCAATGCGGGCACAACAGCCGCACCAGACGCTGGGCCAGCACGCCGAGCAAACTGGATGACAACAGGAACGGTTCGATCCCCATGTCCTGCAACCGGGTGACGGCGCCAACTGCACTGTTGGTGTGCAAGGTCGACAGCACCAGGTGACCGGTAAGCGATGCCTGCACGGCAATCTCGGCGGTTTCCAGATCGCGGATTTCGCCGACCATCACCACATCCGGATCCTGCCGCAAAATCGCCCGCAAACCGCGGGCGAAAGTCATATCGACCTTGGTATTGACCTGGGTCTGACCGATACCCTCAAGCTGGTATTCGATCGGGTCTTCCACCGTGAGGATATTGCGCGAGTGATCATTCAGGTCAGCCAGGCCGGCATACAGGGTTGTGGTCTTGCCGGAACCGGTCGGGCCGGTCACCAGAATGATGCCATGCGGCTTGTGGATCAGCACGCGCATCAGCTGATAGCACTGATCGCCCATGCCCAGATGGGAGAGCTGTAATCTGCCGGCCTGCTTGTCCAGCAGTCGCAGCACTACCCGCTCACCATTGCTGGACGGCATGGTGGACACCCGGACATCGACATCTCGGCCACCCAGCCGCAACGAAATCCGGCCATCCTGGGGCACCCGCTTCTCGGCAATGTCGAGGCGGGCCATGACCTTGATACGCGATACCAACAGCGGCGCCAGTTCCCGTCGCGGCGTCAGCACGGTGCGCAGCACACCATCGATACGCATGCGCACGGACAGCCGGCGCTCGAAGGTTTCAATATGGATATCCGAAGCATTCTCGCGAATAGCTTCCTGTAGCAGAGCATTGATCAGACGTATGATCGGCGCATCGTCTTCCTGCTCAAGCAGATCGGCAGTCTGCGGCAAGGCGTCAACCAGACTGGTAAGGTCGAGCCCCTCAAGATTATCTGCCGCCTCTGCTGCTGCACCGCGTTGCTGCTCGTAAACCAGCGCCAGAGTGGCATCAAAGCGGGTTTCATCAAGCGGTTGCGGCGCCGGCAGATCACCGAAGCACCGGCGCACCTCGGCCAGCGTACGCAGGGCCAGCGGTGTCCTGCAGTAGACCTCTACCTCGTCGCCGACCGGCTTCAACACAATGCCGTGACGACGGGCAAACGCATAAGGCAGCAACGAGCCACCATCTTCAAGCAGCTCTTCGTCAGCAACCAGGGCTGGCTCCATGCTCATAATCAGAACTTCTCCATCATCATTTCCAGCACACTACGGTGCAATTCGCTGATCTCGACAATCTGAAAGCCAGCCTGATACTCATTCTGGCGATCCTGCTCCTGATTCCAGACACAACGCCCTTCGAGGCTGAGCGTGGTGACCCCCTGCAGTTGCTCCGGCAATACCATACTCAGGGAAAAACGGGTGCCCGGCGCGATATTCTGGCGCGTTGACAGCTTGAAGCCATCCAGGCTGATATTAATAAGCCGACCAACATTGCCGCCGG
This sequence comes from Alcanivoracaceae bacterium, assembly GCA_040235405.1. Taxonomy (GTDB): domain Bacteria; phylum Pseudomonadota; class Gammaproteobacteria; order Pseudomonadales; family Alcanivoracaceae; genus PGZG01. The sequence goes on from JBECKT010000024.1 coordinate 14,400, forward strand.
TGGTGCGGTCAAACATGACCAATTCACGCAACAATTTCTTGCGGGTGTGGCGACGCAACTCGCGGGCCTGCTGTTCCGCACTGGAAAGCCATGCCGATGTCACATCCCTCAGTACCAGCACCGTACCGGAAAACGCCTCGCCGGGCTGATTCAGCGGCGTAGCCGATATATCCAGTGCAATACTGGCCTCACCGCGTTGAAGAAAGCAGGGAGAATCACTACGCCAGGCCTGATCTGATTTGCAGGCGTTGAGCAAAGGTGATGACAACCAGTTCCAGCGTTGCTCACCATCTTCTGCATGGAAAAGCAGCACATCTGCGCGCTGGCCGATCAGTTTCTCGCGAGGCATACCAAACAAGGCTGCAGCAGCACCGTTGGCAAATGTCACCTGCCCCTTGGGATCAGTGCCGATAATGCCCTCGCCAATGGCCTGCAGAAGACGCTCATTCTCATCCTTCAGGCGTTTCATCTGAACAACTGCCTGCTGCAGGCGGCGCTTTTGCTGATCGAGATCGAGAAACACTTCAACCTTCGCGGTCAGGATCTGCTGATCAATCGGCTTGAACAGGTAGTCCACCGCGCCGCACTCATAGCCTTTAAAAACGTAGGCATGCTCTTTGGAAATCGCAGTGACAAATATAATGGGGGTGTTGCGGGTTTTCTTCCCTTGTCGCAAAAGCTGGGCAACCTCGAAACCGTCCATCTCCGGCATCTGCACATCCAGCAGAACCAGCGAGAAATCGTGCTTCAGGGCCAGCTGCAACGCCTCGTTGCCGGACGTGGCCATGACCAGCTGCCGCCCGGGCGCCTCAAGGATGGCCTCAAGCGCGATCAGATTTTCCCTGTGGTCATCGACCAGAAGAATGCTTTGCTTCATCGTTTTCGCCGGCTTGTAACCTGCTCGCGCAGGAACTTTCCTATTTCTTGTAACGGCAGTATGTAATCAACACATCCGGTACGAATCGCCGATTCCGGCATGATTGGCGCCTCTGCTGTGGCCGGGTCCTGAGCCACAGTCATACCACCGCGCTGGTGAATATAGCGCATTCCGGCGGCACCGTCCTCGTTGGCACCGGTCAGTAAAACTGCCAGCACCCCGGCACCATAAACGTGCCCGGCAGAAAAAAACAACTCATCAATCGAAGGTCTGGAGTAGTGCACAGGCCAGTGACACGACAGTGCAATAAAACCTCCGCGGTCAATCAACATGTGATAACCCGGAGGCGATACATATATCACCCCGGGCAGAATCGGCTCCTTGTCCTCCGGAGCCACCACAGTCAGCTCGGTGCGCGAAGACAGCACTCTGGCAAGACGGGACTCAGACTCGTAACGCTGGTGCTGGGCCAGAAACAGGGGAACCGGAAACGGCGCCTTGAGCTCGGACAGCACCTTGATAGATGCCTCAACCCCGCCCCAGGAGGCGCCGATTACCACCGCCCGGAGATCGTCGGCGCTCATCCGCCGGGGCCGCCGCCCTTCTTGGCCGCCTCATAGGCCGCCCGGTGAGCCTGAGCCTGACGAAGCTTTTCCTGCAGCTCACGCCGCTGGCGATCAAGCTGCAGGAAAAAATTGACCTTGCTTTGCAGAATCACCGGATCAAGGGGCTTGAACAGGTAGTCCACCGCGCCAACCTGATAACCGCGGAAAACGTATTTGTCCTCCTTGCTGATGGCAGTGACAAAAATAATCGGAATAGACTGAGTGTCCTTGCGCTGACGCATCAGCTCCGCGACCTCGAAGCCGTCCATGCCGGGCATTTGCACATCCAGCAGCACCAGCGAGATATCCTCACGCAGCAGAATCTTCAGGGCTTCCGGGCCAGAGGTCGCCTTCAGCAACACCCTGCCCTCGGCCTCGAGAATCGCGTCAAGGCTGACCAGGTTTGCTGGCTGATCGTCGACCATCAATATTTTTTGTTCAATCATTGCCTGTCTCACAGCACAACTTGCTTGCGGCGAAAAATCTTCATCTGCGCATCGACGGGCTCGAACTCATCGGCAATCCCGGAAAAGTTCAGGCTCTCTTTGGTACCAAGGCAAAGCACACCACCCAGATCGAGACTGTCCCGGAACAACTGAAACACGCGACGCTGAAGATCCCGGTCAAAATAAATCAGAACGTTCCTGCATACGATTACATTCATTTCACCAAAAACCTGGTCGGTAGCCAGATCATGATCGGCAAACAGAATATTGCGACGCAGGCGCTGATCAATAATCACCCCGTCGTATTTGCAGGTGTAATAGTCAGACAGGGAAGATTTGCCGCCCGCCTGAACGTAATTCTCGCCATACTGGCGAATTGAAGATATCGAGTAGATGCCTTTTTTGGCAGTCGCCAGAACATTTTTGTCGATATCCGTGGCGTAAATCATGGCGCGGTCATACAGACCCTCCTCCTCAAGCAGAATTGCCATGCTGTAAATTTCTTCCCCGGTCGAACAGCCTGCATGCCAGATCTTGATGAAAGGAAAGGTTTTCAGAAGCGGCACTACCTCTTCACGGAAACGCCGATAAAACATTGGATCCCGATACATCTCGGTGACATTCACCGTCAGGTCATTCAGCAGGGAAACAAAGAACTGCCTGTCCTTCATGACCCGATCGATCATTTCCATGATCGACGGCAACCCGGACAAATTCAGCCGATGCATGACCCGGCGACGAATCGAGGCCTTGCTGTAGGAGCGGAAATCGTAGCCGTATATATGGAAGATCGCCTCAAGCAGCAGGCGAATCTCGACATCCTCCATGTCAACGTGGTCGTCCTGAATCTGCGGAACATCGCTCATCACAGGCTACTCATTTGTGCAACCAGACCCGCATCAAGGAGGTCAGCTTGCCCATATCAATCGGTTTGGAACAGTAATCGTTGGCACCGGCCTCAAGGCATTTTGCCCGATCATCCTTCATTGCTTTCGCGGTGAGCGCCAGAATTGGCAGTTTCTGGAACCGGGGCTGCTTGCGGATCAGGCTCATTGCTTCATAACCATCCATTTCCGGCATCATGATATCCATCAGAACGATATCCATATCCGGGTTGTCCTCTAGCACCTGAATGGCTTCCTTGCCATTATTGGCAATAGTGATGTCAAAACCGAAGTCCTCAAGTTGAGCTGACAGCGCATAGATGTTACGCATGTCATCATCGACCAGCAGTAGCTGCTTGCCAGCAAAGACATCGTCCCTGTGTTCCACGCTGGACGGCGCCGCCTTGGGAGCTGTCGGCATGGTCGATTCCAGCCAATGCAGGAACAGTGAGGCTTCATTCAACAACCGCTCTGACGAACGCTCGGTCTTGAGAATGATACGGTCAGCATACTTGCGCAGTTTGGCTTCTTCATCACGGGTCAGTTCCTTGCCGGTGTAAATGATCACCGGCACCGAATCGTACTCATTGTTGCCATGGATCTTCTCCAGCAACTCGAATCCGTTCATGTCGGGGAGGGTCAGGTCAAGAATCATGCAGTCATGAACCTGTGTACGCAGCGCCTCCAGTGCCTCTGCCCCGGTATGCACCGCAGTGATAGAGACGCCCTTTTCCGAAAACAGCTCACGAATGCCTTCATGCTGCAGCTCGCTGTCCTCAACCACCAGCAGGCGGCGGACATTTTTCTCAATAGCCTTCTCGATCTTCGAGAACGCCTTGACGATATCACTCTCGGAAATCGGCTTGGTCAGGAAGTCGATAGCGCCAAGCTCCAGTGCCTTCTTGCGTTCATCCTTGCCGGACAGGAAGTGTACCGGAATATCCTTGGTGCGGGGGTCGGCTTTCAGCTTCTCCATCACCTGCCAGCCGTCAATGCCGGGCAAGCCGATATCAAGAATGATCGCGCTCGGCCGATAATGGCGGGCGTATTCCAGACCACTTTCACCATCGGCACAGACATGGCCCTCCAGGCCATAGTCAGCCGCCAGATCCGTCAGCACGCCGGAGAAGTCACCGTCATCTTCAATAATAAGTACGGTTTTCTCGCGCACCACAAAACCTTCCTCCGGGGCCGCAACGGCCGGCCGGCTGCTGGCCACGGCCGGGGTCGACGGATAGGGTGCCGGCGCCTCGCCACCCTCTTCCCGATAAACGCTGCCGGCATCGCCAACCGGCAGGAACAGCATAAAGCTGGTGCCCTTGCCAATGCCCTCACTGAACAAACCGACATCACCACCCAACAGACGCGCCAGTTCGCGGGAAATGGTCAGGCCCAGGCCAGTGCCGCCGTACTTGCGGCTGGTGGTGCCATCGGCCTGCTGGAAAGCTTCGAATACCAGTTTCTGTTTCTCCGGGGCAATACCAATACCGGAGTCAATCACTGACAGGCGCACTGTTTTACCCGGAATCAGATGCTGACCCGGCAGATCCTTCTGGTCCGCCGGCACATCGATACGCAGGCGAACGGAGCCGCCGCTTTCAGTAAACTTCATGGCATTGGAGAGCAGATTCTTGAGGATCTGCTCCATGCGCTGCCGATCAGTGTAAAAATGCTCCGGCACGCTGTCATCCAGCTCGACCGAGAAACTCAGGCCACGGCTTTCCGCCAGGTGGGTGAAGTGACGACGGAAATGCTCGCCCAGCTCCGCTACCGAGACATCATCAATAATGATGTCCATCTTGCCTTCTTCGATCTTTGAGATATCGAGAATATCGTTAATCAACGACAGCAGGTCGGAACCAGCCGAGTGAATAACCTGGGCATGCTCGATCTGCTTCTCTTCCAGATTGCCCTTCTTGTTCTGCGCCAGCGCGCTGGACAGTATCAGGATACTGTTCAGCGGCGTGCGCAACTCGTGCGACATGGTGGAGAGGAACTCGGATTTGTATTTCGAAGACATCTCCAACTCGCGGATCTTTTCTTCCAGCTCCAGCTGAAGATCCTCGAGCACCTTGTTCTTGCGTGACATCTCTGCTTTCTGCTCAGCCAGCAGACGGGCCTGAGCCTCAAGCTCCTCATTGGTTACCCGCAACTCTTCCTGTTGTGCCTGCAAACTTTCTTCTGAGGCTCGCAGCGCCTGAGCCTGCGCCTCCAGTTCTTCGTTAGTTGCCCGTAGCTCTTCCTGTTGCTGCTGCAAGCGGGACTCGGAAGCGGCCAGCTCCATGGCCTGATTTTCCAGGTCCTCGTTGACCTTCTGCATCGCCAGCTTCTGCTGCTCCAGCTCCTCCGCCTGCTGTTGCGACTGCTCCAGCGCCTCGGCCAGTCGCAACCGACTCTGCGCGGTATGCACCGATACCGCAACGATACGAACGCTGTCTGCAAGAAATTTAAGATCATCGTCGCTAAAGTCATGAAATGCACCGAGCTCAATTACGCCCTTGACTTCATCTTCATGAATAATTGGTGTCACCAGCACACTGCGAGGCGTGCCCGCCCCCACCGCCGAGGTGATAGTGAGATAGTCCTCCGGCACCCGGGCTAACAGGATTTGCTTTTTCTCCAGCGCGCACTGGCCAACCAGGGACTCACCCAGAGCGAATTCACTGGACAGGTGTTTACGTCGCTGCATGGCATACGAACTGCTCAACTTCAGCATCTGTCCGTCGATATCCATGCAGTAAAAAGCACCCACCTGGCACTCAAGCGTCGGCACCAGATAATTGAGCATGTTTTCGCCGAGTTGTTGCAGGGTCATGTCGCCGCGCAGACGATCACCCAAATCCGCCAGACGGGTCTTGATCAGCTCTGCACGACGGTCTTCATCGCGGCGAAACTTGAGGGTGTCGCGCATCTGCCGGATCGCGGCCAGCAAGCGGCCAGCTTCATCATGGCTGTCAACACTAATATCCTTGTCCCAGTCACCCTCGGCGATGTGGCCGGCCACTTCCACCGCATACTGGATCGGCTGAACAATGCTGCGAGTCACCCGGAAACTGATCAGAATCAGCAGGACAATAGCGCTGCCGCCAAAAATCAGACCGATAAACTGGGTGCTGGCAGTGCTTTCCCGGGCACCACGAAGATTGTCATAAAAGGCGGCATAGCGAGCCTCCTGAAACTCCTCCTGTGCATACTCGAACTGCTCCCGCAACTGAGCCACATTGGCCAGCCCCTCATAAAAGTCGTCATCTGCGGCGACGCCCGACACGGCTTCCTCAGCCAGCTTCCGTGCTTCCGTGAAATAGGCATTAAAGGCCGTTACCAGGCCATCTACCTCTGCCGCGATCGCCGGATCCGCCGCGGCCATCGCATTCAGGTTCTCGGTTGCCTGCAGGGACAGTCTGGCCGCCTCCGACAGGGCATCTTCTTCACCGTTGTTGATTGCCCGGATCAGCGCGTCCCGAACCATATACAGGGTGAGGTTGTTCTGGCTGGAGGCTTCCAGCACCACAAAGTCGACATTCTCGATGGTACCGAGATCTTCAATATTGTTACTGGCAACCAGATAGCTATAGGCGAAATACGCCATAAAAATAACAATGCCGAGTCCGGCAACGGACAGTACCTTGAGCCGCACGGAGAGGTTCTTGAACCAGTTCATCCCGGATTCCCGCAATCTGATACAGGTTGTTGTTATGGCCAGCGGCAGGGGCAGCCGCTGGCTAGGAATATCAACCTAGACTAGCAGATAGCTTCGGAACATCACAATTCAGGTGAGCCTGCGGCCGCGGTGTCGGTGAAAAATGTTGTAAAGCCGGGTCTCCGTAGCCGGAGCCTGCTCAAGCCCCGCCCTCCGAACCGGATTCGCCGGCACCTGTCGCGCCGATCCGGTCCGCACCGCCGGCGACCGGCCGCATCCAACAGGCGGGCGACACTCTGGCCTCGCTCTGGTCCGCCAGTGCGTTGGGCAAACTGCTGGCGCGGACCAACATGATTACCCGGATCGGGATCGTCATCCTGTTTCTGGGCGTGTCCTTCCTGATCAAGTACGCCGCTGAAAGCATCACCGTGCCGATTGAACTGCGCCTCGCCGGCATTGCGGCGGCGGCACTGGTGGTGTTTGTGATTGGCTGGCGACTACGCCACACCCGCCGTGACTACGCCCTGCTGCTGCAAGGCGCTGCGGTGGGCAGCTGGTATCTGGTTACCTATGCCGGCATGAAGATGTATCCGGTCATGCCCGCCAGCCTGGGCTTTTTCATACTGCTGGGGCTGTCGGTCTTTGCGGCCCTGATGTCGATTACCCAGGATGCAAAATCACTGGCAGTATTCGGCATTCTTGGCGGCTTTCTTGCACCGGTGCTTGCCTCCAGCGGGGGCGGCAGCCACGTCATGCTGTTCAGTTACTACGCCATTCTCAATGCCGGCATTGTCGCCATTGTCTGGTTCAAGGCCTGGCGTGCCCTGACACTGATGGGCTTCGCATTTACCTTCATCATCAGTGTCGCCTGGGGGGTGACCCGTTATCAGGCCGAGCTGTTTGGCACGCCGGTGATCGGCTTTGCCTTGCAGGCCGTGCTGGTACAGAGGTTCGAATATGGCACGGCCTGGAGCGCGCTGGGCTTTGGCCTGTTCTATCTTGGCATCTGCGCACTGTGGTGGAAGATGCTGAGCGAACGCGCGCTGCTGTTGCGCGAATCGTTCACCGCCATTGGCGTGATCATGCTGACACTGGCGGTGCCGTATGCATTTGATCACGACGTTACGGCGCTGGTGTGGGCATTCGAGGGCGCCGCGGCCATCTGGCTGCCGCGCTGCTGCTGAATTTTCTGATCAGCTGCCTGACCCATCCATCGCTCCAGCCACTGCCGTACATGCCACTGCTGAACCCGCTGGATCTGTGGCAGATCGCTATGCTGGCCTGCGCCATCTACTGGTGGCGTGCAATCAGTGACAACCTGCACGAAGCCATCTCTGCTGCCGCTGGCATCTGGACAATTTCCGGGTTGGGCTTTATCTATCTGAACACCTTGCTGCTGCGCACCTTGTACGCCGCCACCGAGCTGCCATTCCGGTTCGAGCCGATGATGCGCAGTGATCTGGTGCAAACCTGCCGGTCGATCTTCTGGGCACTACTGGGTGTGGCGCTGCTGGTCGCCGCCAACAAGCTGCTCAGGCGACAGACATGGATCGTTGGCATGAGCCTGATCGGCGTAGTGGTGGCCAAACTTTTTCTGGTGGACCTGTCCAGCAGCGGCACGGTGGAGCGCATTGTTTCGTTTATTGTTGTCGGCTTGCTACTGCTCGGCGTCGGCTATCTGGTGCCGCTACCCGACAGGACACGTGAAGATGGCAGCAGTGAAGCATTGACTGATCAGGTATAACATACCGCTCAGATAGCAGACCGATTTGACAGGCCTCCGCGTTATTTTCTTCGCTTGCTGCAAGTCAGAACAAGTCAGAAAACACCGTCACTCACGCCGGCCAACTCTACTCCACTCCCGCGGCGAAACTCCCTCCATGCCCTTGAACGCCTGCCGAAAACACGCCGCATCGCGATACCCCAGCCGCTGTGCAATCTGCTCGATCCGCGCATCCGTATCGCGCAGGTAATGTAGCGCCAGATCGTGGCGCACGCCCTTGAGAAGATCGCGAAAGCTCTCCCCTTCATCCCGTAGCCGCCGACGCAGTGTCCGCTCGGACAGTGAAAGCTGCTTCGCCACGGCTTCGATGGAGGGGTTATCCGCCACATTCAGCGCCAGCATTTCGCGCACCCGATCAGCCAGGCGGGTGCGGGTCTGTACCTCGCGGAGTTCCTTTTCGCACTGGGTAATCAGCAGCCGCAGGTTGATCGGGTTGCCGGTGAGGACTTTGGCCTCCATATCCTGACGCCGGAAAGTGATCGACTGGCAGTCGGCATTGAAAGTAATGGGCGCAGGTATCCAGCGTTGGAACTGGTCAGCATAGGGCGGTTCGCGCTGCATCAGGCTGGCCGCTTTCGGCACAATAGTTTTGCCGGTAAGGCTTTGCGCGCTGACCAGCAGATTGACCAGCAGCGCCTCGGCCAGCGCCGAGCTGAATTCCGGGTAGCGCGCCGAGGCGTGAATACGCAGCACGGTGTCCTGACCCTGGTCGCTGATATCGGCGCGCACGCCCGGCAGCGCAATGGCAACAAAGCGCGAAAACAATTCCATGGCCTGATGGGCAGTGTCACAGGCCATAAAGGCCAGACCCAGATTACCGTGGGCCGTGACCGGTACGGCAGCGCCCAGCTCCAGAAAGAAGGCGGCAAGATCCGGGTGGTTGTACAGGCGCCGGAAGGCGTGGGCGAGAATGTCTTCCGGCAGGCGCTGGCCAAAGCCGATATGGCTGGCATCACCAATGCCGGCAGCGCGGAAAATCGCGTTGCCGTCAAAACCACGCTGACGCAGACAATCGTCTGCGTAGGCGAGGTAGATGCTGTAACCGGTCAACTGCTCCATAGCCGCTCCATATCAATACAAAAAGTATGGCTTTTGGCCGAAAATATCCCATTCTGGCCAGATTGCTGGCTATTGGCAAACACCCTGTTTACATATCTTGCTTATTGAGGGTAGTAAAGCGCTACCACAAGACTAATAACCGGGAGAACACCATGCTTCGCTATGCGCGTTTCTTCGTTAATCCGCTGGTGGTATTTGCCATTTCCGCCGGCCTGCTGTTTGGCAATTTCTGGATCTGGCTGCCAGGCATCCTGTATGTCGCTGGTGTCGCTATTGCCGACCAAATCTACCCGCACGACACCGAGGAGAAGCCGTACCGCTTCCCCGGGGTGTTGGATTTTTCGCTTTATCTGTCATTGCCGGCTGTGCTGGTGCTGTTCGTCTGCCTGATGTGGGCGATGGGCTCGGGCAACACGGATATTTTCGGCATCGGCGCCGGGGTGCAGCAGGCCACCGGGGTGGATGTGATTGCCGCGCGCAATGCCACCGGCTGGTATCACTATCCGCTGATGCTGCTGGCCCTGAGCCTGCCGGCCACCGGCGCCGCTGGTCTGGCCGGTCATGAGCTGACCCACCGCACCTCACGCCCGTTTGATCTGTGGCTGGGGCGGATTGCCATGGCCACCTGGTGGGGCATTGCCTTCCCGATCGAGCATGTTTACGGCCACCATGCCTATGTGGCCACCAAAAAAGACCCGGCTACCGCCGCTCGTGGCGACTCCCTGTACCAGCACTTGCCCAAGGCGCTCAAGCGCACCGTGGTGAATGCCTGGGAGATCGAAACCGCACGCCTGCAGAAAGTCGGCAAGTCATTCTGGTCGCCGTCGAATGTGCTGTTGCGCATGGCGGTGGTGTCGGCCTTTTTTACCGTGTCTGCCTACCTGCTGGCCGGCATCCCGGGATTGCTGGCGTACCTGTATATCTGTGTCATCGCCAAGGTGGCACTGGAAGCGCTCAACTACATCGAGCACTACGGCATGCTGCGTCAATTGAATGAACCGGTACAGCCACGCCATTCATGGAACTGCAACCACACGGTGTCCGGCGTATTCACCTATAACCTGACCCGGCACAGCCACCACCACGCGGATGCCCAGGTACATTATCAGAACCTGAAAGCCTTTTCCGAGCAGCCGGAAATGCCCGGAGGCCTGCAGACGGCGTATCTGGCGGCTTTTATTCCGTCGCTGTGGCGCAAGAAGATCGCCCCCAAGCTGTTGGTCTGGGATCGTGAACAGGCGAGCAAACAGGAATACCCGCTACTGGCCCAGGCGAATATCGAAAGTGGCTGGCCAGAGCTGATGAGCAGCGCGGCCAACCAGTATGTGAAAGAGCATGCCTCACCGGGCAGTAGCGGGACCGTAGCAGCCTGAGGCGGGAGTAAGGCATGTTTGGTTTTCTCAAGGCATCAGCGCAGCAAGTGACCCTCGTCGATGACCAGGGTCACACCCTGCACACGCTCACCCTGGAGCCGAAGGAAACGCTGCTCAACGGCGCGCTGCGCCACGGCATCGATTTTCCCTACAGCTGCAAGGTGGGCGGTTGCGCCACCTGCAAGTGCCAGCTGGTCAGCGGCAAGGTAAAGGAGCTCACCGACAAGAGCTATCTGCTCAGCGCCGAGGAGTTACAGGCGAACTATATTCTCGGCTGCCAGAGCATTCCTCGCTCTGTGCTGGTGGTACGCATGCCGGAAGTGAACACCCGGACCGTGGAAGGCAGGTTGACGCGACTGGACTGGTTGACCCATGACATTGCCGAAGTGCATCTTGCACTGGATCAGGCCGTCACCTACAGGCCCGGGCAGTACGCCTCCATTGCGCCGGCGGACGGTTCTTTGCCGGCACGCTGTTATTCCTTTGCCCATGCCGGAAGCGGCAGCGGCGAGAGTCAGGTGTCGTTTTTTGTGCGCCGGATTCCCGACGGCAACCTGAGCCACTGGCTTACCGATGAGGCGAACCTGGGTAAGGCGATCAGTCTGTTGGCCATTAGCGGTGACTGCACCCTGCGCCAGGAGAAGAAGCCGATTATGCTACTGGCCGGTGGCAGCGGCCTGTCGCCGATCTTCGCGATTCTCGAAGGCGCGCTGCGCGACGGTCAGGACATCCGCCCGGTGCAACTGCTGTTCGGCGCCCGCAGCCGCGAAGATCTTTACTATCTTGATCAAATCAAGGCACTGGCGGGAAAATGGCGCGCCGATTTCACCTTTACCCCGGTGCTTTCCGATGAGCCCGGGGACAGCGACTGGAGCGGTCAGCGTGGCTGGCTGGCGGACGCCATCAAGGCAGAAAACGTCGGCGCCCATCAGGCCTATCTGTGCGGCCCGCCGGCGATGATTGACACCTGCATGGAGAAGTTGAGGGCACTGGGGGTTGAGGCGGAGCAGATTTTCTTTGACCGGTTCAGTGATCAGAGTGATGCGCAGGCGGCAGCGTAACAAGCACGCCTGGCAACACCGCGGATCAGCTGGTGCGTTGCTCTTCCAGCACCGCACTGCGAATCATTCGCCAGACAAAATCACCGATATCTTCGAGCGAATAGCGCCCCTCCTGACGAAACCAGGTCGCCACCCAGTTGAGCGCCCCCAGGCCGATAAGACGCAACAGTTCCAGATCCATATCCTTGCGAATCACCCCCTGCTCAGCCAGCAGCTTCAGCATCGCGGCCCACAATGACTCATAGCGGTCGCGCAGCTTGATCATTTCCCTGCGGGCCTCGCCGCGCAGGGAGCGCCACTCAAACAACAGCACATAGACCATATCCGAACCGCTGACCAGCATTTGCAGGTGCGCATTGATGCCGCGGCGCAATTGCTCCTCAGGCTCTGCCACACCGACCACAGCCTGGGAGACGGCTATCGAGGCCTGCTCCAGACCCAGCCGCATAAGATCGACGAGAATGTCTTCCTTGGCCTGATAGCGGTAATGAAGGCTGCCGGGCAACATATTGCACGCTTCGGCAATCTCCTTGACCGTGGTCCGCTCATAGCCCTGCTCCCGGAACAGGCGCGCGGCAGACCTCAACACCAGATCACGATCAGACTGGGCAACCGGCCTGACCTGACGTTTTTTCTTCACGGCATTCCCCCCCAGAGCAACGGAACCGCTATTCTAGCCTGAATACCGCCCGGCACGCCTAAATTCGCCTCAGCCCCCGCCGTCCTGCACCTTTTTTTCAACCTTGTCGTTGCCGGCTGCCCGGGCACCGTCAGGGCTGATACATATTTCGGGTCTGTGTTTATATTGCAGGATTGACATTTGGCCGAACGACCAACTACTTTGATTGCCATAGTCACCCCTGAAGGAGAATTCAAATGGCTCTGGCAAATCGTAAAATCGGTTACGACGAAGTTGTAACGCGCGACCTCCACTTCCCGATGAACCTTGAGACGGTGTCCCGCCACTGGTTCAACAACGACCCCTGGAGCACGCACTGGATGAACGCCATTCTGGCGGCCGTTCCGGATGGTGAGCGCTGGGTCATGAATTCGGCCCGCCGACAACTGGACAAATTGCGCGATCCGGAAGTGCGCAAGGCTGCCGGCGAGTTCATCCGCCAGGAGCGCATTCATGCCCGCGAGCATGACGAGATGAACGCCATCTGCGTGCAGCAGGGCGTCCCCATGGACAAGGTCGAAGCCATCTTCAAGCTTATTCGCAAGGAACTCCAGCATCGCCTGAGCGATGACATGCAAAGCTCCATTGCGGCGGCATTTGAACACTTCACCGCCATCATTTCCTCAGTGCTGCTGGAGCATCCGGAACTTTTCGACGAAACCCACCCTGAACTACGCGCCATGCTGTACTGGCACTTCGTCGAGGAAACCGAGCACAAAAGCGTCAGTTACGATGTGTTCGTCGACGCCAGCGGTGGCGGTTTCCGCAGCTATCGATTGCGTGTCAGCGCCATGCTGCTGGCCATCGCGCTCGGCTTTCCGCTGATGATCGGCAATCAGACGTACCTGCTGTACAAGGACAAGCAGCTGCTTAATCTGCGTTCCGCCGCATCCATGGCCAAAATGCTGTTCGTCAAACCCGGCATTCTTTCCAAGGTGCTGGCAGGCGTGTTCCCCTATTTCTCGCCCACCTTCCATCCCTGGGACGATGACAATCGGGAGATCATCAGGGTCTGGAAGCGCGCCCACGAGAAGACCGGCGACACCCACAAGGCATTCGAGGCTCTGCTCAAGCACCAGCGCGGCACCCGCACCAGCCGCCGTCTCCGTCCAGTTGCGCAACCCGCCTGAGGGGCTCCTATGAAAAAGCAACCTCTACCACCCTCCCGCAACGCCGCCGCTGTCGTCACCGGAGCCGGCAGCGGCATCGGCCGCAGCTTTGCCTATGAGCTGGCACGCCGTGGCGGCGCGGTAATCTGTGCTGACATCAATGAGGAGCGGGCCGAACAGGTCGCCGCAAGCCTGAAGGCGCTGGGCAGCAAGGCAATTGCCCGTCGCTGTGACGTCGGTGATGCAAAGCAGATGGAAGCCCTCAGTGATGAGGCCGAGAAGCTGCTCGGCCGCCCGGTAACGCTGGTGATCAACAATGCCGGTGTTGGCCTTGGCGGGCCCATCGGCGACGTACCACTGGAAGACTGGCACTGGTGCATGAACGTGAATCTTTGGGGCGTAATTCACGGTTGCCACTTCTTCGCGCCGAAACTGCGCGAGCTCGGCTATGGCGGCATCATTAACGTCGCCTCCGCCGCCGCCTTTGGTGCAGCGCCGGAAATGAGCACCTACAACGTCACCAAGGCCGGGGTACTGGCACTCTCGGAAACTCTGGCCGCCGAGCTTGCCGGCACCGGCGTGAAAGTCACGGCACTGTGCCCGACCGTGGTACCCACAAACATCGTCAACGATGGCAAGCTACCGGAAAAGCGTCGCGAGTTTGCCCGCTCTGCCATGACCCGCTTTGCCCTGACCACCGCCGACAAGGTCGCCAGGCAAACACTTGATGCGCTGGATCGTGGCGAGCTTTACATGCTGCCGCAAATAGATGGGCGCCTTGCCTGGCGTTTCAAGCGCCTGATGCCGCGCCTGTACGCCCGCACAGTCGGCGAAACCTATCGCCTGCTGGCCAACTGAATTCAGGAGACCCTTATGGCGTCACTTCCTGCAAAAATTATCAAGCCCCTGTTCCGCGCTATCATGAAGCGCGACATTCAGGACCCCGATCATCTGGTTCGTCATTTACGCAGGGTCATGAATGCGCCGCTGATGCCTTCCCTGATACCCCGTGGCATCAGCCTGCGCCATAGCAGCGTAGCCGATGTTCCCGGCCAGTGGCTGAGCACCGCCAATCCGGTGGCGACCGTGCTGTTCCTTCATGGAGGGGCATTCGTCGGTGGTCGTCTGGATACTTATCACCATTTCTGCAGCACGCTGGCAAAAGCACTCAACGCCCGCATTTTTCTGGCTGATTACCGGCTGGCACCGGAGCACCCTTTCCCGGCGGCCACCGATGATGCCTTCGCTGTATACAGCGATCTGATCAAAGAGCCCTTGCCACTGATCGTGGCTGGAGATTCCGCTGGCGGCAATCTGACTCTGGCGACCTTGCTGCGTGCCCGCGACGAGGAGCTGCCCATGCCGGTGTGCGCGGTAGCCATTTCACCCGGCGCCGACGCCACCGGTGAGCTGATGTCACGGGACACCAATAATGACAGCGACCCGATGCTGTCACGGGTGATGATCGACGGCGCCACCAGGATATACCTGCAGGGCGCCGATCCGTTCCATCCCTACGCGTCCCCGACGCGGGGTGACTATCAGGGTCTGCCACCGTTGATGCTGACGGTAAGTGAAGAGGAATGCCTGCGCGATGATTCCTACGTCGTTGCCGAACAAGCTCGTCGTGCGAGTGTGCCGGTGACGCTGCTATCACGACAGGACATGCC
Organism: Alcanivoracaceae bacterium; assembly: GCA_040235405.1. Classification (GTDB taxonomy): domain Bacteria; phylum Pseudomonadota; class Gammaproteobacteria; order Pseudomonadales; family Alcanivoracaceae; genus PGZG01. Next base: position 29,586 of record JBECKT010000024.1, read on the forward strand.
CCACGTCTGGCCAATTTTCCTGCTACTCCTACCTGAAGCTCGTCAGGATACACGCAAAATAGTCCGTTTCATGCAGTCCCATCTGGGTAGTCGACGGCAGAACGATCTACCCAGCCACAGCTCCCGATCCGGTAGCTCGCACACATCATCGACCACCCAGGAGGCTGTAGCATGAACATGGCTGCTTTCACCGCCGATCAAACCCGGCGCCCGTCCGCTGTTCTTCCTGATCACGAAGTGATTATTGTCGGCGCCGGGATCTCCGGCATCGGTGCTGCCATCCAGCTCAAGGCGGACGGCGTCGACGACATCCTGATCCTCGAGCGTAGCAATGATGTCGGTGGTACCTGGCGCGACAATCGCTATCCCGGTATTGCCGTGGACATCACCTCGTTCACCTACTCTTTTTCGTTCGAGCAAAACGCGAACTGGTCCCGGGTATTCGCCCCGGGCAGCGAGTTGTATCAGTACACCCGGCAGGTATCGTCCAAATACGGCATCTACCGCCATATCCGCTTCGGCGTCGAAGTGGAACGGGCGCAATTCGACACGGAAAACAATCTCTGGGTAATCAGTCTGGCGAGTGGCGAAACATTGCGTGGCCGGCATCTGGTCTCCGCCTGCGGCGGGCTGATCTCCCCCAAGCTGCCGGATATCGAAGGTCTTGATGCCTTCGAGGGAGAAATTGTCCACACGGCCCGCTGGCCTGAAGACATGGACCTGACAGACAAACGCGTTGCCGTCATCGGCACCGGTGCCACCGCCGTGCAACTGGTGCCGGAGATCGCTCGTCAAGCGAAACAGCTTGATGTCTATCAACGCACCCCGATCTGGGTTCTGAAAAAGCCGGACCGGCTGTTGCCCGGCTGGCTGAAAAGCCTGTTTCGTGCCTTACCCACCCTGCAAAGTGGCGTTCGCAGCGTAACCGATCTGGCCAGCGAAACCCTGATGGTGCTGTCGGCGATCTATTATCGCCAGGCCCCCTGGATCGTGCGCGCCTGTGAGAAGGCCGCACTCGACAATATGCGAGAGCAGCTCCCCGGCAGACAGGATCTGTGGGAAAAACTCAGCCCGGGCTATGGCTTTGGTTGCAAGCGGCCGACTTTCTCCAACGAGTACTTCACAACGTTCGCCCGCGACAATGTCGAACTGGTCACGACGCCCATCCAGCGCATTACCCGACAGGGCATCACCACCAACGATGGCAAATCGCGACGCATTGATGTACTGGTGCTTGCCACCGGCTATAAAACCTTCGAAAAGGGCAACATTCCCTCGTTCGAGCTGATCGGCAGTAATGGCGTTGATCTCGGCCAGTTCTGGCACGATAACCGCTATCAGGCCTACGAAGGCTTGACCGTTCCGGGGTATCCGAACTTTTACATCATGCTCGGCCCGTATGCATTGATTGGCACCTCCTACTTCAAGATGGTGGAAGGAAATTCCATTCATATTTCACGCTGCATCCGCGAAGCCCGCCGGCGCAAGGCAACCCGGGTGGAAATCCGGCAGACTGTGCATGACCGCTACTTCCAGAACATTCAGCAGCGGCAGCAGAACACCGTATTTCTCAACCACAACTGCGCGCTCTCCAACAGCTATTACTTCGACCACCACGGCGACGCGCCCATGCTTCGCCCTTCAACCTCGGTAGAAATGCTGTGGCGGGCGAAGCATCTGCCAATGGACAACTATCTGTTCCTGAACAATACGGATAAGGGTGCGCCTTCGAAAACCCCTACGCCGGCATATGTAGACTTGGCCGAATAACCGATTTGGTCCGGAGCCACCTACAACCCCCGGCATTGCGCCGGGGGACTTGTTTCAGAAGCCCTCGGCATCCTCAAGTATCATCTCGGCGCCCTTCTCGCCAATCATGGTCGCTGGCTGATTGGTGTTGCCGCCAACCAGCGTCGGCATGATGGAGGCATCGACCACCCGCAGGCATTGCAGTCCATAAACGCGCAGACGCGGATCGACCACGGCCATAGAATCGATGCCCATCTTGCAGGTGCCGACAGGGTGATATGCCGACTCACCGCTGCGCCGCACCCATGCGGCCAGATCGTCGTCATTCTGCAGCGCCGGCCCGGGCGACATCTCGACCTCATGGTGCGGGGCGAAGGCCGGCTGCGCCAGGATTCTACGCACCAGATGTACACCGCGAACCAGTTGCTCGACGTCGGCGGACTCGGCCATGTAATCGGGGTCGATCAGCGGCGGGGCGAACGGGTCAGCACTGTGCAAACCAATCCGGCCGCGCGACAATGGCCTGAGTCCGTAGATCATCACTATGTAGCCATAACCGCTCATTGCGGTCTTCATGTCACGCCCGTGATCGGCGTAAAGCATTGGCCCAAAATGCAATTGCAAGTCGGGTATCGGCTCTTCCGGCCGGGAACGGATGAACCCACCGGCCTCGGCTCCGTTACTCGACAGTATGCCGCGCCGCCCGCTGAGGTATTGCAGCAGGGCCACCAGACCCTTGAGCCAATAACTCGGATGCATCGAGATGCCCAGGCGGCTACGCGCTCTGACGCGCATGAACACGTCGATATGATCCTGGAGATTCTGCCCAACCCCCTCCAGCGCATGACGCAATTCGATGCCGTGCCGGGACAGCTCCTCACGCGGACCGATGCCAGATAGCATCAGCAGTTGCGGCGAGTTGAACGCTCCGCCGCAGAGCACAACCTCGCGGCCGGCACGGACCTGCACCAACCCCTTCGCGCTGCGGTACTCGACCCCGGTGGCGCGGGTGCCATCGAGCAGCACGCGGGTAACGTGCGCGCCACTGCGGACCGTCAGGTTGGAACGCCCCGCGGCAGGTTCGAGATAGGCGCGCGCATTACTGCAGCGCGCGCCGTCCTTCTGGTAAGCGTAGTAAAAGCCCACGCCCTCCTGCTCACGGCCGTTGAAATCCATATTGAGGCGGTGCCCCGCCTGCGTCGCCGCCTCGACGAACGCCTTGCTCAGCGGATTTGTATAGCGCCGCTCGGCCACATTGAGCGGACCACCCTGACCATGAAACCCGGCCTCGCCCTGCGTCAACTTCGGCTCGAAATGTTCAGATCGGCGGAAGTACGGCAGCACATCGGCGTACGACCAACCCTCGCAACCCAGCCGCGCCCATTCGTCGTAATCCCAGGCATGCCCGCGAATGTAGACCTGCGCGTTCATGCCACTGGAACCGCCAAGCATCTTGCCCCGCGGCTGGAACAACGAGCGGTCATGCATGTGACGCTGCGGCTCGGTATTGAACTGCCAGTTGAAACGGCGACTGAACATCAACTGCAGAAAGCCCAGCGGCATGTTCACGAAAGGGTTGCGACGACTCTCCGGGCCCGCTTCGAGCAGCAGCACCGAATAGCGACCGCTCTCGGACAGGCGGTTGGCCACCGCACACCCGGCCGAGCCCGCGCCGACCACCACATAATCGAATTGTTCGGACGTCTCTTCGATCAGACGGCTCATTAACTTTTTGCCGTCAGCTTGACCATCAACCTGGAATAGCCGCGCACGAAGTTGGACTGCACGCGCTCCGGCTCACCGACAACTTCGATGTTATCAAAGCGCTTGAGCAGTTCTTCCCAGAGGATGCGCAGTTGCAATTCGGCCAGACGGTTACCCATACAACGGTGAACGCCGTAACCAAAAGAAATATGGTTCCGGGCGTCCTTACGATCAATAATGAGCTGATCCGGATTTTCGAACTTGCGCTCATCCCGATTGCCCGAGGCGTACCACATCACCACGCGATCGCCCTTCTTGATCGTCTGACCACGCAGTTCCACGTCCTGCGCAGCAACCCGGCGCATATTTGCCAGCGGGGTTTGCCAGCGGATGATTTCCGAGACCATGTTCGGAATCAGCTCCGGGTTCGCCTTGAGTTTGGCGAACTCCTCGGGGAACTGATTCAAGGCCAGCACGCCGCCGCTCATGGAGTTGCGGGTGGTGTCATTGCCACCAACGATAAGCAGCGCCAGGTTCCCGATAAACTCCATCGGACGATTGATCAAGTCCTTTGTATCTTCGTTGCTCTGCAACATACTGATCAAATCGAAACCGGGCTCTTCGCCGGCTGCACGGCGTGCTTCCTTGTCGCGCCATAGTCTGGAGAAAGCCCTCGCCATGTCTGCGGCGTCGTCGAACATGCGGTCTTCATCGGTAAACTCGCCGCCGGTCGCTGATGCTGCGCCAGACAAGCGATCCGACCAGTCAACCAGCTTGTGACGTTCCTCGTAAGGGAAATCCAGCAGCGTGGCCAGCATGCGCCCGGTCAGTTCCTTGGACACGGCCGGCACCCAGTTAAAGGGTTCGCCCAGAGGCAGGCTGTCGAGCACTTCCCCGGCGCGGGTGCGGATCAGTCCTTCCATTTCCTTCAGATTTTTGGGCGCGACCACACCCTGCACCGCCTTGCGCTGTACGTCATGTTTGGGCGGATCCATGGCAATGAACATTTCCACCGACAGCCCTTCCGGCGGATCGCCCAGAATAATTTGTGGCTCGGAGGAAAACAGCTCGTGATTCTTGTCCACGAACAAAATGTCTTCATAGCGCGTTATCGACCAGAACGGCCCGAATGGACTGTTCTTCTGGTAGTGCACCGGCGCCTCGTCACGCAGCCGTTTGAAATAGGCGCGCCACTGGTCTTGACGGTACAAAAACGGGTTGCTCAGGTCGATATCCTCGAGCGCCAGTGTGTTGACATCGGGCACAGGCGCTTCGACAAAGTTGAGCGGGGGGCGCTGCCTGCCGATGATGCTTTTTTTTGCCTTCACCAACATCTTCAGTGCCTGGATTTGCAAGTGCATTGGCACCACTTTGGATGTGGCGTTGATCACTTTGGTCTGAATGGCATCAGTTGTGCTTGATTTCGTTGACATGGCGTCCTCCGCACTTACATCTGGAATTCAGGCAAATGAACGGTGATACCGTCTATTGCCTCTGTGGTCTTGACCTGACAGCCCAGTCGCGAGGTTTTCGCCCGCTCCGGGGTCATGGACAGCATCTGCTCTTCGGCGTCGCCTATCGCGCCGGTCTTGCCGAACCACTCATCCGCAACGATCATGTGGCAGGTGCCGCAAGCGCACTCCCCGCCGCAGTCGCCGTCGATGCCGGGCACGGCGTTATCGACGGCAACCTGCATCAGCGTGGTTCCAGCCTCAAATTCTGTGACATGTTCGGTGTTGTCATGTTCAACAAAGATAATCTTGCCCACTGTCTCTCTCCTGCGAGTAACTTGCTGCCTGGATAGTGATTTTACGCCCGCACGACGGCGAGGTCATTTTGTGACACGCAAAGGGTCATTTAAAGACAATGCCCATGACGGAGCAACCTGTTTCAGACCAGCGCCTTCAAATCGGCACCCGGATCACTCAATGCTTCAGCGCTGACACTCTTGCGGTGCTGAACCAGCTGCTTGCCAACCATGAAAGCAACCGGCAGA
>JBECKT010000081.1:0-17618 GCA_040235405.1 Alcanivoracaceae bacterium
TGCCGACATGAGCACCAAACTGAAATTGCTCGGCGTCGAAGTGGGCTCCATTGGTGATGCCCACGGCCGTACGCCGGAATCGAAATCCTGTTATATCGAAGACAGCACCACCGGCCTTTATAAGAAGCTGGTGATCAGTGCCGATGGCCAAAAGCTGCTCGGCGCTGTGCTGGTTGGCGACACCAGTGACTATGGGTCACTGTTGCAATACTGTCTGAACGGCATCGACCTGCCCGGCTCACCGATGAGCCTGATTCTGCCGGCCGGCGACGGCAAGCCGGCACTGGGGGTCGATGCCCTGCCCGACAGCGCACAGATCTGTTCTTGCAATAATGTCAGCAAGGGTTTGCTCTGTTCCGCCATCAGCAATGGTTGCACCACCATCGGTGCACTGAAAAAGGAAACCCGTGCCTCGGCGACTTGCGGTGGCTGTGCCACCCTGGTCAAGCAGGTGCTGGAATCCGAGCTCAAGCGTCAGGGTGTGGAGATCAATAACCACATCTGTGAACACTTTGCCTACAGCCGTCAGGAGCTCTATCACCTGATCCGGGTGAACAGCATCCACAGCTTTGACGAACTGCTGGAAAAATTCGGTGCAGGCCACGGCTGCGATATCTGCAAGCCGGCGGTGGGCTCGATCCTCGCCTCCTGCTGGAACGACTTCGTGCTCGATCCGCGTCATGTCGGCCTGCAGGACACCAACGACAACTTCCTTGCCAACCTGCAAAAGGACGGCAGCTACTCGGTAGTGCCGCGCGTACCCGGCGGCGAAATCACCCCCGACAAGCTGATCGTGCTCGGTGAAGTGGCGAAGAAGTACGACCTCTACACCAAGATCACCGGCGGCCAGCGTATCGACCTGTTCGGTGCCCGGGTCGAACAACTGCCACTGATCTGGCGGGATCTGGTTGATGCCGGGTTTGAATCCGGCCACGCCTACGGCAAAGCCCTGCGTACGGTGAAATCCTGTGTCGGCTCAACCTGGTGCCGCTACGGCGTGCAGGACTCGGTCGGCATGGCGATTTATGTCGAGGAGCGCTACCGCGGCCTGCGCTCGCCACACAAACTGAAGATGGCGGTGTCCGGCTGCACCCGCGAGTGCGCCGAAGCACAAAGCAAGGATGTGGGCGTGATTGCCACCGAGAAAGGCTGGAACCTGTATGTCTGCGGCTACGGCGGCATGCGTCCACGGCATGCGGAACTGTTTGCCAGCGACCTCGATGACGACACCCTGATCCGCTACATCGATCGCTTCCTGATGTTCTACATCCGCACTGCCGATCGTCTGCAGCGCACCTCGGTGTGGCGCGACAACATGGAAGGCGGACTGGAATACCTGCAGGACGTGATCATTAACGACTCGCTCGGCATCGGCGCGGAACTGGAAGCGCAAATGCAGGCGGTGGTCGACACCTACGCCTGCGAATGGAAACGCACTATCGAAAGCCCGGAAGCGCTGCAACGATTCCGGCCGTTCGTCAACGATGACAAGGGAGACGAGCAGATCGTCTATGTCCGCGAACGCGGCCAGAAGCGCCCTGCCCGCCCGGAAGAGAAGGATACCCTGCTGGTGGAGAGCGCATCATGAACAGCACAGCCACGTCCCAGATCGAACCCCTGACCGGCTGGCACGATATCTGTGCGCTGGACGAAATTGTTCCCGGCACCGGCATGGCAGCCCGCCTGAACGGCCGGCAGATTGCCCTGTTCCATACCCGCGAAGGCGTCTTTGCCACCGGCAATCATGATCCCTTCAGCGGTGCCAACGTCCTGTCACGCGGCATTATCGGCAGCCTTGGCGGCAAGCTGGTGGTGGCCTCGCCGGTGTACAAGCAACACTTCTGTCTGCGTACCGGTATCTGCCTGGAAGACATGAGCGTGTCGATTCCGACCTGGTCGGTGGCGGTGCGTCAGGGCCGGGTACTGGTGGCAGAAGGAACCTACTGATCATGTCGGCGCGTCTTGTCATCATCGGCAATGGCATGGCAGCAACGAAGTTGCTGGAAGAACTGGTGGCGCGTGATGCCCGGCGGTTCGCCATTACCGTGATTGGCGAGGAAGCCGCCGCCGGTTACAACCGGATCATGCTGTCACCCTGGCTGGCGGGGGAAAAGTCACGCAACGAACTGATTACTCATCCGCGCGATTGGTATCAGCAGCACGGTATCACCTTGCTCAGTGGTGACCCGGCCGCGACGATTGATACCGATCAGCAATGTGTCATGACGGAAAGCGGCGTGCGCATTGAATGGGATCAGCTGGTGATCGCCACCGGTTCGCGCCCCGCCATGCTGCCGATTCCCGGCAACCGGCTCGGTAATGTGCGGTGCTTTCGCACCCTCGAAGACGCTCAGCAGATGCAGCAGTTTGCCCGGCGTGGCGGTAATGCTGTGGTCATCGGTGGTGGCCTGCTCGGCCTCGAAGCGGCCTATGGTCTGAACCGTCTCGGCATGCAGGTCAGCGTTGTACATAACGGCGATTGGCTGATGAACCGGCAACTGGATGAAGAAGCCGGCATCAAGCTGGCCGAGTCGCTGCGGCAACGCGGCATTGCCGTGCACGTCGCCACCAACAGCGAAGCCTTTGTTGGCAACAACAACGTCGAAGGGCTGCAACTGGCGGACGGCACAGTGCTGCCCTGCTCACTGGCGGTGATCGGCATCGGCATCACCCCGGAAGTTTCTCTGGCCCGTGCCGCCGGATTGCAATGCGAGCGCGCCATTGTCACGGATACCCTGATGCGCACCAGTGTCGAAAGCATTTCCGCGCTGGGCGAATGCTGCCAGATCAGCGGCGAACTGTTCGGCATGATCGCACCGATCTATCAGCAGGCCCGGGTGCTGGCGCGGCGACTGTGCCGCGAAGAAACCGAAGGCTATCAGCCCGAAGTGCTGCCGACCCGACTCAAGGTCAGCGGTGTTGATGTGTTCTCCGCCGGTGACCTGATGGCACTGGACGACTGCCGCACACTGGTCTGGCGCGACCCGAAACTCGGTCACTACAAACGGCTGTGGCTACGCGACGGCCGCCTTGTGGCTGCGGTGTTGTTTGGTGATGCCAGCGACGGTGGCGACTATTTCGATCTGATCCAGCAGGGTCTGCGCGTTCGCGATCCGGCTGCCCTGCTGTTTGGTGAGGTGGCGGCATGAATGCCATCGTCCGCACCACCTGCCCGTACTGCGGTGTCGGCTGCGGCGTCAACGTACAACCGGATACCGATCCCAACCGCATTCAGGTCAGCGGCGACCAGCAGCACCCGGCCAACTTTGGTCGCCTGTGTGTAAAAGGCAGCGCGCTGGCCGACACCATCGGCACAAAGCAGCGACTGCTCTATCCGCACATTGGCGAGCAACGGGTCAGCTGGGAGCGGGCGCTGGACGAAACTGCAACGCGAATGCAGAACGTGATTCGCGAGCATGGCCCGGATGCAGTGGCCTTCTATGTTTCCGGCCAGCTGCTGACTGAAGACTATTACGTTGCCAACAAGCTGATGAAGGGTTTTATCGGCAGCGCCAATATCGACACCAACAGCCGCCTGTGCATGTCCACTGCGGTGGCGGCACACAAGCGCGTATTCGGTAGCGATACCGTACCGGGCTGCTATGAAGATCTGGAGCTGGCGGATCTGCTGGTGATCACCGGTTCGAATATGGCCTGGACCCACCCGGTGGTGTATCAGCGCATTGCTGCAGCAAAAGCAGCACGGCCGTCGATGAAGATCGTGGTGATTGATCCGCGTCGCACTGCCACCGCCGAGCTGGCCGATCTGCATCTGCAGATTACGCCGGGCAGTGACGGCTACCTGTTCGACGGCCTGCTGGCCTGGCTGGTGATGAACCTGGCCATTGATACCGATTTCATCCTCAAGCACACCGACGATTTTGTTGCGACAGCCCGCTCCAGTCGCCAGCGCAGCGGCGACATTGTCGCCGTCGCCGAACGCTGCGGTCTCGACGAGCAGACACTGCGTACTTTTTATCACTGGTTTGCCGATACCGAGCGCACCGTCACCGTGTTTTCCCAAGGCATCAATCAATCCGCCAGCGGCGTCGACAAGGCCGGTGCGATTTTGCACTGCCACCTCGCCACCGGCCGCATCGGCAAGCCCGGCGCCACGCCGTTCTCAATCACCGGCCAGCCCAACGCCATGGGCGGCCGCGAAGTCGGCGGGTTGGCCAACCAGCTCGCCGCGCATATGGATATCGACAACACCGAGCAGCGCGATCTGGTCCGCCGCTTCTGGCGGGCGCCGGCCATGGCCACACGGCCCGGCCTGAAAGCGGTAAACCTGTTTGATGCCATTGCCGACGGCAAAGTGAAGTTTGTCTGGATCATGGCCACCAACCCCGCTGTCTCCATGCCGGATGCCGACAAGGTGCGCGCGGCGCTGGCGCAGTGCGAAACAGTGGTAGTGTCCGATTGCGTTGCCGACACCGACACCCTGCGCCTCGCCCATATCCGCCTGCCGGCCGCCGGCTGGGGCGAGAAAGATGGCACTGTCACCAACTCCGAGCGACGTATTTCCCGTCAGCGCGCCTTTCTGCCACTGCCCGGCGAAGCCCTGCCGGACTGGAAAATCGTCACCGATCTCGCCCGCCGGCTCGGCCATGCCGAGGCCTTTGCCTACACCTGCCCCGCCGATATTTTTCGCGAGCATGCCGAGCTGTCCGCGTTTGAAAACAGCGGCAGCCGTGATTTCGACCTGAGTGGCCTGACCACCCTCAGCAATCCCGATTATGACAGCCTGGTTCCTGTCCAATGGCCGGTCCGTGAACACAGCCCCGACGGGACCTCCCGTTTCTTTGGGAACGGCCATTTTTTTACAAGCAACCGGCGCGCCCGTTTTATTGACGGTGCGCCGCAACCGGTAACACAACAGTGTGATGCCGGTTTTCCACTGATGCTGAACAGCGGTCGCATCCGCGACCAGTGGCACACCATGACCCGCACGGCCCGCAGCGCGCGTCTGCTGCAACATATCAGCGAGCCGTTTATCGAGCTGCACGCAGATGACATGGCTGAGTTCGGCTTGCATGACGACGATCTGGTTCAGGTAAAAAGCCGACACGGCAACTGCGTTGTCCGCGCCCAAACCCAATCAGGACAGACACCCGGCACGGCTTTTATGCCAATTCACTGGAACGATGTGTTCGCCTCCCAGGCGCGCGTTGATGCACTGATTGCACCGGTATGCGACCCGGTATCCGGGCAGCCGGCATTCAAGCAAACCCCGGTTGCCATCAAAAAAATTGCAGTGCGCTGGCAAGCCACCCTGATCAGCCGCGAAGCCATGTCGCTACCAGACAACCGCTACTGGTGTCGCCGCCCGAGCAATGACTGGGAAATAGTTTCCCTTGCCGGCGATGTTGCGATCACCATCGCAATGCTGAAGCAAATTTGGCAGGACCAGGTGACCGACTGGGCCGAGCTGGAAGACAGCCATGGTCATACCCTGCGTCTGGTCGGCTATCGCCACGCCACCCCGGTGTGCTGGTTCGCGCTGCAACCCGAACGACCGCAGATTGATGAAAGCTGGTTGCTGGACGCACTGGATCGCAATGATCTTTCCGCCCTGCAACTGGCCCGCGGCGTTCCATCCAGCGGCGCCGACTGCAGCGCCCTGGTATGCAGCTGCCATCAGGTTCGCGAAGCCAAAATTCTCTCCGCCATTGCTGACGGCTGTGACAGTGTCGAAAGCATTGGCGCCTGCACCCGGGCCGGCACCAACTGCGGCTCCTGCATTCCGGACCTGCGCCGGTTGCTGACCACCACTGTACCGGAGGCATTATGCTGAGCCTGTTCGCGCCCTGGATTGAATGGCTTGACTGGCGGCGCAGCGAACCCGACGCACGCCGGCCGGAAACTGCTTCGCATGGCCCGTCTGCAGGCCAGGTCTGGTTGGTGGGCGCCGGCCCGGGCGATCCGGAGCTGATCACGGTCAAGGCCCTGCGGTTGCTGCAACAGGCGGAAGTGGTGATTCATGATCGACTGGTCGCACCGGCACTGCTGAAGGAATGCGCCAGCGATGCGCTGCTGATTGATGTCGGCAAACGGCCCGGCCATCACGCCGTGCCGCAATCCGGCATTGAAGCCCTGCTGATTCACCATGCCATGCGCGGCAAGCGTGTGGTGCGCCTGAAAGGTGGCGACCCGTTTATTTTCGGTCGTGGCGGTGAAGAACTTGCCACATTAAAAGCCGCGGGCATTGGTGCCGAAGTGGTGCCGGGAATCACCGCTGCGGCCGGTTGTGCTGCAGCAGCCGGCTTTCCGCTGACACAGCGCCATGTTGCCGACAGCGTTTGCCTGACCACCGCGCATTACAGCGACGAACAGGATCACAGCAACTGGGCTGCGCTGGCCGCCGACCCTGCACGTACATTGGTATTTTATATGGGGCTTTCCCAGCTCACCAACATTCGCCAACAACTTATTGCCCATGGCATGTCGGCAGAAACACCCGCAGCACTCATAGAAAATGGCACCACCGACTCACATCGGCAGGCCTTTTGCGTGCTCAATGACATTGATCAGGTTGCAGAGCGCGAAGCGTTGCGCACCCCCTGCCTGCTGGTGGTCGGCAAGGTCGTGGCACTGGCGGGAAACGGATCAGTAAAAGAGTTACACCAAGATCCGGCACAAGCCGGGCAGACTGAAGCTCTGTCATCATGAAGAGCATTTGGATGGACAGGAAATTTCCCGCCAACCGTATGAGGAAGCGTCATGTCCCGCTCACTGCTTGCAATTCCGTTCTGTGTTGCTGTTATTGTTCCGTCACTGGGGTACAGCGCCGATGATCTCGCCGGCGCCCTGAAGGAGGGGAAAACATCGCTGTCGTTCCGCCTGCGTCACGAGCAGGTTGAAGATGATGCATTCGCTGACGATGCCAATGCATCAACGCTGCGTACTCGCTTGAGCTACACCAGCGGGCAATGGAAAAAACTTGATCTGATTCTTGAATTCGATCACGTCGGCCATCTGCTCGACGAACGCTTTAACGACACCCGTAACGGCAACACCACCTTCCCTACCGTGGCCGACCCGAAAGGCGCCGACCTGAACCAGGCCGCGGTGCGCTATCGGCGCGATGGGTTTACCGCAGTCGCCGGTCGTCAACGGATCCTGCTGGATAACCAGCGTTTTATCGGCGGTGTCGGCTGGCGCCAGAACGAACAGACCTATGATGCCCTGCGCCTGACAGCCACGCCGGTCGACAAGCTCACCCTCGACTACGCCTGGATCAGCGATACCCGTCGCATCTTCGGCCCGGATACCGGCGCACCTCCGGCTGCGCTGATCAGCGACCACCATCTGGTTAACGTCAAGTATGCCGCCAGCAAGGCATTTACCCCGGTGGCGTATATGTATGCGCTGGATTTTGCCGATGTCGCGGCACTGTCGTCGCAAACCATTGGTGCCTACATCATGGGTGAGGTGGCCATTGATAGCGTAACGCTGGATTACCGCGTTGAGGGCGCACAACAGTCTGACTACGCCGACAATGCCACCGACTATGACGCGGACTACCTGCTGCTGTCGGTCGGTGGCAAGTTGTCCGGTGTGCGTCTGGGTCTGGCCAGTGAAACACTTGGCGCTGACAGCGATGCCGGCGTTGCCTTTGCCACCCCGCTGGCAACCGGCCATGCCTTCCAGGGCTGGGCAGACAAGTTTCTTGCCACGCCGGGCACCGGGATCGTCGACACCTATGCCAGCCTTGGCGGCGCGGTTAAAGGTGTGAACCTGCTGGCGGTGTACCACGAGTATGAAAGCGATACCGGCAACACCGATCTTGGTGAGGAGCTGAATCTTCAGGCCAGCAAGAAGCTCGGCGGCAACTACACCCTGACGCTAAAGTATGCGGATTACTCAGCCGGCGACGTCGGCACCGATGCGCAGAAAATCTGGCTAATGGCAGAAGCTGCGTTCTGATTGGTACGAAAGTACACCAAAGCCCCCCGGGGCCGCTTTCAAGCGGCCCCATTTGTATCCCGCCCCGGGTTGTCCGGAACTTGACACAGCAACAACATTCCCATTGACCAAGAGGTGCTATAACTTTGTCACCATAACCTCAGGACCCATCGGCCAGGCCCGGGCCGCTGCCCTGCACCAAGAACAAAACAGGGATTCTGCATGAAACCAGAGGAAGCTGCCGCCCCAGCCTCGCCCCACACCTGCCAGCCGCTCTGGTGGTCAAACCCGATGGACTGGCAGCCAATCGACCGCCTTATTCTGCTCGCCTCACTGGTGCTGCTCGCGCCGGGATGCTTCGGCATCGCCCTGCTCTGGACGTACATGGCCCTACCGGAATACCTCAACACCGACATTATGTGCGGCTTGCTTGGCCTCTATGCGGTACACATTCTGATACTGGTCGGCTTTATCGGCACCGCCCTCCGGCGTCGACGCACGCATCCGCACTGGCCAATGTTCGAGAACGTCATCATCGGCGGATACATCGTGACCGGAATGGTCAGCGGCTATGTTACCGGCACCCATTTTGCCGAAGGACTGCTTTTGCTGCTCTTTGGCGTCAACATTACCTCCGCGTTAGCGGATGTCGAAAAAATCCGTTTCAGCTACTGGTTTGTTGTGCCAACCATGGTCCTGATGGGCTGGGCTGACTTCAGCGGCCAGTTCAAGTTCGCGCCGTTGTTGGAGCTGCCAATCACGGACGCTACCGGCAAACCGGTAATGGGTTGGCTGATCGGCCGTGCCGCGATAGCCGGCATGCTTGCCGCACTGATCTACCTTTGCATTCTTGCTGTACGGCGCTGGGTACAGCGCGAAAACCTGTATCGGGAGATGTCGACCATCGACGGACTCACCCGGCTGAGTAATCGCAACTCATTTATTCAACGCGGCCGCGAAGAACTGGCCAGACTGCAACGGCAAACCAGTACAACTCCAGCCTCACTGGCCTGCATCATGCTCGATCTCGACCACTTCAAGGACATTAACGATACCTGGGGACACCATGCCGGAGATGCCGTACTGGTGCGCGCATCCAGCATCATGATGGAAAATGCGCGTCAGTACGACGAGGTCGGCCGCTACGGCGGCGAGGAGTTTGCGGTACTGCTACCGGGCGTCACGCTGGAAGCCGCTGTCGCCATCGCCGAACGCCTGCGACAAAAGATCAGCGAGGCTTCAGTGACAGTTGACGGCAACACCATCGCCGTCACCGCCAGCCTTGGCGTCGCCTGTTACCCGGCACCTGACATCAACGACATGAATGATCTGCTCAAGGCGGCAGATACGGCGCTTTATCAGGCAAAGGATGGTGGCCGCAATCAGGTGGTAGTGGCGCCCCTTTAAGCAGCGATATCTATCCACCGCTAGTGCGCTGCAGGCCCGCAGGGTGCCCGCCCCGCAATACCGGCTGTCTGATAACACAGATAAAGGCATCTAATCTTTGAAATAGAGCGTATAAAAACACTGACCGCACGAAAACGGCCTTCCCAGACACGCAAATCTGCGCATTCAGATAAACCTCTCTGCATTCAGTACCTGTCCGCGATGCACCAGGCTTTCGAGAATGAGTACTTGTTGCTCACTCCATCAACCGGCACTGCACATCGTGTACCGCTGGTTCCAAATAGCAGGCAATATTATGGATACTTTACGGAAGTACTCGAAGTCCATTCTTGTTCTTTTCCTTTCCATGTTCTACGTAACACTCGCTGCATGTGGCGGAAACAGCAATGGCAACAAAGCGCCAGCCGCTCCTCCCGCAGTAACATCGACTGCGCCCGCAGACGCGGCAACCGAAGTCGCTACCAACATCAAGGTTATTGCTGTTTTTAACAGTGAGATGAGACAAGCAACTGTCAACCAGAGCAGTTTTACCCTGCAGGGTTCTGGCGAAACTGCGATTGTCGGGGCAGTCGAATACAGCGCCAACACCCGCACAGCAACGTTAACACCAAACGGCAACCTGACTTCAAACACGGAATATACTGCCAGAATTTCAACCGCAGCCAGAGATCTGGCCGGCGCCGCCCTGCCTGCTAACTTCGAGTGGACGTTTACCACCGGAATTGCGGAAGACGCTGTCGCGCCGACCGTCATATCCAGCAACCCGGCGGATCTGGAAGTGGATGTGCTGCGTAACGTCAAGGTCGGCGTCTATTTCAGCGAAGCGATTGACCCGGCGACATTGACGGCCACTTCGTTTGAGTTGAAAACAGTAACGGGTGATGTCGTTATTTCAGGCAGCCTGCGCTACGTCAACCCGACGACCGTGGTATTCAGTCCCTCTAACCTGCTGGGCGATACCGAAGCTTACGTGCTTTCACTGTCTGCCGACCTGACCGACCTTGCTGGTAACAGCCTGGCGCCGGTGACCATCGGTTTCACCACCGGAGCTGATGTTTCGGCAAGCCCGGGCGC
Source organism: Alcanivoracaceae bacterium (assembly GCA_040235405.1). GTDB lineage: Bacteria > Pseudomonadota > Gammaproteobacteria > Pseudomonadales > Alcanivoracaceae > PGZG01. The sequence continues at coordinate 10,387 of JBECKT010000081.1, forward strand.
CGTAGATCTGGGCAGTGCAATAAACTATGTGATTCTGGCAAAAACCGGCATCTCCACCACCGGCACGACCCAGGTCACCGGCGACATTGCCGTTAGCCCGGAGTTTCTTACCGCGATAACCGGCTTCAGTGAAACGCTTGCCGCTGCCGGCACCTTCGCCACCTCGGCGCTGGTAGCAGGCAACCTGTTTGCAGCGGATATGACCGCCCCGACTCCGGATCTGTTGACTACCGCCGTCAGCAACATGGAAACCGCATACAGCGATGCAGCCGGTCGCGTTGACCCGGACTTTAACGAACTGGGTGCAGGCGAGATCGGCGGCCTGACGCTGGATCCCGGCCTGTACAAGTGGGGCACAGGCGTACTGGTCAGCTCTGACGTGACCCTGAATGGTTCTGCCAGTGATGTCTGGATATTCCAGATCGCCCAGAACCTGAAACTGGAAGATGGCCGCGCCATTATCCTGACTGGCGGCGCACTGCCGGAGAATGTGTTCTGGCAGGTTGCCGGCGAAGTAACCCTGCAGCCGGGTGCCACCTTCAACGGTATTGTGCTCAGCCAGACCGGAGTTGTACTTAAGGCTGGCGCAACGCTAAACGGCCGCGCACTGGCACAAACCGCAGTGACGCTGATCTCCAATAGCGTGAATGAGCCGGGTCAGTAACAGATGAGTATGGCCACCGGCTAAAGCCGGCGACCAGAAGTTATAAAAATGCCGCGACGAGAGTCGCGGCATTTTTATTGGGCCTCAAATACTGCTCGCTTTCCTTGACGTCCAGGACTGATTGTCAGGCTCGCCTGAGACGCGACGCTAACTCAATGCTCATCGTCGCCCTGCGTAGCGGCACCCGAAGTGAGTCCGGCGCCGACGGGCGCTCACTTCCATCTTCCATACGATGTCTTTTAGTTGTGCTTGCTGTTACCGGAAACGCCTACTGTGTTACTGCCAATACCCTGCCAATACCATGAAGGACATCAAAACTTCTGAGCTGATATTTCCCCGCGTTTTCAGCCGGTCGACCGCTGAGTCACTGGCATGATTTCGCCAGCACCTTCGCACTGTCATAAAAACAGTGTAAAACTGGCACGGAATCTGCTGTCATTCAAGCGCATCCGGTTCATCATCCGACCAGCGCACAATGAGGTTAGTATCATGTCCGCCACTACCGACTCCCTGCTTGCCACCGTTATCCGTCTGCACGATTTTTGTGCAAGCGTCGCCGATGAGCTGGTGCAGGATTACACCGGCGAAGCCAAGGATGATCTTCGTGCCGCAGCCCGATATGTTGAAAGCGCCGCATTGCCCGATGCTGTCAGGCAGTACATCCTCAAGGAATTTGATGCAGCCCGTAGCGAGATTTTTGGCGCTTCACGCAATATTCCCGGCTGCGGCATGATCATATCGAAATTGCGCCGGCAGTTTGCCAACGAGATCGCCGCCCGCCTGCACCAGCCTCTGCCTTATAACGAAGACTATTACCCGCGTCTTGATCTGACGCCATAGTAAAACCATCCACTTTACGGGTGGCATCATGTCATTTGCAGATATTGTCACACTGACGCTTGTCATCATGCTGCTGGCCGCCTTGCCGAGCAGCAGTGTGGTGCTGGTGGTAGCCCGCTCCACCAGTGCCGGCCGCCGTCACGGTGTCGCGGTAACGCTGGGCATCGTTCTGGCAGATCTGATTTTCATGGCACTGGCGATTGCCGCAAGCCGGATCGCCATCCGGGCCAACGGCACTGCGCTACAGAGCATCATGCAACGTGGTGCCGGGGTCGCCATGGTCGGCACCGGTAGCTGGTTGATACTGAAACCCTGACAAATTTCCCGCACTGTGCGCCAGCTACTTGCCGGGCACCCGCCGTTCTGCAAGGCTGCGGGAGCGATCGACCGATCGCGATCGGCTCGGGAACCTCGCGGTCGATCGACCGCTCCTACATGCTCATGTCACCTGCCGCTGTGGAGAGATCAATGCGTACCGCCGTCACACTGCTTGCCGTGCTTCTCGCTGTTATCACCCTGCCCGCTCGCGCCGCGGACTTTGGCCTTGGCATGGACCTGATCCGCACCGTCGACCAGAACCAGGATGGCGGCATGGAGAACCTCTGGTTCCAGTTCGCTGCCAGCGGCAATGGCGCTGTGCTGCTTGGTTATGCCAAGGGAGATGACCTTGTCGTCCTCGATGTCGGCTACAAGCACTATATGGGGGGCCGTCTCAACAGCGTGTTTTTCCAGGCCGGGGCCGGTTACTACGACAATGATATCGAGGATGATCTCGGCTTTGTTGGCGCCGTCGGCTATGAGCACAAGCTGGCCAAACACTTTACCATCGGCGGTTCGGCCAAGCTGATTGCCGGGGTCGACGAAACCTTGCTCGGCGCGGCTGAAACCCCGGTGTTCCAGCCGACGCTAAGCGTTGCCGTGGTGTTTTGATGTCAGCACAGTTGGGGCCGCCGGCCGATCAGCGTTATTCCCTTGCGCAGTCCGGCGAGGCCGTGATCTGCCCGCAACAATGAGCGTAACGGAAAATATCTGGTGGCTGTATCTGCTTGATTGCGACGGCCGCCTGTACACCGGCATCAGCACCGACCCGGAGCGCCGCTATCAGGAGCATCTGCGCGGCGGCGCCAGGGGCGCGCGCTTTACCCGCTCGGCGACACGGGTCGCCCTGCTCTGGCAGTTGCCGATCGGCGATCGCAGTCTGGCGCTACGCGCCGAGCATCGACTCAAGCGTCTGCCAAGGGCGCGCAAGCTGGCGCTGGTTGCCCTCAAGCCGGACACCGATACGCTGCTGCAGGAGCTGGCACTGGCCTGAGGCAGGTCAGGACGGCGTCATCTGTCTGCGGTAAGCTGATTCGCAATTCAGTTGCCGGAGCCAGTAATGTCCAGTTCGCTTGATGATTTTCTGGTACAGCTACGCCAGCGCGATCCCGAACAGGCCATGTTTCATCAGGCCGCCGAGGAGGTGCTGCGCTCACTCTGGCCCTTTATCGAACGCACACCGAAATACCAGCAGCCCGGATTGATGGAGCGGCTGATTGAACCGGAGCGCACCGTTCTGTTCCGGGTGCCGTGGCAGGACGATCAGGGCCGCGTGCATGTGAATCGTGGCTACCGGGTGCAGATGAACAGTGCCATCGGCCCGTACAAGGGTGGTATTCGCTTTCATCCGGCGGTGAATCTCGACACCCTGAAGTTTCTCGCCTTTGAACAGACCTTCAAAAATGCCCTGACTTCGCTGCCGATGGGAGGCGGCAAGGGCGGCTCGGATTTCGATCCGAAAAGCAAAAGCGACAATGAAGTGATGCGCTTCTGTCAGGCCTTTATGCTGGAGCTGCACCGTCATATTGGCGCCAACCTGGATGTGCCGGCCGGTGATATCGGTGTTGGTCTGCGTGAAGTCGGGTTTATGTTCGGCATGCACAAGAAGCTGACCAACCAGTTCACCGGCAGCTTTACCGGAAAATCCCCGTCCTTTGGTGGCAGCCTGCTGCGACCTGAAGCCACCGGCTACGGCCTGCTCTATTTTGTTCAGGAAATGCTGAAAACCCGTGGTGAAGATATCGATGGCAAACGGGTGGCCATTTCCGGCTCCGGCAATGTTGCTCAGTCCGCAGCACGCAAAACACTGGAACTGGGCGGCAAGGTCATCAGCCTGTCCGACACGCTCGGTACATTACACTTCCCGGAAGGAATGAAGGTCGAGCAATGGTATTTTCTCTGCCATGTCAAAAATGAACTGCGCGGCCGGTTGGCCGACGTGGCAGCAGAGTTTGGCTTGCCCTATCAGGGCGGTGTGAACCCCTGGAGCCTGCCCTGCGATGTTGCCCTGCCCTGTGCAACGCAGAATGAGCTACACGCAGAGGACGCGAAAAAGCTGATCGAGAACGGCTGCTTCTGCGTTGCCGAAGGCGCCAATATGCCGTCCACTCTGCCCGCCATTGAAGTGTTCCGCGAGGCCGGCATCCTGTTCGGCCCGGCCAAGGCCGCCAATGCCGGCGGCGTATCCGTGAGCGGCCTGGAAATGAGCCAGAACAGCCTGCGACTGAGCTGGAGCGAAGGCGAGGTGGACGAACGCCTGCACAAAATCATGCAGCGCATTCACCACAGCTGCATTGAATACGGCACTCAGGCCGGCGAGACCGATTACGTCAATGGCGCGAATATCGCCGGCTTTGTCCGCGTCGCGGATGCCATGCTGGCACAGGGGCTGATCTGAAAGGGCGTTTATCCGCCCTTTCTTTCCACTTCCATCCGGTCGACGTTCTGGAACCCGCGCGGCAGTTTGGCGCCGCGACGACCACGCTCGCCCATGTAGTGCTCAAGATCCGACGGCTTCAGACCGATATGGCGCTTGCCGGCATAGACCAGCAGCGTGTCGTCCGGGCCGAGCACCTGAACATCCTGAACAAACTCCGAGCGGTCGGCGAGCTTGGCCGCCGGAATGGCCATCATCTTGTTGCCTTTTCCTCGTGGCATTTCCGGCAAGTCTTTCAGTGCGAATACCAGCAACCGGCCATCGTTGGCGAGCACGGCAACGATATCGTTGTGCAGATTGCGGATCGGCCGCGGCGGCAGCACCTTGCCGTTCGGCGGCACCGTCAGCGCACCCTTGCCGGCTTTCTTATTCGCATGCAGATCGCCAAGGCGAGCAACAAAACCGTAACCGGCATCACTGGCCAATAGCCAGGCATCCTTGTCGCTGCCCATCAGGGTGGCGATAAAGCTGGCACCACTGGGCGGCGCCAGCAGCGCGGAAAGCGGTTCGCCGTGACCACGGGCGCTGGGCAGGCCATGCGCTGCCAGTGAGTAGGTGCGGCCGGTGGAATCAATAAAGCAGGCTTGCTGATTCGATTTTCCGCTGGCCGCCGACAGGAAACCGTCGCCGGATTTATAGGTCAGCGACAACGGATCGATATCGTGACCTTTGGCGGAACGCACCCAGCCGCGTTCGGACAGCACCACGGTTATCGCTTCAGCGGCGACCAGCTCGGTTTCGTCCAGCGCCCTGGATTCGTCCCGCTCGACAATCGGCGAGCGGCGATCATCACCATATTTTTCTGCGTCATGCTTCAGCTCTTTGGCCACCAGCTTTTTCATCAACGACATGGAACCGAGGGTATCTTCCAGCGTCTTGCGCTCGTCAGCGAGCTCGCCCTGCTCGGTGCGGATCTTCATTTCCTCAAGCTTGGCAATGTGACGCAGCTTCAGTTCGAGAATCGCTTCCGCCTGCCGGTCGGACAGACCGAAGCGCTCCATCAGCACGGTTTTAGGATCATCCTCATGGCGGATGATGTGAATGACTTCGTCAATATTGAGGAGGGCAATCAACAAACCGTCGAGGATGTGCAGGCGCTCGATCACCTTGTCAAGGCGATGCTGCAGGCGCCGGCGCACCGTCACCATGCGGTACTGCAGCCATTCGTTCAGGATCACATCGAGCGACTTGACCTGTGGCTTGCCGTCGATGCCGATCATGTTCATGTTGACGCGATAGTTCTTTTCCAGGTCGGTGCTGGCGCAGAGATGGCTCATCAGCTGCTGCACGTCAACGCGATTGGAGCGCGGTGTAATCACCAGCCGGGTCGGGTTCTCGTGATCGGATTCGTCACGCAGATCGCTGACCATCGGCAGCTTTTTCCTGTTCATCTGGTCGGCGATCTGTTCCAGCACCTTGGCCCCGGATACCTGATACGGCAGCGCGGTGATAACGATGTCGCCGTCTTCCATTTCCCAGATGGCACGCATCTTCAGCGAGCCGCGACCTTCCGCGTACATGCGGATAATGTCGTTACGCGGGGTAATGATTTCCGCTTCGGTGGGATAATCCGGGCCCTGAATAATCTCGACCAGATCATCCAGCGAGGCGCCCGGATCCTTCAGCAGATGAATGCAGGCATTGACCACTTCGCGCAGGTTATGCGGCGGGATGTCGGTACTCATGCCGACGGCAATACCGGTGGTGCCATTCATCAGCACGTTGGGCACACGGGCCGGCAGCAGCTTCGGTTCTTCCAGCGTGCCGTCAAAGTTCGGCAGCCACTCGACCGTGCCCTGCCCCAGTTCGCCAAGCAGTGCTTCAGCATAGGGCGCAAGGCGCGATTCGGTATAACGCATCGCCGCAAAGGATTTCGGATCGTCCTGCGAGCCCCAGTTACCCTGGCCATCCACCAGCGGATAGCGGTAGCTGAACGGCTGCGCCATCAGCACCATGGCTTCATAGCAGGCCGAGTCGCCGTGCGGGTGGTATTTACCCAGCACGTCACCGACGGTGCGGGCGGATTTCTTGTGCTTGGCCGAGTTCTTCAGGCCGAGTTCACTCATCGCATAGACAATGCGACGTTGTACCGGCTTCAGGCCGTCACCGATATGCGGCAGGGCGCGATCGAGAATGACGTACATCGAATAATCGAGGTAGGCCTTCTCGGTGTAATCGCGCAGGGCAATTTTTTCGAATTCTTCAGCCATTGTGTGCTCTCTCTACCGCAGGAGCGGCTGACCAGCCGCGAAATCTTCGCCGTCGATCGACGGCTCCTACAAATTCATCGTATGCGCGGCCGACCGTGCCGCGAAATCCTCGCCGTCGATCGACGGCTCCTACAAATTCATCGCATGCGCGGCCGACCGTGCCGCGAAATCTTCGCCGTCGATCGACGGCTCCTACAGGGCCTTTCGTAGGAGCGGCCGACCGGCCGCGATTTTTCGATGGGGATCGCGGCTGATCTGCCGCGCCCGCGAAATCAAATCTCTGCCAGGTTGCCCTTGCTTTCCAGCCAGTCCTTGCGATCACCGGCACGCTTTTTTGATAGCAGCATGTCCATCAATTGATGGGTGTCGTCGCCCGCTTCAATGGAAAGCTGCACCAGCCGGCGGGTGTCCGGCGCCATGGTGGTTTCGCGCAACTGCAGCGGGTTCATTTCACCCAGACCCTTGAAGCGGGTGACCTGCACTTTGCCGCGCTTTCCTTCAGCGCGGATGCGATCCATCACACCCTGCTTCTCCGCCTCATCCAGGGCGTAATAGACATCCTTGCCGATATCAATGCGGAACAGCGGCGGCATGGCAACAAACACATGGCCGTGTTTGACCAGTGACGGGAAGTGGCGAACAAACAGCGCGCATAGCAGTGTAGCAATATGCAATCCGTCGGAATCAGCATCGGCGAGAATGCAGACCTTGCCGTAACGCAGCTGTGACAGATCATCACTGCCCGGCTCCATGCCCAGCGCCA
>JBECKT010000094.1:0-17783 GCA_040235405.1 Alcanivoracaceae bacterium
GCATACCACCGTCTCGCCCGGCAGGGCGGCATCAATAAAGGTGGTTTTGCCGTTCGGCCGGGCGATACCACGGCCGTCGTGACTGAGTGCCTCCACCACCAGCTCCTGCGGCGGCGGCAAGGGTTTGCGGCGGGCCATCAGACGCCCTCTGGCCAGGCGGCAAGGAACTCGTCAAAATGCGGCTGCTTTTCCTGCTTGAGCCAGTCCCGCAGCAACGCTGTTTCCTTTTCGTAGCCAATCGCATCGAGATGCCCGCGCATCAGCTGGAAGCGCAGGAACACCAGCCAGGTATTCAGCACATCGGTTTCGCAGTAGTCGCGAATACCTTTCAGATTACCGGCCTGGAATTCGTCGAATACCTTGCCACCGCTCATGCCCATCTTGCCGGGAAAACCCAGCAAGGTAGCGATCTGATCCAGCGGCGCATTGGCGCGAGCGTTATACAGGGCCAGCATATCCATCAGATCAAGGTGGCGGGTGTGATAGCGGCTGAGGTAATTGTTGTAGCGGAAGCTGGTGTCGTTATCACCGGTTTCCCAATAACGCGGCGCGCTGACGCCATGGCGTAGTGCCCGGTAATGCAGCACCGGCAGATCAAAGCCACCACCGTTCCAGCTGACCAGCTGCGGCGAAAATTTTTCCACACCCTCGAAAAAACGCTCGATCAGTTCCTTCTCGGTACTGCCTTCATCACCGAGCGACCAGACCTTGATGCCTTTCGCCGAGCGCAGCACCACAGAGATGGCAACAATTTTCTGCAGGTGCAGACGCAGAAACTCGTTGCCGGTTTCCTGCCGGCGAAGATTGAACAGGGCGCTGGCGGTATCCTTGTCATCCAGACCATCGAGATCATAGATGCGCCGCCCACCCTCAATATCCGGGATGGTTTCGATATCAAATACCAGTACGTTCATGACTAATCCCTGAAAGCAGACGGCGAGAAAAATCAGCCGTTGAAAACGCCGGTGGACAGATAACGATCCCCCCGGTCACAGACGATGGCGACGATCACTGCATTGCTCAGCCCGGCACTGAGGCGCAGGGCGCCGGCCACGGCACCGCCGGAAGAGACACCGCAGAAAATACCCTCTTCCCGCGCCAGTCTGCGCATGGTTTCCTCGGCGGTTTGCTGATCCATATCGATGACCTGATCGACCCGGCTGGCATCGAAAATGCTCGGCAGATACTCCTTCGGCCAGCGGCGGATACCGGGGATCTGCGCGCCGTCGGAGGGCTGCAGGCCAACAATCTGAATGGCCGGATTCTTTTCCTTGAGGAACTTTGACACTCCCATAATGGTGCCGGTGGTGCCCATGGAGCTGACGAAGTGAGTGATGCTGCCATCAGTGTCACGCCAGATTTCCGGGCCTGTGCTCTCGTAATGGGCCAGCGGATTGTCCGGATTGGCAAACTGGTCCAGCACCCGGCCTTCGCCGCGGGCCTGCATCGCCATGGCCAGATCGCGGGCACCTTCCATGCCCTGCTCCCGGGTGACCTCGATCAGCTCGGCTCCGTAGGCGCGCATGGCGTCCTTGCGCTCCTGGCTCTGATTCGCCGGCATGATCAGTTTTATGCGATAACCGCGCATGGCCGCCGCCATCGCCAGAGCGATACCGGTGTTGCCGCTGGTGGCTTCGATCAGCACGTCACCGGGACGGATTTCACCACGCTCTTCCGCCTTGCGGATCATGTTCAGCGCCGGCCTGTCCTTGACCGAGCCGGCGGGATTGTTGCCCTCCAGCTTGACCAGAATGGTATTGGTAGTATCCCCCGGCAGGCGCTTGAGACGCACCAGAGGCGTGTTGCCAACGGTATCTTCGATATTGAGTATGCTCATGGAGGCGGATTGTACCCGTCCCGGCAGTGACTGGCACCGGGTCCGTGCTGGCCGCATAATGCCGCTATCGTTTGCAGGAAAGGCACCTCGTGGAACAGAGTCTGCGCAGCCGTATTCAGTTTATTGCCGCCTTGCCAGCCATGCTCGCCGTACTGGCGCTGGGCAGCTATATGCTGGCCAGCCGCATGGATGATATCGCCAGCCACAGCCAGAGCCTGCAACGGCTGGTGGTGGACAGCTATCTGGCCCAGCTCAGCACTCTGACCCCGGCCCAGCGGCGTGATCAGGAGCGTCTGTTGCAGGTCATTCTTGACGAACCGGATGTTCGCGCTGCCACCCTTTGGCATCCGGATGAGGGCTGGTCCATCCATGTCGGCCCGCGCATGCAGCCGCTTCCGGACGACACCTCGGTGCTGGATCTGGTGCGCCACACCGGTGAAAGCTCCCGCTGGCTGACCCCGGTGAATAATAGCGGCGCTGTACTTGAGGTAGAGTTTTCCAACCAGCGACAGCAAATCGAAATCCTGACCACAATGCTGGTGCTGCTGCTCGGCGCATTGGTGATTGTCATTCTGGCGCTGTTGATGACGGCCCGCCTGAGCCGATCCGTGACCGCGCCGATGCAGTCCCTGATCAGTGGTATCGAACGCATTCGTGATGGCCGTCTGGACACCCGCGTCCAGACCAGTGCCCCCGGCGAACTGGCCCAGCTGCGAGATGCCCTGAACACCATGGCACGAGCACTGGAGGAAGCCCAGACCGAGCTGCAACACAATGCTGATCAGGCCACCGAGGATCTGCGTGAAACACTGGAGACCATCGAGATCCAGAATATCGAACTGGATATGGCAAGAAAGGAGGCGCTCAAGGCAAGCCAGGTCAAATCCGAGTTTCTCGCCAACATGAGCCACGAGATTCGTACGCCGCTGAACGGCATCATCGGCTTTACCCGCCTGCTTTTGCGCTCCGGCCTGACCCCGCGACAACGCGATTACATGAACACCATTCGCAAGTCGTCAGAAGCGCTGCTGGCAATCATCAACGACATTCTTGATTTCTCCAAGATCGAAGCGGGCAAACTGAGCCTGGAACAGGCGCCACTGAACCTGCATGAACTGATCGAAGACGTCCAGACCATGCTGGCACCAATGGCGCAGGACAAGGGACTGGAGCAGGCTGCCATTATTTATAGCGATCTGCCGCCGCGGATACTTGGCGATGCACTGCGCATTCGCCAGATCCTGATCAACCTGATCAGCAATGCCATCAAGTTTACCGATCATGGCTCCGTGGTGGTGCGTGCCATGCTTGAGGAAGAACGTAATGATATCGCCACCATCAAGGTCACCATCAGCGATACCGGCTCGGGCATGACCGAAGCCATGCAGCGGGACCTGTTCAACGCCTTCACCCAGGCCGACCAGAGCGTCAGTCGGCGGGCAGGTGGCAGCGGCCTCGGACTTGTCATCTCGAAGCGACTGGCCCAGGAAATGGGCGGCGAAATCGGCGTGGCGTCAGTATGGGGCAAGGGTTCCACGTTCTGGTTTACCCTGCGCGCCGAAATTGACGAGCAAGATGTACCGAATACTTTCCGCGCTTTTAAGGGACAGTCGGTACAGCTTGTGGAAGCAAATGAGCATGTCCGACTCGGCCTGCATCACATGCTGATCGGCTGGGGCATGAACGTTACCGAAGCGGCGACGCTTGAACAGCTGACTAACGATGATAGCGATGCCGGCTTTCTGATTATCGGCCTGCCCGCCGTGGACCTGCAGGATGATTACCTGCTTACCGGTCTTGACAAGAAAATGCGCCAGGGCGCCCGCTGCGTTATTCTGACCGGCCATGCTGACCGTCTGCAAAAAATTCTTGATCAGCAGGCCGGACACTATCGATTGCTGGGCAAACCGCCCACCCGGCTAAGCCTTTATGATGCGCTACTGGAACTGTCCGGCGAGCAAGCCTCCACCGGAGACGCTCCGGCACCCACGCAGCGTTTCAGGAATATTCGGGCACTGGTCGTGGATGACCACGAAGGCAATCTTCGCCTGGCGGAAGTATTTCTGGCCGAGATGGGCGTTCAGGTTACTGCCTGCAGCAACGGTCTGGATGCCATCGTCCAGTTTGGCAAACACCGGTTTGATATTGTGTTTATGGATATCCAGATGCCAGGCATGGACGGCATCGAAACTACCCGCCGCTTGCGAGAACTGGAAAAGGCCGGACAGCATGTACCGATTATTGCACTGACAGCCCACGCCATGGCCAGCGAACGTCAGCAGCTCCTGAGCTCGGGACTGGATGACTATCTGACCAAACCACTCAATGAAAAACACCTGACCCATTTGCTGGAGCGCTGGACCAGCCAGACCCGGCAAGAGGGTCCGCAGACTGAGCAGGACCATCCGGCTTGCACCGACGACAGCGACCACCTTGACCCGCAGCTTGCATTAAGCCGTTGTGCGGGCAAACCGGATCTGGTCACAGACATGCATGCCCGGCTGTTTGATCAGCTGCCGGATGATGCCGAAGACCTGCGTCAGCTGGAAATCGGTGGCGACCGCAAGCAACTACTGGAACACGTTCACCGTCTGCACGGTGCCACTCGCTACTGTGGCACGCCGCGCCTGGAAGCGTTGGCCGGCAAACTGGAAACCCTGTTGAAGAGCGAGGCTGGCGACGACGAAATCCGCCTGGCGCTCAGCACCCTGATCAAGGAAATGCAGTTACTGAGCGATCAGGATTCGCTCTCGATTATCACGAAAGCCAGCGCGTAATCCTGTTCATCACTGACCGAAAGATGGCAACGCCTCGCCCCGAGGCGTTGTCCTGCCGCTCCGCTCAGGGCGAGCAGAGGCTTGCCGAGATCATCGTGGAAAACGCTGATATCGTGCCAGCGAATGCCGCCACGCAGCCCTGTTCCCAATGCCTTCAACACCGCTTCCTTGATGGCGAAGCGCTTGGCCAGAAACCGGGACGGATCAGCGTGATCTGCAAAAGACGGCAGTTCCGCTGGCGCCAGAAGCCGTTGCGCCAGTGCATCACCACGCCGACCCAGCGCAGCCTGCATGCGCGTAATCCGAACAATGTCAGTGCCGATACCGTCAATCATTTGGCCAGCGCGGCTCCCTGATCGATCAGTGCCCGCATGCTTCGCACCGCCTCATCCAGCCCGGTCAGGACGGCACGGGCGATAATACTGTGACCGATATTCAGTTCATGAATACCCGGAAGCGCAGCGATCTCAACGGTGTTGTGATAATGCAGACCGTGGCCGGCGTTGACAATCAGCCCCGCAGCCCGACCCTGTTCGACGGCCCGGCGAATACGCTGCAACTCGCGTTGCCGGCTGGCATCATCTTCCGCCTCGGCATAGTGGCCGGTATGAATTTCAATCGCCGCCGCCCCGCACCGTTGCGACGCTTCAATCTGGCGTCCGTCGGCATCGATAAACAGTGATACCTCGATGCCTGCATTCTGCAGCCGGGCGCACGCTTCACGCAGCGAGGCCTCATTGCTGACTATGTCCAGACCTCCTTCGGTGGTGAGTTCTGCACGTTTCTCCGGCACCAGACAACAGTGTGGCGGACGCAGCCGCAGGGCAATACCGATCATCTCCTCGGTTGCCGCCATCTCCAGATTGATACGGGTCTGGCAGGTCTGCATCAACAGCTCGACATCACGGTCCTGAATATGACGACGATCCTCACGCAGGTGCACAGTAATGCCATCCGCTCCGGCCTGCTCCGCCAGCAGCGCGGCCTGAACCGGCTCCGGATAGCGGCTGCCGCGGGCCTGACGCAAGGTCGCGACATGATCGATATTGACGCCAAGATAAACACGCTGCATCAGGTTGCTCCTTTTCCGGCGTGACGAAACAGACTGCGACTGACCAGTGGCCGGCCACCAAGGTGCGGGGCCAATGCCTCACGCATCAGGTCCCGGGCAATACGGCGCGAGTCATCATGCCAGCGACCGTTAGCAATGTCGTTCAGGTTTGCGCCTGCATAGGGGCCGGAAACATCGGCAACCAGACCCTGTTCCGGCAATAGCCGATAGCGTAACCCGGCCTGCAATGGTTGGCCCTGATTATCATGCTGCAAACTCAGCGCATACCCCATGGCGTTCAGCAAACGTATTTCGAAATGTCTGAGCACCACATCAAGCGGACTGTCAGCCACCGCCAGCAACGCAAGTGCAGTCTCGTAGGCCTGAACCAGATCCGGTTGCGGATCATCCCGGTGCAGCAGACGAACCAGCAATTCGTTCAGATACAGTCCGCAGTACAGCGCCTCTCCCTGCAGGGAAACCGGCACGCCTGCAGCCTCGGCAGAGCGCAAACTGCGCAACTCTCCCCGCCCCGCCCAGTGAGCCAGCAATGGACGGAATGGTTGCAGCAGGGGATCCCGTTGACCTCCGCGGGCCACTACTGCCAGACGGCCAGTCGCGGCGCTGAACAAATCGACAAGCAGGCTGCTGTTACGATAGGGACGCCGGTGCAACACCCAGCAGCGGCCGGAAGTCAGCGCCTCAGAGGTCGCCATAACCGAGCGAGCGCAGGGCACGAATATCATCGGACCAACCCGAGCGTACCTTGACCCAGAGACTCAGCATTACCTTACGCTCAAGCAGCCGCTCGATATCCTGCCGCGCCTGGGTGCCGATACTTTTGATCCGGTCTCCGCCACTGCCGATCAGAATACGTTTCTGGCCGGGACGCTCAACCAGAATACAGGCTGCAATATCGGTCAACTTCGGACCGTCCTGCCACATCTCGATCTCTACCGTGACCTGATGCGGCACCTCATCACCCAGCTGCCGCATGACCTTTTCGCGAATGATCTCGGCGACCATAAAGCGGACACTGCGGTCGGTAATCTGATCCTCATCAAACCAGAACGGCGCCTCAGGCAACCGCTTTGCCAACGCTTGCTCAAGGGCATCAAGGTTATGGCCCTGCAACGCCGACACCGGTATCACCTCATCAAACTGACGCAACGAACACAAATGCTGGATATGCGGCAGAAGCGCCTCTTTGTCACCCACCTTGTCAGTCTTGTTGATCAGCAGAATAACCGGCGTGCCATCCTGAGGCAGTAACTTCAATACATGCTCATCGGCAGCCGTCCACTTGACCGAGTCGACCATGAAGCAGACCACATCTACCCCGCCCAGTGCGGACAGAGCGGCCTGATTCATATAACGATTCAGTGCACGCTCTTCGCCGCTGTGAATGCCCGGAGTATCGGCGAAAACAATCTGATAATGATCCCGGGTAAGAATGCCGTGAATGCGGTGTCTGGTGGTTTGCGGCTTGCGGGAAGTAATGCTGACTTTCTGGCCGAGCAGGTGATTCATCAACGTCGATTTACCGACGTTCGGACGGCCAACGATCGCCACCATGCCACAACGCTGTACCTGATCAACTGTCATCTTGTTGCTCCAGCCAGATCAGCGCTGCCCGGGCGGCGGCCTGCTCGGCCTTGCGTCGGCTAGGCCCACTGGCAACGAATGCCTGATTATGTTGTTGCAACCGACAGCGGACATCGAACTGCTGCTTCGGCGCCTGACCATGAACGGCAATAACCTCGTAGTCCGGCAAGGCAATCTGTCTGGCCTGCAGGCGCTCCTGCAGAGCGGTTTTCGGATCCTTATTCGCAGACAGTGGCGAAATGGTCTCCAGTCTCCCGGCGAACCACTGCAGCACACATTGCTCGCAAACCTGCTGCCCGGCGTCGAGGTAGATAGCGCCGATTAGCGCCTCTACGGCATCGGCCAGAATGGACTCGCGGCGGAACCCGCCACTTTTCAGCTCACCGCCACCCAGGGAAAGATAGTCACCCAACCCCATTTCAAGCCCCATCTCCGCCAGCGTCTGGCCGCGAACCAGGGACGCCCGCATTCTGGTCAGCTGCCCCTCGGACGCCTCTGCGTGATGACGAAACAGAGCGACTGAAATGATTTCACTCAGCAACGAATCACCGAGGAACTCCAGCCGCTCATTGTTGTGGCGCCGACTGGCGCTACGATGCGTCAGCGCCAGCGCCAGAAGTTCTCGATTTGCGAATCGATGGCCGAGCCGAGCCTCAAGCCTGTCAAGGTCTGGTGTCACTGGCGAAGTTCTTTGACGAAGTCCTCTTTGAAGGTCATCATCAGGTCAATGTTCCCGTACAGATTACCCCTCACTTCATAGTCCACGCTGAGCACAAGACGGGGACCCTCACGGGTAATAACGATTTCGTCGGGGCTGATGGCATCGATATTATTGATATTGAACCGCTTGCCCAGATCACCCATGATCTCTGAATCAGCCTTAAAGCCGATTTTGGGGTCTTGCAGAACACTGTTAATCACGCCGCTGATAGTATTGAACTCAAGAAATGCCGGCACAATCCTGATTCCGGCCGTAGCAAAAACAATCACCACCGCAGCAATCAGCATCCAGCCGACAAACGACATGCCTCGCATCCTTGACGGAAGAGTTGTTGTTCTCATTTTGCTTCCTCCACCTTGTCAATCGCACCATTACGGGAAAAATCCGGAATCGAGAACAGTGAAGTCCAGTGCATCCAGATTACCACTGCCTTGCCGGCCACATGACTTTCAGGGACAAAGCCCCAGAAACGGCTGTCCTTACTGTTGTCCCGATTATCACCCATCACGAAATAACTGTCTGCCGGAACTTCCCACTCACCCTCCGGAGACCGGGAAACCAGCTGGCCGGTATAGGGGTTAACCAGCCATTCGTGCCGCATCAGATGCTCGATATCACCCAGACTCTCGGTAAACACCGCCTCCTGGCTGCGTTGATCACCGCTTTGCTCCAGCAACCGACGCTCCACCTTGTCGCCATTGATATACAACTGGGCCCCTTCTATCCGGATACTGTCACCCGGCAAACCAACAACCCGCTTGATATAGTTCTTCGACGGCTCCTCCGGATAACGGAACACCATGACCTCGCCACGCTGCGGGCTGCCGGTATCAAGCACCTTGGTGTGAATCGCCGGTAAGCGCACCCCGTAGGCAAACTTGTTAACCAGAATAAAGTCGTGAACCTTCAGGGTCGGCAACATTGAGCCTGAAGGAATGGTAAAGGGCTCGAACAGAAACGAGCGCACCACCAGAACGACTGCCACCACCGGCAGGATCGAGTTGGAAAATGCCACCACTTCCTCTACCGGACGGGGATAGCTCTCCCCGCCCTGACCCGAGCGGGTCTCCGGGGTAATTTTCAGGACCCGGTCGGCAAGCCACAGGACAATGCCGACCAACACCAATACGGTCAGCCAGAGGCCGATATCAATATCCATTCTCAGTCCACCTTCAGTACGGCCAGGAAGGCGGATTGCGGGATTTCCACATTACCAACCTGCTTCATGCGCTTCTTGCCTTCTTTCTGCTTTTCCAGCAGCTTCTTCTTGCGGCTCACGTCACCGCCGTAGCACTTCGCCAGAACGTTCTTGCGCAGCGCCTTGACGGTCTGCCGGGCAACGATCTTGCTACCAATGGAAGCCTGAATCGCAACGTCAAACATCTGTCGCGGCACCAGCTCCTTCATTTTTTCGGTCAGCACCCGACCACGATACAGAGCCTGGTCTGCGTGGCAAATGATCGCCAGTGCATCGACCTTGTCACCATTAATCAACACATCAACACGTACCAGACGGGCCGGCTCGAAGCGGTCGAAGGCATAGTCCAGCGAGGCATAGCCACGGCTGCAGGACTTCAGTCGGTCGAAGAAATCCAGCACCACCTCAGCCATCGGAATGTCATAGGTCAGCTGCACCTGCTTGCCCATGTACTGCATGTTTTTCTGCACGCCGCGGCGCTCAATGCAAAGGGTAATAACGTTACCAAGGTAATCCTGGGGCACGAGAATATTGACCCGGGCGATCGGCTCGCGGAATTCCTCTACCTTGTTAATCTCGGGCAGCTTCGACGGGTTATCGACATAGAGCATGGAGCCGTCGTTGAGCTGCAGCTCATACACCACGGTAGGCGCCGTGGTTATCAGGTCGAGGTCGTATTCGCGCTCAAGACGCTCCTGAATGATTTCCATGTGCAGCATGCCGAGAAAGCCAACCCGGAAACCGAAACCCAGGGCATCAGAGGTTTCCGGCTCGTAGAATAACGAGGCATCATTCAGCGACAGCTTGGCCAACGCATCACGAAAGTCTTCATAGACATCGGCATTAACCGGGAACATGCCGGCGTAAACCTGCGGCTTGACGCGCTTGAAGCCCGGCAGGGCCGGAACCTCCGGTGTTTTTGCATGGGTCAGGGTATCGCCCACCGGCGCACCATGGATGGCCTTGATACTGGCGGAAATCCAGCCTACCTCGCCAGCCTCCAGCATCGTCTGTTCCTTGCGCTTGGGCGTGAACACGCCAAGCGCGTCAACCACATGGGTCTGGCCAGTGGACTTGATCAGAATCTTGTCACCTTTTTTCAGCCGCCCTTCCGTCACCCGGACCAGTGACACCACGCCGAGATAGTTATCAAACCAGGAGTCGATAATCAGCGCCTGAAACTTGTTATCACGGCTGCCCTTGGGCGCCGGAATGCGTTCAACCAGCTGCTCCAGCAAGTCATCAATGCCGATACCGGTCTTGGCGCTTACCAGACACGCATCATGCGCATCAAGACCGATAATCTCTTCGATCTCGTCGATCACCCGCTCCGGCTCCGCCTGCGGCAGGTCAATCTTGTTCAACACCGGCAGCACTTCCAGATTCTGCTCGATGGCGGTGTAACAGTTGGCAACCGACTGGGCTTCCACACCCTGGGCCGCATCAACCACCAGCAATGCGCCCTCGCAGGCAGACAGCGAGCGGGACACCTCGTAGGAGAAGTCGACGTGCCCCGGAGTGTCGATAAAGTTGAGCTGGTAGCTCTCGCCATTACGCGCCTTGTACATCAAGGTCACGCTCTGGGCCTTGATGGTGATGCCACGCTCACGCTCGATATCCATGGAATCAAGTACTTGCTCAGACATCTCCCGGGTGCTCAGCCCGCCGCAGAGCTGGATAAAGCGGTCCGCGAGGGTAGATTTGCCATGGTCGATGTGGGCGATGATGGAGAAATTGCGGATATGGCTGATGTCGGTCACAACGCTGAACTACCAGAGGAAAGAAGGCGCCGATTCTAGCGGATTGGGGGGGTGGCTGTCGCCCTGAGAAGGGCCCGGCCTCGGGCAGGCCTGCGGCGCCCGGGCCGAGCATTCAGCATCTGGCCTTATTGCCCCAATCGCAATGCCAGGAAACGCGGGCTGCCATCACGATGGATCAGTACCGGCACCACCACGCCGCCATCAAGCTCGTCGACCAGCTTTTTCAGGGCCTTCGGGTCATTTACCGGCCTGTTATCAAGGCTGACAAGGACGTCGCCACGGCGGATGCCGGCGCGCGCAGCCGGCCCGTCACTGACCTCGACCACCAGTACGCCCTGTGGCACACCCAGCGTACCCAGATCCTCCGCCGACAAAGGCTCGACCTTGAGGCCCAGCGTGCTGGTGCCGGATTTTTCCGGCCGGTCAGGATTCAGCGGGTTGCCGAGATCTTCCGGCAGCTCACCGACAATCACTTTCAGGGTTTTCGATTTGCCGTTACGCACCACCTCGGCCTCGGCCCGGGTTCCCGGTGCCAGCACGCCAACAATTTGCGGCAGCTGACCGGAGTGGCCGATTTCCTGACCATTGAAGCCCACCACCACATCACCGACCATAAAGCCGGCCCGCTCTGCGGGCGAGTCCGGCATCACCTGGCTGACCAGCGCGCCGGTCGGTTTGTCCAGCCCGAATGATTCCGCCAGCTCACGGTCCACCGGCTGGATCAGCACCCCCAGCCAGCCGCGACTGACCCGGCCCTTGTCCTTTAACTGGGCCACCACTTCCATGGCCATATCAATCGGAATGGCAAAAGACAGCCCCATAAAGCCACCGCTACGGCTGACAATCTGGGAGTTAATACCAACTACCTCGCCGTCCAGATTGAACAGCGGGCCCCCACTGTTACCGGGATTGATAGCGACATCAGTCTGGATAAACGGCACGTAGTTTTCACTCGGCAGACTGCGCCCTTTGGCGCTGACAATGCCGGCCGTCACGGTACTTTCAAAACCGAACGGTGCGCCGATGGCAAGCACCCATTCACCGACTTTCAACTTCGATGAAGATCCAATCCTGACCACCGGCAAACCGTTGCCATCAATTTTCAGTAACGCCAGATCACTGCGTGGGTCACTGCCAATCAGTTCGGCATCCTTTTCACTGCCATCCTGCATGCGGACGATAATCCGTGTGGCATCGGCAACGACATGATGATTGGTCAGAATGTAGCCGTCCGTCGAGATAACGAAACCGGAGCCCAGCGACTCGCCCTCGGATTCCGGTGCAGGGAACTGATCTTCCATACCTTCAAAGAAGCGGCGAAGCATTTCCGGCATCTGCCGCTGACCGCCGGCAAGTTTCTGTTCCGTGCTGATGTTGACCACCGCAGGCGCATTCTCCTCCACCAAACCAGTGAAATCCGGCAGAGTGCTGGCCTGCGGCTGGCAGCCGGCGATCATATAAAGAACAACGAACAGAACAACACGCATCTGCTTACCTCCGCAAAAGACTCAGAGCGGATCGCGGACCTGCAGACAGGAAAGCGGGGCGGCGGAAATGCGCCGCAGCACCTGCGGGTGCATGGCCGGATCACGACGATGACGGACACTGTACCAGCGATTGATAGCAAATCCGCCCAGCAAACCGGCAATTCCCCCGATCGCGGCCGGATCCGGTATCGCCAGATCAAGCTGCCCGGCGCCCAGGGCGCCGACAAACATCAGCACCAGTGGTAACAGGTAGAGCATCAGGGTGCTGCGAATCAGCAGCCCTTCAGGGATACCAAGCACCACCTGATCATCAACCTGCAACGAGACCTGGCGCGTGAGGGCGCGAATCCTGGCCCGGCTGCCTCCACGCTGGCCATCAAGCAGGGCGTGGCCACAGGCCTTGTTGGCGGCACAGCTCTGACAAGCCGTGTAGCGCACTGTTTCGACCCAGACCGCGTCGGGCTCCACCGCCACGACTCTGCCCTGCTCTTCAATCATGCGTGGTACCGAGAGACAGATTGGTGAGTACCCGCTCTCCGGTCAAAGCCGGGACCTCTCCCACCAGTGTTACCAGCCAGCCGACATTGTCCGCTGACATGCTACGGCTGATTGCCAGAGTTGGCCCCAGCCTGCTGGTGCCCTCAGCGGCATTCTCCGGCAGGGATTCGACAAACAGGGTGAATGCCGCCAATCCATCACTGTAGGTGGCGGCGGCCACCGGGCTGCGCGCTCCACCGGTCAGGCGCAGATCCCGATCCACTTCAACAAAACCTTCAGGCAGCCAGCCGGCTTCCAGTGCAATAAGGCCGGACGGGTGCGCGTCGTCAGCCAGGCTGTCGAGCGCACGCTCGCGCAGGGTCGACGGCACTTCAAAATCAGCTTCAGTCAACTTCGGTTGCAGTTCCAGGCTGACAAACTCCAGCCGCTCCAGAACCACCCCGTCAATATCAACCAGCTCGGATTTGAGTAACAGCCCGCTTTCCTGATCGGTCCACAGCCGGTAGCCATAGCGGAACTGATCCAGCGGCACCAGCCGCAGCTGATGCGCCGGACGCCCGGCGATCCGGTCGTCGCCATCGAGCAACAACTGATACTGGACCGGCAGCGCGCTACTCAGCCTCTCGTGTAAACCCAGCGGGGTCACCGAACTACGATTTACCAATCGGGTAATAGTGCGGTCTGCATGCACACACACCACATGCTCACCACGGCGGATCACCTCGGCCAGCTGACCATCCAGCTGGGTAAGGCGTTCGTGCTCACGATCATCAAAACGGGCATGCAACAGCTCCAGCGTACTGACCATGCTGCCATGCAGATAAAGCAAGCGACCCCGGTACTCCAGTACCCGGGCCGCATGGCTCATTTTCTCCAACAGTTGCGGTGCCGATATTTCTTCGGCCGGCGCCTGCAGCGCCAGACCAACCAGTAACACCATCAGCAACCGCAACCGCATCACTGCTGTTCCTTGCCGGCTTCAAGGCTGATAAAGCGGGCGTAGGGGACCACACTCTGTGAGCCGTGCCGGGCGGCAAAGTCACTGTGCCGCACCAACATGTCCTCCATTCGCTCACGCTCCTGAGTAAGCGCCGCCGGCCGGGCCGGCGGATGCATCACCCCGGATACCAGCTCATGCCCCTCAAGCAATACCGGGCGCTGTGACGATGCCAGCGCCGGCGCACCGGCAAGCTGGCTGTCGTCCCAGTATTGCCAGCCCACCACTGTCGCCAGCGCGACCGATGCAGCTACCGCCAGACGCGCCAGCGGCAGTGCCCAGTGACGCGGTTGCGGCTGCTGCGCCAGCGCCGTCGCAATGCGGGCACTGAAATCGGCCGGCACAGCGGCTACCGGGTGACGCTGCAAGATGTCCCGTGCCAGTTGCCAGCAGCCAAGCCGCTCGGCATCTGCATCAGTCATGTCACGCAGCAATCGACGGGTGTCGAGTTCACTGACTTCGTTATCGAGCAAGGCCGACAGGGTCTCACCCCGGGGTGCTGCGTGCTGTTCCTGTTTCATAGTGCCACCTGTTTGCTGTGGGCTGAGGTTAACTGCTTGTATTCAACTCAACGGATCACGCTGTCCTGATCCATGATTGGCCGCATAGCCTGTTCAATCGCTTCCCGGGCCCGGAATATCCGTGACCGGACAGTGCCAACCGGGCATTCCATGATGGCAGCGATATCTTCATAACTGAGGCCATCAAACTCTCTGAGTGTCACCGCCGTCTTCAGTTCCTGCGGCAGCGCATCAATGGCCCGGGAGATCACCTCACCCAGTTCCTGCGACATCAGAATCGATTCCGGAGTTCCGGAGTCGCGCAGACCATCGGCGCCAACAAACTGCTCGGCATCCTCGGCATCAATGTCCGAGCCCGGCGGCCGGCGGGAACGGGATACCAGATAGTTCTTGGCCGTGTTCACAGCAATGCGATACAGCCAGGTATAGAACTGGCTGTCACCCCGAAATCTGGGCAACGCACGCCAGGCCTTGATAAAGGCCTCCTGGGCTACGTCCTGAACCTCATCCTGATCACGCACATAGCGGCTGATCAGGGCAAAAATCCGATGCTGGTATTTACGCACCAATAGATCAAACGCTCGCTGATCGCCTTTACTGGCGCGTTTGACCAGTTCTTCGTCGGTCACCCGGGACTCCCCCTGCTCACCCCATGCCGGGCTGAGACGTTGAAAATGGCTGCCGGTTCCCCGGCGGATGATGAATTCTAGCAAAGGCGGCCCGGCCCTTTGCTACACTTCGCGCAGTTTCTTCACCGAAGGCGCCCGAGAGAACAGCTATGGCCACCTATCGTCACGATGTACTGATTATCGGCAGCGGCGCCGCCGGCCTGACCGTGGCCCTGAACCTGCCAGCCAGCTGCCGCGTTGCGTTGCTGTCAAAGGGCCGACTGACCAGCGCCAGCACCTGGTATGCCCAGGGCGGCATCGCTGCCGTACTGGACGCAACCGACTCGATGCAGTCGCATGTCGATGACACCCATATCGCGGGTGCCGGTCTGTGCCACGACGATGCGGTCAGAAAAACCGTCGAGCATGGCCCGGAGGCAATTCGCTGGCTGATCGAACAGGGGGTCGACTTTACCCGCTTCGATCAGGGTGACGGTGGCACTCAGGGCTACCACCTGACCCGCGAGGGCGGCCACAGTCACCGCCGCATCATACATGCCGCCGACGCCACCGGCGTTGCTATTTCCAGTGCGCTGATCCATCAAGTCAAGCAGCGCGATAATGTCGAGCGCTTTGAACACCGCGTGGCGGTGGATCTGATCCATGCGGGGGACGGGAAAGAACGACGCTGCACCGGAGCCTACATTCACAACATCGAGAGCGGCGAGACTGACGTCTTTCTCGCCCGTTTCGTGGTGCTGGCCACTGGCGGTGCCAGCAAGGTGTACCTGTACACCTCGAACCCGGATGTCGCCACCGGTGACGGCATCGCCATGGCCTGGCGGGCCGGTTGCCGGGTCGCCAATATGGAGTTCATGCAGTTCCACCCGACCTGCCTGTATCACCCGAAAGCGAAATCGTTTCTGGTCACCGAAGCGATTCGTGGCGAAGGCGGCCGCCTGTTGCTGCCAGATGGTGAACGTTTCATGCAGCGTTTTGATCCGCGCGGGGAACTGGCACCACGCGATATCGTCGCCCGCGCCATCGACCATGAGATGAAGCGGCTCGGTGCCGATTGCCTGTATCTGGATATCAGCCATCGGCCGGCGGACTTCATCATTCATCACTTCCCGACGGTATACGCCAAGTGTCTGCAGCTGGGTATCGATATCACCCGCGATCCGATTCCGATCGTACCGGCGGCCCATTACACCTGCGGCGGCGTGATGACCGACCTGAATGGCCAGACTGACCTGCCCGGCCTGTATGCCATTGGCGAAACCTCCTTTACCGGTTTGCACGGCGCTAATCGGATGGCCAGCAACTCGCTGCTGGAATGCTTCGTGTTCGGTCGCGCTGCCAGTGAGCATATTGCCGCGCATATGAACACGGTGGCCGAACCGCCGGCCGTGGCCGAGTGGGATGAGTCGAAAGTCACCGAAGCCGACGAGGACGTGGTCATCGCCCACAACTGGGACGAGCTGCGCCGCTTTATGTGGGACTATGTCGGCATTGTCCGCACCATCAAACGACTGCAGCGGGCCAGCCACCGGGTCGAGGTCCTGCAGAAAGAAATTGCCGAGTTCTACTCCAATTACCAGATCAGCAACGACCTGCTGGAGCTGCGCAATCTGGTGGTGATTGCCGAGCTGATCATTCGCTCGGCAATCAACCGCAAGGAATCCCGCGGGCTGCACTACATGCTGGATTATCCGGAAGCGGCAGCATCAATCAACGATACCATTCTGGTTCCGGATAACTTTTCCGCCACCGGCTGAAAGCCCTCAGACCCGCATCAGCACACGCAGCCGACGAAAGTCGGCTGCACCAAGCTGATCGCGATAAATCGTCACACTGATGCGGCGATGAAACCGGGCCGGAAACTGCAGGGTGATCCAGAACGGGCAAACCATACCGCCCAGCGGCCAGTCAGCTGCCAGGGTCCGGCCATCGTGCAGCCGGCACTGCACCGATTCCGGCGAGAATGCCAGCGCCTGCGGGCGGCGGCGCAAACGCCATTCAATACTGCCCACCCAGACAACAACCAGCAGCGCGGCCACCTGCCATAGCCAGGGCATGTCTGCCAGCATCACGGCAGACAGCGACAGCAACAGGGCAAACACCCAGAACAACAATGGCCCGCGCGAAGGCGGCAACTCAATCAGGACGGCCGAGTCGGGCAAGGATATGGGCAACATAATCTCTCATCTGTACGTCCTGCGGCTGCGAGCGGCGGGTAAACCACTCGAACAGATCGGCATCCTGCTCTGCCAGCAAGCGGCCGAACAGCTGCTGCCGCTGTGCGGTTTCACTATCAAAAATGCGGTCGATATAGTCGTTCAGCACCAGATCCACCTCCAGCAGGCCTCGGCGACACTGCCAACGGTAGCTGCGCTTCAATTCGGATTCAGTCATAACGGCGTCCGGCACTGACATCAGGAGCCGACATTATCTATCATCACAGACCTCTGAGGCAGTACGGATTACGCGGTTATGTCCTGGCAGCAGTTTCTTGACAGTCTTGGTGCACAGCGCAACAGGCAAGGCGAAATACAACGCTTCACCGGCAGCCTTGCGCCCGCTCTGATAATTGGCGACCACCTCGCCGTTATCAGCGTACGCGGGCCGGAGAGCGAGAAATTCCTGCAGGGACAGCTGACTTGTGATCTGAGTGAAGCACTTGCCGGGCAGTGGCGGCTGGCCATGCATCTGGACCTGAAAGG
>JBECKT010000096.1:0-22530 GCA_040235405.1 Alcanivoracaceae bacterium
AGTGCCGCAAGGAGGGGTTTAACGACCTGCACCGCTCCGGCCTGCTGAAAGCGATGAAAGGCGTTACCAGCCTCGAAGAAGTTAACCGCGTCACCTCTGGACACTGATCATGGCCAAAGCAGCGAAAGCCACGAAAACCAAAGCGCCGGAAAAAAACCATACCTTTCTTTATCAGGGCACCGATAAGAAAGGAGCAAAAGTTAAAGGCGAGATCAGCGGCAAAAATCCTGCGCTAGTCAAACTCGAGCTCAAGAAGCAGGGCATCAATGCCAAGTCCGTAAATCGTAAACTTGTGATCAATATTGGTGGCAAGAAGAAAATCACCACAATGGATGTCACTATCTTTACCAGACAAATGGCCACAATGATGAAGGCCGGGGTTCCCTTGGTGCAGTCATTTGAAATTGTGGCAGATGGCCTTGATAACCCGACCATGAAAGAGGTAGTACTGAGCATCAAATCCGAGGTGGAGGCTGGCAATAACTTCGCCGGCGCCCTGCGAAAGTATCCGCAGCACTTTGACGACCTGTTCTGCAGTCTGGTTGACTCAGGCGAGCAATCCGGTGCCCTGGAAACCATGCTTGAGCGTGTTGCCGTCTATAAGGAAAAGGCCGAGGCACTGCGGCTGAAGATAAAGAAAGCAATGAAATATCCGATATCGGTATTGGTCATTGCCGCCGTGGTAACGGGCATCTTGCTTGTAAAGGTAGTCCCGACATTCAAATCCCTGTTCGACGGCTTTGGCGCAGAATTACCAGCCTTTACCCTGTTTGTTCTGGCAATTTCAGACTGGGTCCAGGCCAAGGGTTTCCTGCTGGTAATATTTATCGCGGCCATCATCACCGGGTACAAAGAGGGCAGAAAACGCTCACCGGCATTCAATGCCCTGGCTGACCGCGTGACGCTTAAATTACCGATTGTCGGTGACATTGCCTACAAGGCGACTGTGGCGCGCTACTCCCGAACCCTGTCAACAACGTTTGCGGCGGGTGTTCCACTTATCGAAGCACTCGAATCCTGTGCTCAGGCAGCCGGCAACACTGTTTACCGCGACGCCATTCTGCGCATCCGGGACGACGTTTCGACAGGGCAGCAGTTACAGTTTGCCATGCGGGCTACAGGAATTTTTCCGAGCATGGCATTGCAGATGGTTGCTATTGGCGAAGAATCCGGCGCACTGGATGCCATGCTCGACAAGGTTGCCACCTACTTTGAAGCGGAAGTAGATAACGCTGTTGATGGCCTCACCTCGATGATGGAACCGATGATCATGTCATTCCTTGGTGTTGTTATCGGCGGGCTGATCATCGCCATGTACCTGCCAATTTTCCAGATTGGCGCGGTTGTCTGACAAATTCTATGGCCATTCTGACTTTGCTTGAGACCAGCCCGACTTTTCTGGTTGTACTGGTCTTCATTTTCGGCCTGCTGGTGGGCAGTTTTCTCAACGTGGTGATCTATCGCCTGCCGGTGATGATGGAGCGTGCCTGGCAACAGGAGGCTCGCTCGGTACTCTCACTTCCGGAAGCGCCAACGGCAGAACCTTTCAACCTGGCCACGCCAGCGTCCCGCTGCCCGAAATGCGGTCATGCCATTCGCTGGTATGAAAATATTCCGCTGCTCAGCTGGCTGATTCTGCGCGGGCGCTGCTCGTCCTGTGGTACCGGTATCAGCGTGCGCTATCCGCTGATTGAGCTTGGCGCCGGGCTGGTCGCTGCCGTCACCGCCTGGCATGTGGGCTACTCGCCCTGGCTGGGGGCGCTGATTCCGGCCGGCTGGGTGCTGCTGGCTCTGGCCATGATTGATTTTGATACCACCCTGCTGCCGGATGATCTGACCTACCCGCTGCTCTGGGCCGGCCTGCTGCTCGCCGTCACCGGCATTTCCCCGGTCAGTCTGGGCGATGCAGTGATTGGCGCCGCCACGGGCTATCTCGCGCTGTGGTCGGTGTACTGGGCCTTCAAACTGCTCACCGGCAAGGAAGGCATGGGCTATGGCGATTTCAAGCTGCTTGCGGCACTGGGTGCCTGGCTCGGCTGGCAGCTTCTGCCGCTGGTGATTCTGCTGTCGTCACTGGTTGGCGCCGTAGTTGGTGGCACCTTGTTACTGAGTGGACTGGTCAAGCGTGACCAGGGCATTCCGTTTGGCCCCTATCTTGCAGCCGCCGGCTGGATTGCGTTGTTATGGGGAGAGCAGATTGTCACCGCGTACCTTGGCCTGATGAAATTCTGATGCTGGTTATCGGACTCACCGGAGGCATTGGCAGCGGCAAGACCGCCGCGTCAGATTACCTTGCCAGCAAGGGTATCTGCGTAGTCGATGCAGACCTCGCTGCCAGAGTCGTGGTTGAGCCCGGCCAGCCTGCACTGGCCGCCATCCGCCAGCGTTTTGGCGATGCTGTTATTCAGACTGATGGCGCCCTTGATCGTCGCGCACTGCGCGACATCGTGTTTGCCGACAGCAGCGCCCGCAAGGATCTCGAAGCTATCACCCATCCGGCTATCGGCGCGGAAATTGTCCGCCAGCTCGGCGCCTCGACGTCTCCCTACACCCTGCTGGTATCACCGCTGCTTCTCGAAAGCAGCCAGCACAAGCTGGCCAACCGGATCCTGCTGATTGATGTGCCGGAGGCTGTTCAGCTGAGCCGCACGGCAAGCCGTGACAAGGTTGCCGAAGCGCAGGTAAAGGCCATTATCGCTGCGCAGATGCCGCGCGAAGAAAAGCGTCGTCATGCCGATGATATCGTCATGAATGATGCCGACCTGACGAGCCTGCATCGGCAACTCGACGCATTACATGAAACTTACCTGAAAATGGCAGAATCCCATGGCTGAACCCGACGCCCGTATCGTTGCCTGCCCGCAATGTCGCAAGCCGGTGCAATGGCGCGCCGACAACCCGTTCCGCCCGTTCTGCAGCGAACGCTGCAAATTGATTGATCTGGGCGACTGGGCCGCGGAACGTCACGCCATCCCCGGCGCAAACGATCCGTCAGATTTCAACGACGAGATTTGATCGTTAAGGAATTTTCGAAAAGCTGTGGCACTTGTGCAGGAGCGGCCGACCGGCCGCGATTTTCTGGCGTGGATCGCGGTCGATCGACCGCTCCTACGTGGCTCTCAGAAGCTCTTTAACCAAAGAAGTCACGGATCCCGGCAACACCGCGAGCACCGTGGCCGCGTGCCAATTCCACATCTGCCTTGTTGACACCGCCCAGGGCATACACCGCAAACGGCCGGCCAACTGCCAGCCTGGCAAATTGCTGCCAACCAAGCGGCGCCACATCGGGATGACTTGCAGTGTGGCAGACCGGAGACAAGGTCACCATATCCGCACCAAGCTGCCGGGCGACCTCCAGCTCCGCTTCGTTATGGCAGGCCACCGACAGAAAGTTCACCTCCGGACGCTGCTGCAACGTCGCCGCTACATCCGCGCTCAGGTGCAGACCATCGGCACCGGTTTGCGACAACAGCGCCGGATTATTTCGCACCAGCACCAACGCAGCGGATTGGTGGCAAAGCTCGACCGCCTGCGACAGAATCGCCGGGCTTTTTTCCAGCCCACGCAGATACACCAGGCCGGCACCGGATGCGACTGCGGAAGCCAGGCGACTGAGCCAGTCCTCCGGCAACATCTCGGGCAGAATGACAAGCTGATCTGATAGTTGCAGCGCTTTGACAACCGGACGGTTGGCGGCGGGAAATTCCAGCATGCCCAGCTCGTTCACCGCGAACCAGCAAACCGGCTGACCTTCACGGCCATGCGGCTCGCCGTGCCAACCGGTGACCTCGCGAAAATGCAGACGCACATGCAAGTCAGGGTAATGATGATCGACCGTCATAAACGGCCGGCATGACCGGGTGGTGACTCCGAGCTCTTCTTCAAGCTCCCGGTTCAGGGCACGCTCCAGTGCCTCACCGGTTTCCACCTTGCCGCCGGGAAATTCCCAACGACCACCCTGATGCTTATGCTCGGGTCGCCGGGCAAGCAGAACCCGGCCTGAGTCGTCGCGGATAATTGCCGCTACAACATCCAGCCGTGACGTATCAGGTACGGTATTCGGCATTAATCTTGACGTAGTCGTAACTGAAATCGCAGGTCCAGACAGTCGCACTGCCCTCGCCAACAGCCAGACCGATGGTGATACGAATGTCGCCCTGGGCCATCACCGCTGCACCACGGGCCTCGGTGTAATCGGCCGCAACGGCACCATTGGCAACGATCTGCACATCATCCAGCCAGATGCTGACCCGCTCGACATTCAGCGCCGCAATTGGCGCACGGCCCACCGCAGCAAGAATACGGCC
Source organism: Alcanivoracaceae bacterium (assembly GCA_040235405.1). Classification (GTDB taxonomy): domain Bacteria; phylum Pseudomonadota; class Gammaproteobacteria; order Pseudomonadales; family Alcanivoracaceae; genus PGZG01. The sequence goes on from JBECKT010000096.1 coordinate 4,308, forward strand.
CCAGTTGGGATCGGAAGCAAACAGGGCGGTTTTGACCAGCGGTGAATGGGCCACCGTTTCGGCAATGGCTCGGGCATCGGCATCAGTGTGCGCACCCTCAACCCGCACCTCGACGAATTTGGTGGCACCTTCACCATCACGCACGATGGCATGGGCAAGCGTGACAAATACCTGATGCAAGGCAGCAAACAGAGTCTGCGCTTCCGGGCTGTTTTCCGACACCGGCGCGGCCATGCCGGCCTTGCCGGTGGCCACCAGCATGCAGGCATCATTGGTGGAAGTATCACCATCAATACTGATGCAATTGAACGACTGGTCCGCCAGCTGCTTGAGCCAGCGCTGCAACAACACCGGCTCGATACTCGCGTCGGTGGCAACAAAGCCCAGCATGGTCGCCATATTCGGCTTGATCATACCGGCACCCTTGGCAATACCGGTGATGGTCACCGGAACACCATTGAGCTCAACCCGATGCGAGGCGATTTTCGGCCGGGTATCGGTGGTCATGATGCCTTCCGATGCCAACCCCCAGCCATGCTCATCCAGCGCTTCCAGCGCCGCGGGCAGGCCGCGCTCAAACGGCGGCAGGGTAAACAGCTCACCAATCACACCGGTGGAAAACGGCAGCACCTGATCGCGCTGGCAACCGGCAGCCGCCGCCAGCAGGTCACAGCTGGCCAGACAGTTCTGCATGCCCTTTTCGCCTGTTCCGGCGTTGGCATAACCGGTGTTGATCATCAGGTAGCGTGGCGTTGCCGTCGCAAGATGCTGCTGCGCCACCTGCACCGGTGCCGCACAGAAACGGTTCAGGGTAAACACACCGGCAGTCGCAGCACCTTCCGCCAGTTCAAACACCACCAGATCATAACGGTTCGGCTTTTTGACACCGGCCTTGACCGCAGACACCCGCACGCCGGATACCGGCAACCAGCTGACCTGACTCAAAGGTTTGCTCTCCTGTTAACCCAGCTGCCCATGACAGTGTTTGTATTTCTTGCCAGAGCCGCACGGGCAGGGCTCATTGCGGCCGACTTTCGGCAGATCACGCACCACCGGCTGCTGTGCACCGCCGGCCTCCTGCGAACCAGGCACAGCGGGCAGACCATCTTCTGCCACCGGCGGCATCATTGCCTGCATCCGCTCCGCCTGGCGGCGCGCCTCTTCCGCACGCTGGCGCTCCATCTGTTCGAGCTCGTCATCGCGACGCAACTCCAGTGTATGCAGCACACGAATCAATTGATGCTGAATCTGATTCATCATGTGCTGAAACAACTCGAACGCTTCGCGCTTGTATTCCTGTTTCGGGTTTTTCTGCGCATAACCGCGCAGATGAATCCCCTGACGCAGCTGATCCATACTGGCAAGGTGATCCTTCCAGTGACGGTCCAGTACCTGCAGCATGATGTGCTTTTCGACCTTGCGCAGCTCGCCGGCATCAAAGCCCCGGCCCTCAAGGCCCTGCTCTTTCCCGGCATACTGCTCGGCCATCACTTCAACCACGCGAGCGACTACGCCATCAATATGCAGCTGCTTGTCGGCTTTCAGCCATTCAGCCACCGGCACCTTGCAGTGGAACTCTGCCTCAAGTGTTTTCTCCAGACCTTCAACGTCCCACTGATCTTCAATGGAACCGGGCGGCATGTGTTCATGCACCACTTCCGCGACTACATCCTCGCGAATACCGGAAACACTGCTGGAGAGATCCTCCGCCTCCAGAATTTCGTTACGCTGGTGGTACACGACTCGACGCTGGTCGTTGGCAACGTCGTCATATTCAAGCAGGTTTTTGCGGATATCAAAGTTGCGCGCTTCCACCTTGCGCTGGGCATTCTCGATCGCCCGGGTAACCCAGCGGTGTTCGATCGCCTCGCCCTTCTCCATGCCCAGCGAACGCATCATGTTGCGAATGCGATCAGAGGCAAAGATGCGCATCAGGTCATCTTCCATGGACAGGAAGAAGCGGGTGTAGCCCGGATCGCCTTGACGACCGGCACGGCCGCGCAGCTGGTTATCGATCCGCCGCGACTCGTGTCGCTCGGTACCGATAATATGCAGACCGCCAGCGGCGAGTACCTTTTCCTGATTGATTTTCCAGGCCTTCTCAATCTCGGCAATCTTCACCGGATCCGGTGTTTCCAGGCGCTTGATCTCTTCCTGTGGGTTACCGCCAAGGACGATGTCGGTACCACGACCGGCCATGTTGGTGGCAATGGTCACGTTACCCGGACGTCCAGCCTGAGCGATGATTTCCGCTTCCTTACGGTGGAACTTGGCGTTCAGTACCTGATGCTTGATCTTCGCCTTGTCCAGACGCTGCGACAGATATTCCGAGGCAGCGATGGTAGCCGTACCCACCAGCACTGGCGCACCCTTCTCAACGGCCTGGCGGATTTCATCGATGATCGCGTCGTATTTTTCTTCCAGCGACAGGAATACCAGATCCTCGGCATCGATCCGCACCATCGGCCGGTTGGTCGGGATGACCACCACATCCATGCCATAGATCTGGTGGAATTCTGGCGCTTCGGTATCGGCGGTACCGGTCATGCCGGACAGCTTGGCGTAAAGACGGAAGTAGTTCTGGAAGGTAGTCGATGCCAGCGTCTGGTTTTCCTGCTGAATGCGCACCTCTTCCTTGGCTTCGACAGCCTGATGAATTCCATCGGACCAGCGTCGTCCCGGCATGGTTCGACCAGTGTGCTCATCAACAATAACGATGGAGCCGTTCTGGACGATATAATCCTTGTCGCGCTGAAACAGCACATGCGCCTTGAGGCCGGCATGAACGTGATGCAGGATGCCAAGATTGTGTGGCGCGTAAAGACTCTCGCCCTCCTTGAGCAAACCGCTGCTGATCAGCAACGCTTCGACTTTCTGGTGGCCTTCCTCTGTCATCTCCACCTGACGATGCTTTTCGTCAACGAAGAAATCCCCCTCACGCTCCTCGGTCTGGCGCTGCAGCTTAGGAATCAGCTGGTTGACGCGCAGATACATTTCCGAAGAGTCCGCCGCCGGGCCGGAAATAATCAGCGGAGTACGGGCCTCATCGATCAGGATCGAGTCCACCTCATCGACCACCGCATAGTTCAGCCCGCGCTGTACCTTGTCCTCAAGACGGAACACCATGTTGTCGCGAAGGAAATCAAAGCCGAATTCATTGTTGGTGCCGTAGGTGATATCCGATGCGTAGGCTTCGCGTTTCTGTTCCTGCGGCTGTTGCGACAGAATAATGCCGACTGACAAGCCAAGAAATTCATACAGAGGCCGCATCCAGTTGGCATCGCGCTCGGCCAGATAATCATTCACGGTCACCACATGAACACCCTGCCCGGACAGCGCATTCAGGTACACCGCCAGGGTTGCGGTCAGGGTTTTACCTTCACCGGTGCGCATCTCGGCAATACGCCCTTCGTGCAGGGCAATAGCGCCGAGCAACTGCACGTCGAAGTGACGCATCTTCATCACCCGGGTTGCCGCCTCCCGGGCAACCGCAAAAGCCTGAGGCAGCAGCTCGTCCAGCGTTTTACCATCGCGAAAGGCCTGCTGCATCTGTGCGGTCTGCCCGCGCAGGTCAGCATCGGAGACACCCTTGAGCGACTCCCCCAGCGCATTGACCTCTGCCACCAGCTTGCCCATCCGGCGCAGCTCACGATCATTCTTCGAACCGAACATTTTCTTGAATACGGTAGCCAGCATGGAACGTCCGCTTTCCTGTTTCGTGAATGTCTGGCGCGGCCTGAGGGGGTGCGCCTTGAGAAAGGCGACATTCTACCCGTTCGGTGACAGTGATATAAGGGCGGGAAGGAACAAGGAAAAAAGGCCCGGAAACCGGGCCTTTTTCAACTCAGCGAGGACGGTGCAGGAAGGGTTCGGGATTGATGTGCTGGCCGTGGCGCAACACCTCATAGTGGACATGCGGCCCCGTGGAACGGCCAGTGGAGCCCAGCGTTGCCACCGGCTCACCGGCACGAACGATGTCACCGGTACTGACCAGGAAATCCTTGAGGTGCCCATAGCGCGTAGTCAAACCGTTACCATGGTTAATCTCAACCATGTTGCCGTAGCCCCAACGATCGCCGGAATAGGTCACCACGCCAGCGCCGGTGGCAACCACATCAGTGCCTTCCTTACCGGCAAAGTCGACCCCCTTGTGCTGGGCCAGTCGACCACTGAACGGATCCGTGCGGCGGCCGAAGCGGGACGACAACCAGCCACGCTGTACCGGACGGCCGGACAGTGACGCCTCGCGCTCCTGACGACGATTATTCATCAGGCCTTCGAGAATATTCAGCTGTTCTTCGCGACGCTCCAGGGTGACAGCCAGATCACCGAGCGCATCGACGAAGGCGGGCGGCGCATATGCCAGATCAGCGGTATCGCCGATCGCCTCCGGACCGCCAAGCGCTGGCGCAGAGGAAAAGTCGAACTCGTCCGCACGAATGCCGGCAACATCCAGCAGGCGCTCGCCAAGCGCATCCAGCCGCAACAACCTTGCCTGCATATCAGCCAGGCGCAGGGTCAATGCCCGCACTTCCTCGTCCGCCTGGCGCTGCAAAATGGCCAGCTGTTCCTGCTGCCCGCGGACATCGTCATGCCAGCGCTGCGCCACCTCATCACTGAGCAGCGGCTGATCAATGTAATGGCTGATATAGTAGGCGCCGATACCTGCTGACAACGGCAAGGCCAGCAGCAACAGGGCCCCCGCCCAGCCCAGCCAGCGCGGCAGATGCAGCGTCCGGGAGCCACCCCGACGCGGATTGAGGATGATGATATTCATGCAGATTTCGCCAATTTTCCCTTTACTGACAATCAGTTGGGATATTATCTTCGGTTATTTTCTGAGCAACAGGGTCAATGCTAAGAAAACCTTATGAGCAATGCAACCCTACCGCCATCGCTTGATTCCCTGCTGGGGGCCAATTCTGCCCTCAGCCGGCGCTTGCGGGCGGTAAATAAACCACCCGCCACTTTATCCTTGCCGTCACTTCCTCCGGCCCTTGCCGCCAAAACCCGCGCCGAGCTAGCGGAGGGGGAGCTGCTACTGATAGCCGAAACCAGTGCGGTTGCCCAGATGCTTCGCTTTCACGGCCCCCGGCTCGCACGGGAGGCCGGAGTTTCCGGGTTCAGCGTCAGGGTTCAGGCCAGCCCGGAACCGCTTGTGCGCCCTTCTTCACTACAACCTCCGGAGCTTGATTCCGGGTCTGCCAGGGTGCTCAGTGAGGCGGCCCGACTGTGCGACCACGCGCCCCTGGCGGCAGCACTGGATCGGCTCGCAGCACTTGCCACAGGACCATCTGACCCGAAAGACTGAACAAAATCCATGCAGGCGGTCACATTGTCTTAATCGCGAAGGCTGTAAACGTAAAAGGTCGTAAAGACAAAAGGCCCCGCAGGGCCTTGCACCACTTCCCGAATAACGCCTACTCGCTGGCCAGAACCGGTTTCATATAGGAAATAGGTGCCGTCGCGGCATCAGCAAAGGTAACGATCTCCCAGGCATCCTGGTCCGCCATCAACTGACGCAACAGCTGGTTGTTCAGGGCATGGCCCGACTTGTGACCGACAAACTCACCGATCAGACTGAAGCCGAGCAGATACAGATCGCCAATGGCATCAAGCATCTTGTGTTTGACGAACTCATCTTCATAGCGCAGCCCGTCCTCGTTAAGGATACGGAACTCGTCAACAACGATGGCATTGTTGACGCTGCCACCGAGAGCAAGGTTCTGCGAGCGCAGGTACTCGATATCGCGCATAAAACCGAAAGTCCGGGCCCGGGCCACCTCTTTAACGAACGAAGTAGAGGAGAAATCAATACTGGCGGTCTGGGTGCGGCCGCGAAAAACCGGGTGATCGAACTCGATCTCGAAACTGACCTTGAAGCCCTCAAAAGGCAGGAAAGTAGCGGATTTATCGCCATCTTCCACCTTGACCGGCTTCTTGATGCGGATGAATTTCTTCAGCGCATCCTGTTCCTGAATCCCGGCGGACTGCAGCAGAAAAACGAACGGGCCGGCGCTGCCGTCCATGATCGGCACTTCCGGCGCCGACAACTCCACATAGGCGTTGTCGATACCAAGGCCCGCCATGGCAGACAGAAAATGCTCGACAGTGCCCACTTTGACGTCATCTTTTACCAGCGTCGAGGAGAGGGTCGTCTCTCCGACATTTTCCGCAGCGGCAGGGATTTCCACAACCGGGTCAAGGTCAACGCGACGGAAGATGATGCCGGTATCCACCGGAGCAGGACGCACAGTGAGGTAGACCTTCTCACCTGTGTGCAGCCCGATTCCGGTAGCCCGGATGACGTTCTTCAATGTTCTCTGTCTGATCATTCTCTGGCCACTCTGGCAGGCGCCTCTTGGGCGTAAAAGTCAAGGCTTGGCAGGGCTGGCATGGTAACAAAGTATTGTTCCACGCACCATTGGCCGCCCCGCCTTCAGTCCGCCTGACGCCGCAGGAAGGTCGGGATATCGATAAAGCTGAGATCCTCGGCCGTGCTGACCGCCGGTGCACTCCGTGCCGGGGCCGGTTCACGGGGGTTGCGGCGCTCCACCGCAGGTTTGTCCAGCTCGCGGTAGTTCGGCGCGCCGTCAGCGTAATGCGTGCTCCGACCGCCACGCACAACTTTCAGTTCCTGTGACTGCCCCAAACCGGTGGCCACCACCGTCACCGACAGGGCATCGCCCATTTCCGGATCAATCGCGGTGCCGATAATGATGTTGGCATCCGGATGCGCCATATCGGAGATGATCTGGTTGACCAGGGTGTACTCCTCCAGCGAGATGTCGGTGTTGCCACTGATATTGATCAACAGACCACGGGCGCCCTGAAGATCGACATCTTCCAGCAGCGGGCTGCAGATCGCCTTGCGCGCCGCTTCTTCCGCGCGGTTGGCGCCCGAGGCCGTGCCGGTGCCCATCATCGCCATGCCCATCTCGCTCATTACCGTGCGCACGTCAGCGAAGTCGACGTTGATGATGCCGCCCTTGGTAATCAGATCAGAGATGCCTTTCACGGCGCCGAGCAGTACATCGTTGGCCGCCTTGAACGCATCCAGCAACGTGGTGCCACCACCGAGAACCGCCTGCAGCTTCTCGTTCGGAATGGTGATCAGCGAATCGACATGCTCGCGCAGCGCGGCAATGCCCGCTTCCGCCACCTGCATGCGCTTGCGACCTTCGAACGGAAACGGCTTGGTGACCACCGCAACAGTCAGAATACCGAGATCCTTGGCCACCTCGGCGACAATCGGCGCAGCACCGGTACCGGTACCGCCGCCCATGCCGGCAGTGACAAACACCATGTCTGCGCCCTGCAGCAGTTCAGCGATGCGCTCACGATCTTCAATCGCCGACTGACGGCCCACTTCCGGATTGGCACCGGCACCCAGACCTTTGGTGACCTGGCCGCCCAGTTGCAGCACCGTCCGGGTGGATGCGTTGCGCAGTGCCTGCGCGTCGGTGTTGGCGCAGATAAACTCTACACCATCGACATTCGAACGCACCATGTGCTCGACTGCGTTGCCGCCGCCGCCACCGACGCCCACCACCTTGATCACCGCGCCATGCGGCACGCCATCTTCAAGTTTGAAATGCATTGTCATGACCATCTCCTGGTTGTTTCCCTGTTTTCGACCCTTGCTCTTGCCCGATCACGCCGCCTTGACGGCGTGATCAGAAATTGCCCTGGAAAAAGCGCTTGAGACGCTCAATCCAGTCCACCGCACCGCCGTTGCTGCGAGCCGCGCGTTGATCCTGTTCATGTTTGTGCGCATACAGCAGCAAACCGACTGCGGTGGCGTAAATCGGATTACGCACCACATCGGTCAGACCACTGACACCTTGCGGCTGCCCCAGTCGTACCGGCATATGGAAAATTTCTTCTGCCAAATCAACAGCGCCTTCAATCTTTGATGCGCCACCGGTCAGAACAATGCCGCCCGGAATCATTTCCTCCAGACCGGAGCGGCGAATTTCCGCCTGCACCAGCGTGAACAGCTCGTCGTAGCGCGGCTCCACCACTTCAGCCAGATTCTGGCGCGACAGAGTGCGCGGCGGACGATCTCCGACACTCGGCACCTTGATGGTTTCATCAACGCCAGCCAGCTGCGTCAATGCGCAGGCATAACGAATTTTCAGCTCATCGGCGTGCTGCTTCGGGGTGCGTAGTGCCATGGCAATGTCATTGGTGACCTGATCACCGGCGATCGGAATATTTGCGGTATGACGAATGGCACCATCGGTGAAGATGGCGATATCGGTAGTGCCACCGCCGATATCGACCATGCAGACACCAAGCTCGCGTTCATCATCAGTCAGCACCGCATAACTTGAGGCGACCTGCTCAAGAATAATGTCTTCCACTTCCAGGCCACAGCGACGTACACATTTCTCGATATTCTGGGCAGCGTTGACCGCACAGGAGACCAGATGCACCCGCGCTTCCAGTCGCACTCCACTCATGCCCATCGGCTCGCGCACGCCCTCCTGAGTATCAACAATGTATTCCTGTGGCAGCACATGCAGCACTTTCTGATCCGCCGGAATCACCACCGCCTGAGCCGCATCAAGAACCCGGTCGATATCTGCCTGTGCCACTTCGCGCTCACGAATAGCCACCATGCCATGTGAGTTCAGGCTGCGTACATGGGAGCCGGCAATGCCGGCGTAAACCGAGTGCACCTGACAACCGGCCATCAACTCGGCTTCTTCGACCGCGCGCTGGATCGAGCGCACCGTGGCCTCGATATCAACCACCACACCCTTGCGCATGCCGCGTGACGGATGCGAACCGATGCCGACAATCTCCATCGATCCGTCCGCGCCGACCTGACCGACAATCGCCACCACTTTGGAGGTGCCGACATCGAGGCCTACATACATTTTTTCGCTGCCCGAGGTAGCCATGGAATTACACTCTCTTTTCCGTCGACGGTGGCGATTGCCGCCACTGCACCGCCATGCCATCCGCGTATCGCAGATCCACCCGTGCCAATCCGCGTTCGTCTGCGGACAACACCCCGTCATACATGCGCACAAAACGGCGCAGCTTGCGTGCGTACTGGTGGCGATCCACCACCAGCATTATGTCGTTATCCAGCTGCAGTCTGGCGGTAAGCCGGGCATCCACATCCAGACGACGAATTTGCAAACCCACCGGCGCCAGCACCTTGCTCATGCTGTGGTAGTAATCCATCACCGCTGCCAGTCTTTCCTGAGGCCCGTGCAGGCGCGGCAGCCCCTCAACGCTGTACTGCTTTAATGCCCGGAATGATTCGCCAGCGGTCGATATCAACATGTCGCCATTCCATACAGCTACCGGCACGCGCTCTTCAATCAACAGCACCAACCGGTCCGGCCAGCTACGACGAACCTGTACATCGGCAACCCATTCCAGTGAGCGAGCGGTGCGAAATACTTCCGCCAGTGGCAGGCTGAAAAAATTTTCATCCGCGACCAGACCAGACAGTGCCATCCGCACTTCGGCCTGACGTCTCTCATCTTTCACCCCCTCAACACCAACACTGCGAATCGGGTACTGATCCAGTGTACCCGGCAGGTAGATCACCACACCGATCAGCGCCAGCAGCGCCAGGCCACCAAGCAACATTGGCATCGCTGCGGCCAGACGCTCGGTCAACGGCTTGCGCTCCGGTTTTACCGGCAGCACTCTGGCACCGCGCAGTTTTACCGTTCTCCGCATCATCTGCGTTGCTCCCAACCGTCCAGCAGAATTTCACCCACCAGCTGTTCGAAACTGCGGCCACTGGCCCGCGCTGCCATGGGCACCAGTGAATGATCTGTCATCCCCGGCACGGTATTGATCTCAAGCAGACAGAAATTTCCCTGCTGGTCCTGCATCACATCGACGCGGCCCCAACCACCGCAACCGACCACCTGAAAGGCCTTTTTCGCCAACTGCTTCAACTCGGCTTCTTTGTCTTCACTCAGTCCGCACGGACAGATATAGCGAGTGCTGTCAGCCTGATACTTGGCGTCGTAGTCATAAAAGCTGTTCGGCGTTTCCAATCGAATCGGCGGCAGTGCCTCATCGCCGAGAATCGCCACGGTAAACTCGGCGCCCTGAATCCAGCGCTCCACCAGCACCTCGTGATCAAAGCGAGCCGCTTCAGCAACCGCGTCTGCCAGCTGCGCCGCGGTGTCGACCTTGCGCATACCGATGGAAGAGCCTTCATGGGCAGGTTTGACCATCAGCGGAAAGCCGATATCACGCTCACCGACACCGGCAAGATAGAAATCCGGGGTCGGCAGCCCGGCGCCGGACCAGAGCAGCTTGGTGGCGCTCTTGCTCATGCCAATTGCCGAAGCCATCACACCGCTGCCGGTGTAAGGCACGCCGAGATGCTCAAGCACGCCCTGAATCACGCCGTCTTCACCACCACGACCATGCAGGGCGATAAAGCAGACATCAAAGCCCTTCAGAACATCGATATCAGTGTCAGCCGGATCTACCCTTACCGCGTTCACTCCCAATGTCATCAATGCAGCATGGACTTCCGCTCCACTTCGCAGGGATATCTCGCGCTCGGCAGATTTGCCACCGCACAGCACCGCAACACTGCCGATGGCAGCTAACCGTCTTTTCAGCATGCTCAGGGCATCAGTCACGACCACCCTCCTGCATCAACTGGCGAGCGATGGCGGAAACATTTCCAGCGCCCTGGGTAATGAAAAGATCACCATCGCGCAGCACCTTGCCAAGCAAGGTCGGCAGTTTGGCCGGATCATCCACATAAATCGGTTCGACCTGACCACGTTGCCGCAGGCTGTGGCACAGGGCTCTGGAATCGGCGGCCGGAATCGGCTCTTCTCCGGCGCCATATACTTCCAGCATCAGCAGTACATCGACTTTCGATAGTACGTCGACAAAATCTTCATAAAGATCGCGGGTTCGGGTATAGCGATGCGGCTGAAACATCATCACCAGACGTCGGCCCGGCCAGCCGTCACGCACCGCCTTGATGGTCACGTCGACTTCGCGCGGATGGTGACCATAGTCATCTACCAGTGTTGCGCTGCCGTCAGCCGCGCGATATTCACCAAGCACATCAAAGCGCCGACCTACCCCGGTAAAGCCGTTCAGACCGGCGACAATGGCCTCATCCGGCACATTTTCGTCCGTCGCCACAGCAATAGCGGCCAACGCGTTCAGAACATTGTGCCGACCCGGCATATTCAGATTAACGTGCAGCGGCGAATGTCCTTCACGGAAGACATCGAAAGATGTGGTCATGCCCTGTTGGGACACATTGCCGGCGCGCACATCGGCATCATCGCTAAAGCCGTAACTGATCAGCTGCCGGTTAACCCGCGGCAACAGACGCCGTACTACCGGATCATCAATGCACATCACTGCCAGACCGTAGAACGGCAGGTTCTGCAGAAATTCGATAAAGGTATTTTCCAGACGGGCAAAATCACCACCGTAGGTATGCATATGATCGGCATCAATATTGGTCACCACCGCTACCATCGGCTGCAAATGCAGAAATGAGGCATCCGACTCATCGGCCTCTGCCACCAGATAGCGACTCTGGCCGAGCCGGGCATTGGCGCCAGCGCTGGTCAGCCGACCGCCGATTACAAAGGTCGGATCCAGTTTTGCTTCACCAAGAATGGAAGCAATCATCGAGGTGGTTGTGGTCTTGCCATGCGTGCCGGCAACGGCAATGCCGTGACGGAAACGCATCAGCTCGGCCAGCATCTGGGCACGCGGCACCAGCGGGATGCGCTTCAGCTTGGCTTCCATCACCTCAAGATTTCTTTCATCCACGGCGGAAGAAGTAACCACCACATCGGCAGCGCCGACATTCTCACCCCGATGGCCGATCTCAACCCGCACCCCGAGGTCGCGCAGGCGCTCAACCACAGGCGACTCACGCAGGTCAGAACCACTGACTTCGTAGCCCTGATTGCACAGCACCTCGGCAATGCCGCACATGCCAACACCGCCAATGCCAACAAAATGAATGCGACGAATACGGCGCATTTCCGGCACGATATGAACCATCGGATCAGCCACGAGCCACCTCCTGGCAAATATCCGCCACGGTAAAGGCGCTACGGGGCATGGCACAGGCACGCGCACGCTCGGCTATTTTCTGCAGGCCGTCGCGATCAAGCAACGAGGCCAGTCTGGTACGCAGCCCTGCGGTATTCAGGCTGCTCTGCGGTAACAGCAGCGCAGCATCCTGATCCGCCAGCCAGCGCGCATTGTGAGTCTGGTGATCATCCACTGCAGTTGGCAGCGGAATAAACATCGCTGCCACACCGGCCGCAGCAATTTCGCTAACGGTCGATGCACCACTGCGACAGATCACCAGATCTGCCCAGCCAAATGCGGCCGCCATGTCATCAATAAATTCGCTCATCTCAACCTTTGCATTAAGACCTTGCCAGGCCTGCTCCGCTTCCGCGACCCGGCCGCGACCGGTCTGATGACGCACCTCAAATTCCACTTCGCTCAAGGTCTCAGCCAGTGCTGCCGGTAACTGCCGATTCAGCGCCAACGCACCCTGGCTGCCACCGGTAATCAGAATCCGTAACGGTCCCTGACGATTACCGTAACGCTGAGCGGGCTCCGGTAATGCGGCAATAACTTCACGCACCGGATTGCCGGTAGTCAGAGAATTGCCTGGGAAAGCGCCCGGGAACGCCTGCAACACCTGACGCGCCAGCGGCACCAGCACCCGATTGGTCAGACCCGGACGGGCGTTCTGTTCATGAATAACCAACGGCACACCAGCCAGCCGCGCAGCAACTGCACCAGGACCGCTGGCATAACCGCCAAACCCGATCGCCAGCACCGGACGCAAACGCCGGACAATGCGCCACGCTGCCAGCACACTGCCAATCAACATGAAAGGCGCCAGCAACCGACGGCCGATACCGCCGCCACGCACACCACGCACCGATACCGTATGCAGCGGATAGCCGGCAGCAGGTACCAGACGATTCTCAATGCCCTGATCAGAACCCAGCCAGGCAATGTCGATATCGCGCTGACGCAACACATCGGCAACAGCCAGCGCCGGGAAAACATGCCCGCCAGTACCGCCTGCCATAACCAGCATTACCGGCTTCATCGGCGCTCCCTCCGCCGCACTGGCGCAACCGGCGTACTGTCAGTGCCGATTCGCAACACCAAACCGATCATGATCGCCGTGACCAACAGCGAACTGCCGCCATAACTGACCAGAGGCAGCGTCAATCCCTTGGTCGGCAACAGACCCATATTGACGCCCATATTGACAAATGCCTGCGATGCGAACACCAGACCGACACCCAGCACCAGCTGGCCACTGAACAGCTGCTCCTTGTCCAGCAATCGGAACGCCAGCTGAAAAATCCGCCAGCACACCAGCATGAAAAGGGCGATGATTGTGATGCTGCCAATCAATCCGAATTCCTCTGCCGTTACCGCAAAGACGAAGTCGGTATGGGCTTCGGGAAGGTAAAAAAGTTTCTGCACACTGTTGCCGAGACCAACGCCACCGATGTGGCCTCGGCCAAATGCAATGAGGCTCTGGGTAAGCTGGTAGCCAGCGCCAAACTGATCTGCCCAGGGGTCAAGGAAATTCATAAGACGGGCAACCCGATAGGGCTGTAGCAGTGCCACCAGTGCCGCAGCCGTGACCACAGCCAGCGCAATAGACAGAAACCGCAGCATCGGCACACCGGCCATAAACAACATGCCAAATGTAGCTATGCCCAACACCACTGCGGCACCGAAATCTGGCTCCAGCAGCAACAAAAAAGAAAGCACCCCGAGCACGCCCAGCGGGATCAGGAATGCTTGCCAACGCTGCACCAGCGCCTCGCGCTGAAGATTGATGTAACCCGCCAGCCAGATCAGATAGCCGAGCTTGGCCAGCTCCGAAGCCTGCATATTGAAGCCCGGGAATGCAATCCAGCGCTGCGATCCATTAACTTCACGGCCGATGCCCGGCAGCAACACCAGTATCAGCACAAGCCCGGCGCCAACCAGTGCCAACACTCGCAGACGGTCAAGTAATGCAATGGGTGTCAGCACATAGGTCGCCACCCCTGCACTCAGGGCAAGCAACAGATAGATCAGGTGCCGATTAAAGAAGTAGAACGGTGAGCCGAGTCGAGTTTCACCAATCTGGAGGGATGCCGACATCACCATCACCAGGCCGGTGAGGGCCAGCAGCATAACGCTACCGAGCAACATCAGGTCTTCCGGTCGACGGCGATTCAGTACCCGCTCAAACACCATGTAACACCTCCGTCACGCAGCGCACAAAGGTGTCACCACGGTCGGCATAACCACGAAACATATCGAAACTGGCACAGGCAGGAGACAGCAGCACAGCATCTCCGGGCTCTGCCAGCAACGAGGCACGGCGTACCGCATCCGCCATATCTGCGGCGAAATGGCAGGCCACGTTACCCAACCCTGCGGCAACCGCCCGGGCATCTTCTCCGATCAATACTGCTGCGCGAACATGATCCACTGCCGGCACCGCCAGTGGTGAAAAATCCTGTCCCTTGCCCTGACCGCCGGCGATTAACACAACCTTGCCGGGAATCGCTGGCCCGATGCCAGCCAGTGCTGCCAGCGCGGCGCCAACATTGGTGCCTTTGGAATCGTTGAACCACTGCACGCCACGGGACTCTGCCACCAGCACGCAGCGGTGCGGCAACCCTGAAAACTCCTGCACCGCGCGCAGACAGACATCACGCTCAAGTCCGAGCGCTTCCGCCATCGCCAGTACCGCCAGCACGTTAAGCGCGTTGTGATTACCACGCAGCTTCAGTGCTGACGTCGACAGCAGGTCGTCGCCGCGACGCATCAACATGCCACGCTGGGCATCAAGCCGGTAATCGGAATCGGCATGAGTACCAAAGGTAATCTGTGCCAACACCAGGCCCTGGGGCCGAGTCGCTTCATCGTCGCGATTCCACACCGCCACTTCACAACCATCATAAATGCGCTGCTTCGCTGCAATGTAATCGCCCAGACCGGCGTAACGATCCATATGGTCCTGCGACACATTCAACACACAGGCCACCTGGGCACTGAGACTGAACGTAGTCTCCAGCTGAAAGCTGGACAGCTCCAGCACATACAGCTCCGCACCCTGGCCAAGCAGGTCGAGCGCCGGGGTGCCCAGATTTCCGCCGGCCAATGCCCGCCGCCCGGCCTTTTTGGCCACCTCTCCAAGCAGTGCCGTCACCGTGCTTTTGGCATTCGAGCCGGTAATGGCTGCCACCGGTTCGCTGGCAGCGCGGGCAAACAATTCGATATCACCAATGACTTCCTTGCCGGCCGCCGCCTGACGGGCAATCTCCGGCGTCGACACAGCAATACCCGGGCTGACGATCAACCGTCTCGCTTCATTCAACCAGTCTTCGCGCAACCCACCGGTGTGAATAGGCACCCCGGCAGCCTGTTGCCGCACCGCAGCGATACCCGGCGGCTCGGCGCGGGTATCCAGTGCCCGCACCGGCTCTCCCTGAGCCAGCAGGTAACGCAGGCAGGACTGCCCTGTTATGCCAAGCCCAATGACCAGATCAAACGCTGTGCTCACCCGTTGCTCCTCAGCGAATCTTCAGTGTGGCCAGACCGATCAACACCAGAATCAGCGTGATGATCCAGAAACGAACAATAATTTTTGGCTCCGGCCATCCCTTCAGCTCGAAGTGGTGATGAATCGGCGCCATCCGGAAGATACGGCGACCGGTCAGCTTGAATGACGCCACCTGCAACATCACCGACACCGTTTCCATGACAAACACGCCACCCATGATGAACAGCACGATTTCCTGACGAACGATTACTGCCATCACGCCGAGCATGGCGCCCAGTGCCAGCGCGCCGACATCACCCATGAACACCTGAGCCGGGTAAGTGTTGAACCAGAGAAAGCCGAGGCCGGCGCCACACAATGCCGCCACCAGCACCACCAGCTCCCCGGAACCGGCGATATAGGGAATATGCAGATAACTTGCGAACTGGGCGTGACCGGAGGCGTACGCAAAAATGCCCAGCGCGGCCGCCACCAGTACCGTTGGCATGATTGCCAGACCATCCAGGCCATCGGTCAGGTTGACTGCATTACTGGTACCGTTAATCACGAAGTAGGTCAGGACGATGTAAAACACCCCCATATTGATCGCCACATCCTTGAAAAACGGTACGATCAGCTGGGTTTCCGCCGGGCTCTGCGCGGTGAAATAAAGCGCACAGGCAGCACCAGTGGCACCCACCGACTGCCAGAGATATTTCCACTTTGCCGGCAGGCCACGGGAGTTTTTCTGAATCACCTTGCGCCAGTCGTCGACCCAACCAACTGCGCCGAATACCACCAGCACGCCCAGAGTAATCCAGACGTAGCGGTTATCCAGATCCGCCCACAGCAGGGTGGAAAGAATAATCGCCACCAGAATCAGCGCACCTCCCATGGTCGGGGTGCCGGCCTTGGAAAAGTGACTTTTCGGGCCGTCATCACGAATTGACTGGCCCACCTGATAATGCTTCAACTTGCGAATCATTACCGGCCCGACAACAAAGGCAATAAACAGCGCCGTCAGCACGCTGAAGATTGCTCGCAGGGTGATGTACTGCAGCACCAGAAAGCCTTTGTGAAACTGAGCGAGGTATTCCGCCAGCCAAAGCAGCATCAGTGCATCTCCCCGGTTGCCTGCAAGGCAGTGATAACCGCGTCCATTCCGGCACTGCGTGAGCCCTTGACCAGCACCGTGCCAGCCTGGTTGAGAATCGGTCGAACCAGATCGGCCGCCGTCTGATAATCGTTTGCGCATTGGCCGCCAGCGCCAAACGCCTGCGCCGCTTCTGCCGCCAGCTGGCCGACGGCAACTAACCCGTCCAACCCCGCATCTCTGGCATAAATGCCAAGCTGACGATGAATCTGCTTTTCGTCCGGGCCGAGTTCGCCAAGGTTGCCGAGCACCAGCCAACGCGGAGCGGTCTGCGCTGCCAGCCAGTCAATGGCAGCCCGTACCGAACCCGGGTTGGCGTTATAGCTGTCATCCACCAGCGTGCCGCCGAAAAGTAGCTGGATATTCATTCGCCCTTTCACCGGCTGCAACGTCGACAGTCGTGCCGCCGCATCGCATACCGCCACACCGGCTTCGGCCACAGCAGCCAGCGCCATCAACACATTGCTGATCTGATGGGCGCCCGGCAGTGGCAGCTCAATGCGTTGCTGCCCGCCCGGATAGACCAACGTGAACGCCAGTGACTGGCTGTGCGTGGCGATATCAATCGCTCGCCAGTCGGCATTGTTCGACTTGCCGGTGCGGATCACGCGCAAACCGGCATCGGTAGCGCGCGAGGCAAAAAACTCGGCAAAGCTGTCATCGGCATTGATAATTGCCAGCGCGTTGTCCGCGGCTGCGGTGAAGATTTCCGACTTGGCATTGGCGATGCCCTGCATCGAACCAAAACCTTGAAAATGGGCGCCGGTCACATTGGTAATCATGACAACATGCGGACGCACCAGAGAGACCGTCCAGGCGATCTCTCCGGGTGCGTTGGCACCAAGCTCGAACACACCAAAGCGATGTTCAGGCTTGACTGCCAGCAGGGTAAGCGGCACACCGATATCGTTGTTCAGGTTGCCACGAGTCGCATGCACCGCCGGATCACCGGGCTCGCTGCTGAGCATGCAGGCAATCATTTCCTTGACCGTCGTTTTGCCGGCATTGCCGGTTACGGCAATCCGGGTCAGCGGCACTGGCGCCGCCCAACCCGCTGCCAGCAAACCGAGCGCCTTGCGAGTATCCTTGACCTGAATCGACGGCAGCGCCGTCACCGGCTGCTCCACCAGCGCGGCCACGGCGCCATCTGCGGCGGCTTCGGCAATAAAATCATGGCCGTCAAAGCGTTCGCCGCGCAGCGCGACAAACAGATCGCCGGCAAAAATGCTACGGGTATCAGTGCAGACCCGGACAAAATCAACATCCGCACCACAAACGGCGCCCTGACACAGGGAAGCGGCATGAGACAGTCTCATTGCTCACCTCCATTGCGCTCACGCAACGCAGCACGGGCCAGCTGCAGATCATCCATCGGAATCCGCTGATCACCGATTTCCTGCCAACGCTCATGTCCCTTGCCGGCAATCAGCACGACATCGGCTCTGTCCGCCTGCATCACAGCATGACGAATGGCCGCGGCACGATCAGCAATCACCATCACCGCATCTCGCTGC
>JBECKT010000144.1:0-10248 GCA_040235405.1 Alcanivoracaceae bacterium
GCTTTCAGAGGATCGCGGTCGGTCGACCGCTCCTACAAACGCATGTGCCGTCGTCCTTGAAACCCGGCCCTACGCCCCCATGTCCCACCGGACGCGTCCATTTATCCTTTCACAGCAAGGAGTCCGCCTGTGACTACCATCGTTTCCGTCCGCCGTGGCAACAGTGTTGTTATTGGTGGTGACGGTCAGGTTTCCCTCGGCAATACCGTTATGAAGGGCAATGCCCGCAAGGTGCGCCGGCTGTTTCACAACAAGGTGATTGCCGGCTTTGCCGGTGGTACCGCCGATGCCTTTACCCTGTTCGAGCGGTTTGAATCGCAGCTGGAAAAACATCAGGGCCAGCTGGTGCGTGCAGCTGTGGAAATGGCCAAGGACTGGCGCACCGATCGTGCACTTCGGCGTCTGGAAGCACTGCTGGCCGTGGCGGACCAGGAGCATTCGCTGATCATCACCGGCAACGGCGATGTGATCGAGCCGGAGATGGATCTGATTGCCATCGGTTCCGGTGGCCCCTATGCGCAATCCGCTGCCCGTGCATTGTTGGAAAACACTGACCTCAATGCCCGCGAAATCGTAGAGAAAAGCCTGACCATTGCCGGTGATATCTGTGTTTTTACCAACCAGAATCACACCATCGACGAACTTTCCTGGTAATCCTCTTATGCCTGAACTGACTCCCCGCGACACGGTTCGCGAACTTAACCGTCATATTGTCGGCCAGCAGGCGGCAAAAAAAGCCGTCGCCATTGCCATGCGTAACCGCTGGCGCCGCATGCAGCTGCCAGAAGAGCTGCGCGCGGAAGTGATGCCGAAAAACATTCTGATGATCGGCCCCACCGGGGTCGGCAAAACCGAAATTGCCCGGCGTCTGGCCAAACTCGCCAACGCGCCCTTTATCAAGGTGGAAGCAACCAAGTTTACCGAAGTCGGTTATGTCGGCCGCGACGTTGAATCCATCATTCGCGACCTGATGGAAATGGCCATCAAGATGCTGCGCGAAGACGCCATGCAGCGTCACCAGCGCGCCGCCGAAGATGCCGCCGAAGATCGTATTCTTGATGCCCTGCTGCCACCGGCCCGTGGTGGTGAGCCGACCGACTCTTCCACCCGGCAGCTGTTTCGCAAGAAGCTGCGTGAGGGCGAGCTGGATGATCGCGAGATCGAGATTGATCTGGCCGAGCAGAAAATCGGCGTCGAGATCATGTCGCCGCCGGGCATGGAAGAAATGACCAACCAGCTGCAACAGATGTTCTCGAAGATGGGCGGCGGCCAGCGCAAGGTGCGCAAGCTGAAAGTGCGCGACGCATTCCGCATGGCCCGCGACGAGGAAGCGGCCCGCCGGGTTAACGAAGATGAATTGAAAGCGCGTGCCGTCGATGTGGTCGAGCAGCACGGTATTGTCTTTATTGACGAGATCGACAAGGTTGCCCGCCGCGGCGAAACCATGGGCGCCGATGTCAGCCGCGAAGGCGTGCAGCGTGACTTGCTGCCGCTGATTGAAGGCTGCACCGTCAACACCAAGTACGGCATGGTGAAAACCGATCACATCCTGTTTATCGCTTCCGGTGCCTTCCAGATGTCAAAACCGTCTGATCTGATTCCGGAACTGCAGGGCCGCCTGCCAATCCGGGTCGAGCTGGAAGCACTGACCCCGGACGATTTCGAACGCATCCTGACCGAACCGGACGCCTCGCTGACGGAACAGTACCGCGCCCTGCTTGCCACCGAAGGCCTGAAAGTCGAATTCACCCCGGACTGCATCCGCCGTCTGGCAGAAATCGCCTGGCAGGTAAATGAAAAAGTGGAAAACATCGGCGCCCGCCGCCTGCACACCGTGCTGGAAAAACTGCTTGAGGAAATCAGCTACGACGCCGACGACCTGGCAGTGCAGTACCACGACAAGGCATTGGTGCTGGATGCGGCCGCGGTGGACCGCCACCTTGGCGAGCTGGCGCAGGATGAAGATTTGAGCAAGTACATTCTGTAGTCTCTCTGCACGAAAGAGCCAGTGCACGAAAGAGCCAGTTCGCTCCGGATCATTAAACAGCACGACCCCTTAAGGAAGCTCTGATAACCCGGAGCGGTCGATCGACCGCGATCCGCCCGAAAAAATCGCGGCCGATCGGCCGCTCCTACGACAGATATAGCGGATTTCCAGAGGTTCCTTAACTTACTGAGGCTATTTCTTCCTTGGGTCATCCGCCGGATTGACATAGTTGATCGCCCATGGCCCAACACCATGCACCTGCACGACAGTTTCCTCTTTCGTCAAAGCAAAATGCCTGGTCCCTGATTGCGCTGCCCATCGATAGCGGCTTCGCCTTGGCTGCCCTACCCCTAATAGGGCCATATTCCGTTTTCCGGGGTATAAAAAGAACCCGCCGAAGCGGGTCAGTCTCTCTCTTTTTTCAGGTCTCGGTAGAGGTTCTCATGACTTCCCAACTTCAACAGATACAGAGCCACCAGCCCCTCATCCACCACCGCCTTTTGCTGCCAGGGCAGCTTTTTCACAGCCTTGGCGAACTCATTGGCCTGTAGCACCTTCATCCGAATTGATAATCCGTCACGTCACCGGCCTTGACCTGGGCCCGAGCCTGCAACAGCCCGACGATGAAGTCATAGGGCAGATCAGGGTTCTGCTCCGCAATGCGGCCCAGCGTGGCCCAATGCTCGATTTGTTTCGGCGCCGACCGGTGCGACGCCTCCCCGTATATCCGGGCCGACTCCACACACCCCCGGTACTGAAACACAAGTTGACGGCCTGAAAGGGTGGCATCCGCAACGGGAAAAAAGAGGCGTTCATCGACAGAGCGCATCTGGAAGTGCTGCACCTGAACCCGCTCGATCAGGGTGTCACTGCTACCACTGGCGTCGCCCAGCAATTTGCGAATGCGCTGTTTGAGCGGCCCCAGTTTTTCACCGAACAGCCCGGGCTGCGCCGATTCAAGCAGCTGCTCGCAGACCAGCAGCGCGTGCAGTTCGCTTGCGTTCATCCACAACCCCGGCAGCTCAAACACCGGGGCGGCCGGGTCATACTGGTGCCCGTTCAGCTCGCGGTTGTAGATGATGGGCGCGCCAAAGTAATCCCGCAGATAGGCGATATCCCGGGTAATAGTGTTGCGGCTGGATTCAAGCGCTTCCTCCAGACGGCTCATTGACACCGGCCGCCGGGCCCGGCGTAACAGATCATGGATTTTGTAGAAGCGCTCTAGACGGTTCATGACGGTCCTGTCCGGAATTCCTGTTGTCTGCAGTGCACTTTATTTATTGTTTCCTGCGAACATACTTTACCCCCGGCAGCCCCTCGAAGTCGGCATCCTGAGTCCATACTGTGGCGCCATACTTTCTTGCTGTGGCATAGATGATGCTGTCAGCCAGCGGCAGCTTGCGTTGCACCCCATAATGACCAGCCTCAATTGCCAGCTCCGTATCCAGTGCGATCACCCTGCCAGCGCTCATATGTGCAACAGCCAATAGCGCAGATTCCTCGTCACGCTGGCGAAGAATGCATTTGAACACTTCAGTTAGCGTGACGCTTGGCACCAGCAAATTGACAACATCCTCAATGGGTGCGGCAAACACCGCAGCATTCTGGTCGCCGGCAAAAAAAGACAGCCAGGCGGAGGAGTCCACAACATTCATACCCTGTCCTCATCCCTGTCGACTTGTGTGTCGATTCCTTTCAAGAACCCCTTCAGCCCGGCCATAGGCTTCAACGGAATCAGCTCAATTCGGCCCTGATAGGTGAGCACCTGCACTTTCTGGCCGGACTCAATTCCCATAGCCTCGCGAACATCCCGCGGAATAACAATCTGGAACTTGGGCGAAACGGTGACTGTGGTCATTATCAACACCATCGATGATTGATTGGTATTACGGTATTCCCATCGATAAGCAGGATCAAGGCCGGCGGTCCGGACTAACCAGCCAATCTCGTTCGGCAAGGGGCTTCAGCAGGCGCGTCAGTGCTATCATCCCGCCCGCCAGATTTTCAGGATTCCCCATGCGCGCCGACGAAAAACTTCAGCAAGATCTCGAACGGTTCTTTTCCTTGCGTCAGCACAGTGACGATCAGCGTTTCCGCGCCCGGCTGCAGCGGCTGCAGGGCTATCAGGGCGAGCGCCTGACCCGCAGCCATGCCGGCCTGCTGGCGGTGCCGGCCAATCAGGCGGCAATCGGCTTTCTGCTTGATGAGGTCTATGGCGGCAACGACCTGCTGCCGGTGGCCCGGGATATCCGCCGGGCGGTGAACAAGGCCGCCAGCCTGCTGCCGGACCGGGTGATGGCGACCTCCGCCTCGGTGCTGGAGGCGGCCATCCTGACCCAGGAGCTGGACGAGGCGCTGACCGATACCCTGAACGACCGCCTCGACGGAACGCTGGATGATGCCCTCTATATTGAAGGCTTCCGGGCGCTGGGCCGGGCCGACGACCGCCAGCGCCAGCTCGACCTGATCAGTGAGGTCGGGCACCATGTCGACCGCTATGTCCGCGGCCGCATGCTGCAGGCCACCTTCCGTATGGTACGCCGCCCGGTCCATGCGGCCGGATTCGGCAACCTGTATGATTTCCTCGATCGCGGCTTTACCGCCATGCGTGGTCTCGACAGTGCCGGACGTCTGCTGGCCGAGCTGACCCGGACGGAGGCAGCAATCATGGCGCGGCTGTATGCCGGCCACCCGACGCCCTTTGCCGGGCCGTGAACCGGGCGGAGCCCTCTTCGGAGTATTGAAATGAGCCAGGACAAGACCACCCACTTCGGCTACCAGCAGGTGCCGCTGCAGGAAAAAGCCAGACGGGTTGCCGGGGTGTTCCGTTCCGTGGCGCCGAAATACGATCTGATGAACGATTTGATGTCGATGGGCGTTCACCGGATCTGGAAGCGTTTCACGCTGGAGCTGGCCGGTGTGCGCCGTGGCCAGCGGGTGCTGGATCTGGCCGGTGGCACCGGCGATCTGGCGATGAAGTTTTCCCGTCTGGTGGGCGACGAAGGCGAGGTGATTCTTGCCGACATCAACGAGGCCATGCTCGGCGTCGGCCGCGACCGTCTGCTCGATAACGGCTGCGGCCACAACACCCGGGTGGTGCAGGTCAACGCCGAAGCACTGCCATTTGCCGACAACACCTTTAACTGCATCACCATTGCCTTTGGCCTGCGCAATGTCACCGACAAAGACAAGGCATTGCGTTCGATGCTGCGGGTGCTGAAGCCCGGCGGCCGTTTGCTGGTGCTGGAGTTTTCCAAACCGATTCACGAGCCGCTGTCGAAACTGTATGACCTGTATTCGTTTTCGGTGCTGCCGAAACTGGGCCAGGCCGTGGCCGGCGATGCCGAGTCCTATCGTTATCTGGCCGAGTCGATCCGCATGCATCCGGACCAGCAAACGCTCAAGGGCATGATGGAGCAGGCCGGCTTTTCCCGCTGCGAGTATTTCAACATGACTGGCGGCATCGTCGCCCTGCACCGCGGCTTCAAGGCCTGATGGATCTGATCTGATGGAAACGCGCCCACCGAATCTGCTTGAAGCCACCGCACTGGCCACGCTGGAGCGTGCTATTAACTCCGCGCTGGCGGCAGACCCGCTGACCATGGAATTGCTGCGCGAACACAGTGGCCGACTGGCAGCCGTGCACCTGACCTTTCCGCCGCTGTCGATCTACGCGCTGGTTGTTGAAGATGGTATCGAGCTGTACCACGGCAGCGAGGCCGAGGCGGACGTCACCGTGCGCGGCGGGCCGATTGATCTGGCGGCGCAACTGTTCAACTGGAAAACCGCCGACAGCATGGTGGCGGGGCCGGTAAAAATCAGCGGCGATCGCGAATTTCTGCAGAAACTTGTTGGCATCATGAAGCAGCTTGATCTGAACTGGTCGGCGCTGATCGAGCCGCTGCTCGGCAGCGAGCTGGCGCAACAGATTGAGTATGGCGCCAAACGGGTGTTCTCCATGGCTCGCCAGGCGTTTGACCTGTTCCTCAACCGGGCGGGTGATTTTCTCCGTGAGGAATCCTCGCTGATGGCGCTGCGCCGGGATGTCTCCGAGTTCGTTCAGGATGTTGACGAGCTGCGCTTTGACACCGATCGCCTTGCCGCGCGCATTGCCCGGCTGAAGCAGAACGGCGAGGCGGCGCAATAATGTTGCCCGTATTTCGCGTGCTGTTTGTTCTGCATATTGTCTGCCGTTACCGGCTGATTTCGCTGCTGCCACCGCACCCGCTGCTGAAGCCGCTGATCCTGCTTGAGTACCTGATGCCGTCGAGCTGGTTCGGCCCGCGCCAGCTGTCCGAGGGCGAGCGCCTGCGTCAGGCGCTGCAGGAGCTTGGCCCGATCTTTATCAAGTTCGGCCAGCTGCTCGCTACCCGCCGTGATCTGCTGCCAGGCGAATGGACCGATACGCTGGCAAAACTGCAGGATCAGGTGCCACCGTTTGATGCCGCTGCCTCGCAGCGTATTGTCGAGCGCGAACTGGGCAAGCCGGTTGCCGAGGTGTTCGAAAAATTTGAACAAACGCCGATGGCTTCCGCCTCGGTGGCGCAGGTGCATGCCGCGGTATTGCCCGGTGGCCAGGAAGTGGTGGTAAAGGTCATTCGCCCGGGCATCGACCGCGTCGTTGCCCGCGACCTGAAGGTGATGAAGTTCGGCGCGGCCTGGCTGGAACGACTGTGGAAAGATGCGCGCTATTTTCGCCCGTCCCGTGTCGTCGCCGATTACCAGGATGTGATTCTCGGCGAACTGGACCTGACCAGTGAGGCGCGCAATGCCGAGGCCATGCGCCGGCATTTCCTGTTCAGCCCGTTGCTGCATATTCCGGCCACCCACCCGGAGCTCAGCAGCCGCCATATCATGGTGTCGGATCGCATCTATGGCATTCCGGTTAATGATGTCGAACGCATCCGCGCCGCCGGCATTGAACCGCGACTGCTGGCCGAGCGCGGTTTTGAAATCTTTTTTGCCCAGGTGTTTCGCCACAACCTGTTCCATGCGGATATGCATCCAGGCAACATTTTCGTCAACCCGGAGCACCCGGAGTCGCCCCAGTATATCGCCGTGGATTGCGCCATTGCCGGCCGGTTGTCGAAGGAAGACCTGCATGTACTCGGGCGCCTCGCCCTGCTGGTGATGCGGCGTGATTACGGCGGCATGGTCGATCTGGTGATCCGCGCCGGCTGGACCACGGTGCCGGTGGATCGCTCGCGCTTCCAGCGGGCGGTGGAAGAGATCGTCGACCCGATCATGTCGATGCCGCTCGACCAGCTCGAGTTCGCGCCGCTGGTGATGAAGCTGTTTGATACCGCCCGCGGCTTCCATATCGAGGCGCCGGTGCAGTACATCCTGCTGCTGAAAACGCTGGTACATATCGAAGGGCTGGGCCGCAGCATCTACCCGCAACTGGATATCTGGACGCTGGGCCGGCCGATGTTGGAAAGCTGGATGCTGGAGCAGTACGGCCCCGCTGCCACCCTGAAGAAGTTTCAGGACCGGCTGCCGGAATGGGCGGCGCAGCTGCCGGAGATGCCGGAGCTGTTCCGCGATGCGCTGGAAACCCTGCGCCATCTGCCGCACCAGCAACGCCAGCTGGAAGAACATATGCGCCGCGATCTCGCCCGCCACCGGCGCAAGCTGCTGGGTGGTCTGGCCGGCCTGGGCCTGATTGGCGGCACCCTGATCCTGCCGCCGTTCTGGGCCGGCGCGGCGCTGGCCGGCGGCATTGTTCTGGGTTCGTGGGCACTGCGCCCGTAGGAGCGGCCGACCGGCCGCGAATCTTTGCGGGCCTTCGCGGCTGGTCGACGGCGAAAAGCTTCGCGGCCGATCGGCCGCTCCTACAGGGGGCGCGGACTTGCGTAGGAGCCGTCGAGCGACGGCGAAAAGCTTCGCGGCCGGTCGGCCGCTCCTACAGGAGGCATGGACTTGCGTAGGAGCCGTCGAGCGACGGCGAAAAGCTTCGCGGCCGGTCGGCCGCTCCTACGGGAGGCATGGACGGCTCCTACAGGGGAACCCCTGATTCTGTTATTCTCGCGGCAGTCATACCGGAGTAACCAATGAGTGACATCCTCGCCTGCCTTCACGCCGTGCTGGAGCAACGCAAACAGGCGGAGCCTTCCAGCTCCTATGTGGCAAGCCTCTATCACAAGGGCCTGAACAAGATTCTGGAAAAGGTCGGCGAGGAAGCGGTGGAAACCATTCTGGCGGCGCGCGACGCCGAGGTCAGCGGCAACAACGACAAGCTGATCGGCGAAACGGCGGATTTGTGGTTCCATTCGATGGTAATGCTGAGCCAGCTTGGCGCGCATCCTGATCAGGTCCTTGCGGAACTGCAGCGGCGCTTCGGCCTGTCCGGCATTGACGAAAAAAATTCACGTTCCCAACAGGGAGAATAACCATGTTGTCCGGCATCAGTATCTGGCAGCTCCTGATCGTCCTCGTCATCATCATGCTGATCTTCGGCACCAAGAAGCTGCGCAATATCGGTGGCGATCTCGGTGGCGCGGTGAAAGGCTTCAAGGATGCGGTCAAGGACGGCGAGAAAAAAGCCGCCGCTGACAAACAGCTCTCCGAGGAAAAAAGCGAAACCCAGGAAAGCAAAGTCACCGACAAGGATCAGGTCTGATCACGGAGTCCCGCGTCGATGTTTGATATCGGCTTTTTCGAGCTGATCGTGGTCTTTGTCATCGGCCTGCTGGTGCTCGGCCCGGAGCGCCTGCCCAAGGTGGTGCGCGCCATTGGCCACTGGACCGGCCGTGCCAAGGCCACGCTCAACAATCTCAAGTACGAGATGGAGCGCGAGGCCTATAACGAGGAAATGAAAGAGCGCTTTAAAAAGCAGCTTCAGGAACTCGGCGTCGACGAGCAGACCCTTGCCAGCGACCAGAAGCCGGAGCAGCCCTCTTCTTCCGGGCAATCCGCTGTGCCGCCCGCGGACCAATCTACCGCACCATCTCCCGCAGGGCAGAACGACAAGCCATGAGCGATAACCTGACGCCACTGGACCAGCCGCAACCGCTGATCAAGCATCTGATCGAGCTGCGTGATCGCCTGCTGCGCGCCATGCTGTGTATCGCACTGGTATTTTGCCCGCTGTTCTATTTCTCCCAGGAACTGTACACGCTGGTAGCCCAGCCTCTGATGCAGTCCCTGCCGGCGGGCACGTCGATGATTGCCACCGATGTCACCTCGCCATTTCTGGTGCCCTTCAAACTGACCCTGTATGTCAGCATTCTGTTGGCTATGCCGATTATTCTGCATCAGGCCTGGGGTTTTATTTCTCCCGGCCTGTACAAACATGAGAGGCGCTTTGCCCTGCCCCTGCTGGCCAGCAGCATTGTGCTTTTTTATGGCGGCGTTGCTTTTGCCTATTTCGTCGTGTTTCCGGTGCTGTTTGGTTTTTTTACCGCGATTGCCCCGGAAGGTGTGGCGGTGATGACCGACATCAGTCGTTATCTGGATTTTGTTATCACCCTGTTTATTGCCTTTGGCGCCGCCTTCGAACTGCCGATTGCCATCCTGCTGATGGTCTGGAGCGGCATCACTACAGTGGAGTCCCTGCGCGAAAAACGGCCTTACGTGGTGGTTGGCTGTTTCGTTATCGGCATGCTGCTGACACCGCCGGACATCATCTCGCAGACGCTGCTGGCCGTGCCCATGTGGCTGCTGTTTGAAGCGGGTGTGTTTGTTGCCGCAGCCACCAAGGTGAAGTCACGCAGCACCGGAAAATAATCAGAATGTAAACTTCGGCACGACAGGCGCATTCAAAGGCTTGGTCCGCTCTGCGTCCGGAACAACATTACGCACATCAGGCATCGTCCCCTGCCCGACAAGGGCCAGACAAGTTTCTTCAATTGTCTTTATTGCCACCTCGTAATCATCCCCCTGGCCAACAGAAATCAGGCAGTCAAAACGGCCCTTGTGATCTTCCTGTTCCAGCTCCGGGCTCACTATTGCCGCAACATTGTCATGAGCCAGCACCACGATGGCATCGTCGCCTGTCTTGCCACTGGATCTTAGCCACTGCAACCCTGAAAGCACATCTTCAGCAATACGGCTACGCTGCATTCTTCCTTCACTGAGCCCATAACCGCGGTAGTCGATCAGAAATACACTCAGGCCTGCGGCAGGATAATCCTTTACGCGATGCAGGTAATCGCCCACATTGCCATCCAGATCGTGCAGAAAATATAACGTCCCGCGCTGACGTCGCTTTGCCTGCAGCCACCAGCCGTGCAGGCGAGCCCCATCATCACCGACTACAATTA
>JBECKT010000013.1:0-4875 GCA_040235405.1 Alcanivoracaceae bacterium
GATGAAGTCGAGCTTGAAATCGAGCGGGTGCTGGATGAGCCGATGCATATGGTCACTGCCGATCTGCTCGGCAAGGTGAAGCGCATTAATGATGCGCGCGGCCGTTATATCGAGTTTTGCAAGAGCACCGTGCCGCATCCGTTCAGTCTGAGTGGCATGCGTATTGTGGTCGATTGTGCGCACGGCGCCTGTTACCACATCGCTCCGGATGTGTTCGAGGAGCTGGGCGCCGAGGTGATTGCCATTGGCCGCGAGCCGGACGGGGTTAATATCAATCTTGAATGCGGCAGCACTCATCCGGAAGCGTTACAGCAGAAGGTTATCGAGGTGCGCGCTGATCTCGGCATTGCCTTTGATGGCGATGCTGACCGGGTGATGATGGTCGATGATCGTGGCGAGATTGTTGATGGCGATCAGTTGCTGTATATCCTGGCCACGGATCGCCACCGCCGCGGCAAACTCGGCGGCGGCGTGGTTGGTACGCTGATGACCAACTTCGGTCTGGAGCTGGCTTTTGCGGATGCCGGCATTCCGTTTCATCGCGCCGGCGTTGGTGATCGTTATGTGATGGAAGCGCTGGACCGGCACGGTTGGCTGCTTGGGGGGGAATCCTCCGGGCATATCGTTTGCCTCGACCGTACCAGCACTGGTGATGGCATTGTTTCAGCGCTGCAGGTGCTGGCAGCACTGACTCAGCAGAACATCAGTTTGCGTGATGCGTTGGCGGGGCTGAAGCCGGTGCCGCAGAAAATGATCAATGTCCGCGGTCCCAACCGGACCGGGTTTATGCAGAACGAGTGGGTAAAGAAAGCGGTTATTGATGCCGAGCAGTTGCTGGCTGGCCGTGGCCGTGTGCTGTTGCGGCCGTCCGGTACCGAGCCACTGGTGCGCGTCATGGTAGAAGGTGAGGATGCCGGACAGGTTGACAAGATCTGCCGGGAGTTGGCTGACGTGGTTGCCGAGGTGATTGCCTGAGGTTGTTCCCCGGCCGGCGCGTCGTTATCCTTCGCCCCCTTTGAAAACAGGGAGATACAGATGCCCCGGACTCCGTTGGTAGCCGGCAACTGGAAGATGAACGGGCGCCGCAACATGGCCGCCTCGCTGGCCGCAGAAATCGCAGCCGCAGCTCCGGCCGGGGTCGAGGTGTTGTTGTGCCCGCCGCTGGTGTATCTGGATGCCGTAGCCAATGCTGTGTGTGGCAGCGCCGTGGTTCTGGGTGCGCAAAACCTTGACGAGCACGAAGACGGTGCCTGCACCGGTGAAGTATCCGGCGAGATGCTGGTGGATATGGCTTGCCGTTATGTTCTGGTCGGACATTCCGAGCGCCGAACCCTGTTTGCCGAAACTAGCGTGCGAGTGGCGGACAAGTTTTTCCGGGCGCTGGGTGCCGGGTTGCGGCCGGTGTTTTGCGTTGGCGAAACGCTGGCCGAGCGCGAGGCCGGCCATACCGAGCAGGTTATCAATGCACAGCTGGATGCGGTATTTGGCCGCGCCACTGCCGAGCAGATGGCTGACGTCGTGATCGCCTACGAGCCGGTCTGGGCCATCGGTACCGGTATGACCGCCTCTCCGGGCCAGGCCCAGGCGGTGCATGCTCATATCCGCAGCCGTCTGGCGTCGTCGTTCGGGGAGCCGCTGGCGCAAT
The DNA here is from genome assembly GCA_040235405.1 of Alcanivoracaceae bacterium. Lineage (GTDB taxonomy): Bacteria > Pseudomonadota > Gammaproteobacteria > Pseudomonadales > Alcanivoracaceae > PGZG01. The sequence continues at coordinate 1,646 of JBECKT010000013.1, forward strand.
CCCTGCGGCTGCTTTACGGCGGCAGTGTAAAGGCGGATAATGCCGCCTCTCTTTTCGCCGGGGCCGACATTGATGGCGGCCTGGTCGGAGGGGCGTCTCTGGACGCAGCGACATTTCTCGCCATTTGTCAGGCGGCAACCGCGTAATAAAACGGACAATCATGGATATCGTTCTTCATGTAGTGCATGTGCTGGCAGCCATCGGCCTGATCGGTCTGGTGCTGATTCAGCACGGCAAGGGTGCAGACGCCGGCGCCTCTTTTGGTGGTGGCGCTTCGAACAGTTTCTTTGGCGGCGCCGGGGCGGCTAATTTCCTGACCCGCTCTACTGCCGTTCTTGCGGCTGTGTTCATGCTCACCAGTCTGGCGCTGGCCTGGCAGGCGCGCCAGCTGGTGGAGGCTGATGCGAACCTGTTACCGGCGCTGGAGAAAGTTCAGCAGGACGTGCCGGAGCTGGATGCTGGCGTTCCGGTGATAGAAGAAAGCGCTGCGGATGATCCGCAGGTTGATGTAGAATCGCCGGCCTCTGACGTGCCGGTGGTTGAGTAAGCGCGCAGCCGAAGTGGTGAAATTGGTAGACACGCTATCTTGAGGGGGTAGTGGGCATAGCCCGTGCCGGTTCGAGTCCGGCCTTCGGCACCAATCTGAAAAGGCGTCCATTGGACGCCTTTTTTATTTTCAGTCCATGCGGAAGATTTGCGGCGGGTCCCGGCAACCCCTGATGGGCGCAATGGCCGGAGAGGTTCTCTGTCGATGCTTTTCCGGGCTATTTCCGTATTGTATTGGCGGATTTACGTTGACAGTCCGGGGTCCGCTAACTATAGTGCGGCACCGAATTCGGATGCGCATCCGGATGAGGAATCGCCCGATGCGGGGCGTAAAAACGGCATCAAGTTAAGTTGCGGGGTGGAGCAGTCTGGTAGCTCGTCGGGCTCATAACCCGAAGGTCGTAGGTTCGAATCCTGCCCCCGCTACCAAACAGAGGAAGTCTGCGGTTCTGTTTGGCAGGCGGCCTGGTATTACCAAAGCCCCTTTTCAGGGGCTTTTTTGTCTTGCGGGCCGGCTGCCTCGGGCGGCGGGTTCGCAACGTGAAATGGGCGTTGCGCCCATTTTTTGTTTATGGCGTTTGGGTGAGCTGTGTCACGCAGAAGCGACGAAATTCAGGCAATGTTGCAGCCGGTGGTGGAAAGCCTCGGTTACGAATTCTGGGGACTGGAATATATTCAGGGCCGCGGTGCGACGTTGCGTATTTTTATTGACCGCGATTCAGACGAAGGCGTCAGCGTTGACGACTGTGCGCTGGTCAGTCACCAGGTCAGCGGTGTTCTCGATGTCGAGGATCCGATTCCCGGTGAGTACAACCTTGAAGTGTCCTCGCCGGGCATGGACCGGCCGCTGTTTACGTTGGAACAGTGGGGCCGTTATATCGGTGAGGATATCCAGATTCGCTTGCTGGCCCCGGTGGCCGGAAAGCGGCGTCTGACAGCTACGCTCACTGCCATTGAGGGCGATGACGTGCTGCTGGACGTGAAAGGCGAGGCGCTGCGGGTGCCATTCGCACAGGTGGATCGGGCAACTCTGGTCGCGAAATTCGACTGATTGTCCCGGTGTCGTCAAAGGACTGTTTGTCTTTGTAAAGGCTTGGCCATGAACAAAGAAATCCTGTTGGTTGCAGAATCTGTATCAAATGAGAAGGGCGTCAGCCGTGACGTCATTTTCGAAGCCATTGAGCTTGCTCTGGCGGCGGCGACGCGCAAGCGTTTCCACGAAGAGGAAGACGTCGAAATCCGTGTGCGAATTGATCGCAACACCGGCGACTACAGCTCGTTTCGGGTCTGGCATGTGGTGCCGGACGAAGAGCTGTATGAATTCGGCCGCCAGCTGACGCTGGACGAAGCGCATGAGAAAGATCCGGCTCTGGAGCTGGGCGGTATCTGGGAAGAGGAAGTCGAGTCGGTGGCCTTTGGTCGCATCGGCGCGCAGGCGGCCAAACAGGTTATCGTTCAGAAAGTACGTGAGGCCGAGCGGGCCCAGATTATTGATGAGTATCGCCCGCGCATTGGCGAGCTGATCAGCGGCATCGTCAAGAAAGTGACTCGTGACAGTATTATTCTCGATCTTGGCGGCAATGCCGAGGCGCTGATTACCCGCGAGCACATGATTCCGCGTGAGATGGTTCGCCAGAATGATCGTCTGCGCGCTTATCTGCTCGGCGTTAACGACGAGAACCGCGGTCCGCAGCTGTTCGCCAGTCGCGCCTGCCCGGAAATGCTGATTGAGCTGTTCAAGATTGAAGTGCCGGAGATCGGTGAAGAGCTGATCGAGATCAAGGGCGCGGCCCGCGATCCGGGTGCCCGCGCCAAGATTGCGGTGAAAACCAACGACCAGCGCATTGATCCGATTGGCGCCTGCGTCGGTATGCGCGGTGCTCGCGTTCAGGCGGTATCCAACGAGCTGGCAGGTGAGCGGGTCGATATCATCCAGTGGGATGACAACCCGGCCCAGCTGGTAATTAACGCCATGCAGCCGGCGGAAGTCGCCTCTATCGTGGTTGACGAAGAGAAACACTCCATGGATGTGGCTGTCGAGGACGAGTCGGCGTTGGCTCAGGCCATCGGCCGCGGCGGTCAGAACATCCGTCTTGCCTCCGAGCTGACTGGTTGGGAGCTGAATGTCATGACTCTCGACAAGGCGCAAGAGAAGCAGGAGGAAGAAGCGGAACAGTCGATGGAAGTGTTTATCCGCGAGCTGGGTGTGGATGAAGACATCGCTGAGGTGCTGGTTGCCGAGGGCTTTACCACCATCGAAGAAGTGGCTTATGTGCCGGTGGAGGAAATGCTGGGTATTGAGGGTTTCGACGAGGACATCGTTGAGGCACTGCGCCAGCGCGCCAAAGACGTGTTGCTGACTCGTGCCCTGGCCTCGGAAGAGCAGTTGGAAAATGCCGGCCCGGCAGAAGACCTGCTGAACATGGAAGGCATGGATCGCAAGCTGGCGGTTGAGCTGGCGTCGCGTGGCATTGTTACCATGGAAGACCTGGCGGAGCAGGCGGTAGATGACCTGCTGGAAGTCGACGGGATGGACGAACAGCGTGCTGCAGAACTCATCATGACAGCACGCGCGCCCTGGTTCGCGAATGAGGAAGCTGCCGGCCAATAATCTGTTGTATGGCCCGGTAAGTGACGAAACGAACAGGAGCAAGGTTGAGATATGGCAGAAACGACGGTTCAGA
>JBECKT010000138.1:0-12510 GCA_040235405.1 Alcanivoracaceae bacterium
ATCGCAGGTGAGGCGGCCGGTTCGAAGCTGGACAAGGCGCATGCGCTGGGTATCGACATCGAGGACGAGACCTTCTTGCTGAAGGTTCTGACAGAACACGGGGTCTACCCCGGGAGCGGATAATGACCAGATTGATGACGTTGTTGCTGATGACCACGCTGCTGTCAGCCTGTGCATCGCAGCCGTCCAATGTGAATGACATCTGTGCGATTTATGCTGAGAAGGGCGGCTGGTTCAATAACTGGTATCGCTACGGCAAGAAAGTGGAAAAGGAATTCGGCGTGCCGGCTCATATCACCATGGCCACCATCTGGAAGGAATCCACTTTTCAGGCGCGGGTAAAGCCGCCGCGAAAAAAATATCTCGGTTTTATTCCCGGCCCGCGCCCGTCCGATGCTTATGGTTATCCGCAGGCACTGAAGTCGACCTGGCGCTGGTATCGCAATGAAACCGGCCGCTCCGGTGCCAAGCGGCAGAAATTCAAGGACGCGATTCACTTTGTTGGCTGGTACCACGACCAGAGCCATCGCAAGAATCGGGTTGCCAAAACGGATGCCTACAATCTGTATCTGAATTACTATCTCGGCCATGGTGGTTTTGCCCGTGGCGCGGCGGCGGGTAACGCTCATGCTCGCCAGGCGGCCAGCCGGGTCGCGGCGCAGGCGGAAAAATATCGCGCACAACTGGCCAGATGCAGGGGATAGGGTGGATACCGAATCAATCGTTTATGGCTGTATCAAGCATCTGCCGTTTGGCGCACTGAATGAGCGCCGTGCCAGCTGCCAGCACAACCGTCAGGCGGTGATGCGTCTGCCGCAGGCGGATGCCTGGCCGTTTCTGTGCCGGGAAATGTTTTCCGTGCCCGGCGATGACCTGATGGGCGGCACCTACCACACCCAGGTGATTCACTTCGGCATGTCCTACCGGGCGGTCGAGTACGAGTGGGAACACTGGATCGCCAAGTTCGAGGCGCTGCTGCGCAATATGTACTGGGTCAACGCCATTGTGCACCTGGAAACCGAGTTGGCCGGCACCCACACCTTTGTCTGGGACAGTGCTGAAATGTGTCACCGTCCCAGCAATGAGCCGCTGCGGGTGCGTTGCGAATGGGCCCGCGAGGGCAGCATTGCGTGATTGTGCCATGGCAGGATATTCCCGCCGATACTCTGGAAAATCTGATTGAAGAATTCGTCAGCCGCGATGGCACCGATTACGGTGAGCGGGAGACTCTGCTCAGCACCCGGGTCGATCAGGTGCGTAATCTGTTGAAGAAAGGCAAGGCGGTAATCTGGTTTGATGATGCCACCGAATCCATTTCCATCTTCGACGCCGCCGATCTACCCCAATCCCCATAAATACCGCCCTCTAATGTAGGAGCGGCCGACCGGCCGCGAAGGCTTTGTTCGGCAGAAACCGCAAAGGCTCTCGCCGTCGGTCGACGGCTCCTACAGCAAAAGCCTTCGCCGTCGATCGACGGCTCCTACGGCAAGGTGGCGGCGTCAGGTTTTATGCGGGGCTCGGCTGGCGTTGCGATTGGCGCAGCATAAATCGCGCCGGTGACAGGGCGTCAATCATTTCCTGATCAATTGGCGCCGGCATATCCAGAATCTTTGCAGCCAGCAGATCGGCGCACAAAGGCGTGCCGGTAATGCCGCGGCTGCCATGGGCGATGCTCATCCACAGCCCCGTCGGCTGCGCCGGCACCGCACCGGCCAGCGGCAGGAAGTCGGTGCTCTGGCAACGAAAGCCGACCCGATGATCCACCACTTCGGCCCGATCGCCAGCCAGTGCCCGCCAGTGTTCAGGCAGATGCTGGTGCAGCTCAGCAAGATTGCGCTGATCATCGCCATCCCGTGCTTGCGGGCTGTCGTCGTGCAGATCAAAGGTGGCGCCGACACAGTGCAGATCGGCCAGCGCCGGGGTCAGGTAGCCGGCATGGCAGATCGCCTGTTGCCACTGGCGTGATACAGCGGTGGCCCGGACATAGCTGACCTGGCCGCGAATCTGTTTCAGTTTCAGCGCCGGAATGTCGACCAGCGACAGGGCCGCGCCGGCGTTGGCGAGAATGATGTGGTCTGCCGGATGGCTGTCCTGATCGGTGTGGACCTGCCAGCATTTGGCAAACTGCAGTGACAGCGCCCGCTCCGGCAGCAGCCGGATCTGCGGATGGTCAAGCAACTGCTGACACCAGCGCGGCGGTGACAGATAGCCGCCATTACGCAGATGCAGGCTGCCAGCCGGGCCGTCGGCAGATGCCAGCTCGCGGTCCGGCCAGAGGCCACTGGCCAGCGCGGCCGCAGCTTTCTCTGCCAATCTGGCGTCCTTCGGGTACTGCAATACCCCGCTCAGGGCGCCATCTGCCGGGCTGCGCGGAAACTGCAGGCGCTGCAGCCAGTTCAGGGCATGCAGATAGCTGCTCTGGTAGAACCGGTTTTGCGCTGTGGGATGGGCGCTGGGCGTGGTGTAGACCACCCCGGCCAGATTGCCGGAGGCAGCATGGGCGATGCCCTGCGGGTCCAGCACGGTCACCTTGGCACCCTGTTCCGCCAGTGCCCGGGCGCAGCTGGCGCCGGCCAGTCCGGCGCCAATGACGATGACAGACGGTGCAGGACACTTGCGTGGTTGCCAGACACCGCTGATGACACCGGTCAGCATTTCCCGCTTGCGGCCAAAGCCCGGTACGCGCTGCATGACAAAGCCGGCGTCCTGCAGGCCGCGGCGAACAAAGCCGGCGGAGCTGAAGGTGGCCAAAGTGGTACCGGGGCGGCTCAGTCTGGCCAGCTCAGTGAACAGCGCCGGTTGCCACATGTCCGGATTGCGCGCCGGGGCAAAGCCGTCCAGAAACCAGGCATCCACCGGGTAATGCAGTTGCCGCAACATGGCGCTGCTGTCGCCCTGCAGCAGGGTCAGGCTGATCCGGCCACCGGCAAACTGACGGCGATGGAAACCGGCAGTGGCAGCTGGCCATTGCGCCAGCAAATCATCAGCCAGGGCTGCGTCTGGCCAGCATCGCAGGGCCCGGGCCAGATCATTGCGGTGCAGCGGGTGCTTCTCGGTGGAGATAAAGTGCAGCCGCGCATCCGCCGGGGCATGGTTCAGAAAGCACTCACAGGCGCGCAGAAAATTCAGCCCGGTACCAAACCCGGTTTCACCGATGCTGAACTGTGCCTGCGCTGGTAACGATGCCAATCTTTCTGCCAGCTTGTTGCCGGCGACAAACACATGGTCGGTTTCGGCCGGGCCATTGTCGCGGGAAAAGTAAGGGTCATCAAAGGCCGGCGCCACCGGCGTGGCCTGCTGCCAATCGATGCTGGCGCAGGTCAGGGCGGCAAAATCATGATCCGCCATGACGGACCAGGCCGGCCCGGAACGCCAGCAGCAGGTCGCGCATGGCAGGGATGCGGGCGGTCAGGTCCGGGTCATTGGTTTCCAGCCGCAGACGGATAAACACCGGCAAATCGGCGGTCAGCATCAGCAGGCTGCCGAGTGGATAATCGGTACGCAGGGCATGAAATTCGCTGATGGCGATAGGGTAGAGCAGGTCGGGATGGGCCTCGCTGGCATGCAGTTCCTCGCGAACATCCGCCTGGCTGTGGCGGATCAGTCGCACTATCTCGGCTTCGCGAGGTTGCGGGAAATGGCCGTTGACTACTCGCAGAGGCGGCAGATCGTCCCAGCCGCCGGGCAACGGATAAATTGCCAGTTCGACATTTTCGGCAGGGCGGTCCGGGTCAACATAGCGGAACAGGCGTAATTCACTGTTGCTGGCATGCAATGTTCCTTGCAGCCGGTAACTGCCAAGCTGCTCCGGCGCCTGCCACTGCTCCAGGGCCACCTCCGGCTCCGGCACGGCTATGCCGATACGGCTGTAGGGCGACGACGAGGTTTCCTCAACAACGGCGCAACCGCCAAAAAATACGGCCAGCAGGGCACAGGGCAGCAGGCGCAGGGTCATAACAGCAGTCTCCGGCATCAGTCAGGCGCGATTCTCACCCCCGGGGCCTGATGCATCAAGTGATCCTGATTGTTTATGGCCATTGAAGAAAGCCGGTCGTGGCGTGATGATGTCACTCTTGGGGAATCGGGAAATCTTATTCAGCATGGATTCTGCTCAAATCAGGCCCAATCCGGCATTTCCGTCACTGATCATGCTGATCGTGACGCTGCCTTTTGCTTTGCTGGCCTGGCTGCTGGTAGACGCCTTAATGGACGACGTCAACCGCTACCGGCGGGTGGAGCAGACGCTGATCCTGTTTGACAGTGGCATGCAGCTGGTCGGCCATCTCGAGCAGGTGCGTGATTTCGGTACGGCGCGTTTCCATGGTGCCGGCGATATTCTGAAGGAACGTCATGCCCGGGCACTGGAAACGGTTGATGCACTGCTGCCCGAATTTCTTCATGCACTGGGAGAGCAGGGCGGTATGCTCGCCCGCGACCAGATCACGGCGGTTATTGCCGCCCGTCAGGGCATGGCCAGCGAACCGGTGCAGGCGGATTTCATGGTCATGTTTGATGCCTCTTCGCGGCTGATCGACCGCATGTACGAAGCCCTCTATGCCGAACTGCATGTTGCTGATCTGATGGTCGGCGAGCCGGTTTCCGCCAATGAGTTATTGCTGCTGATGGGCGGCAAGGTGCGTTCGGCGCGACAGCATGTGGGCATGCTGCGAACGCTGTCTCTGCATGCCAGCCTGGGCAGCGGTTTTCTGGCTTCCGGTGATGCCGGTCGGTTTGATCTGGCCTGGGGCGGCCTGCATGACGACCTGCTTGGGCTGGAACGGCAATTGAAGGTGCTGGAGGATCGCGGTGCCTCGGCGGAATTCGCTGCCGCCTTGCGCCGGCAGCGTGAGGGCGCCTGGCGTTATCTGGAAATGATGGCCGAGCAGGTGCTGGTCAGCGATCGGGTTGAACTTTACTGGGGCGACGCTGATGCGGCCGGGCAGCAGGCGATTGATGCACTGGCAGGCATGTCGCAGGCGGTGCTGAGTGAAGTTCGCGAGGTTGTTCATGTTGCCGGGATCGCTGCCTTGCGGTTGAACGTGATGTTGCTGCTTGGCCTGATCGTGTTGTATCTGCTGCTGCTCGGTTTTGCCTTGCTGCTGTATCGCTCGCGTTATGAAATCCTCCGGGTGCAAACGGAGAACCGCACCAAAAGCCAGTTTCTCGCCCGCATGAGCCACGAAATCCGCACCCCGCTGAATGGTGTAATCGGTCTGGCGGAGCTGCTCCGCGATACGGCACCGAATGCCCGGCAGCGCCAGTACATCGATCTGATCGAGCGCTCAGGCCGTTCCCTGGTGAGCCTGATCAACGACGTGCTTGACCACGCCCGGATCGAGGCCGGCAAGCTCGAACTGGAAAGCATTCCGTTTGATCTCCCGGAGCTGGTCAGCGAGTGCAGTCATATTTTCAGCCTGAAGGCGCACGATAATGACACGGTGATTTTCTGGTCGGTGGAGGCGAATGTGCCGGCGCAGATCGTTGGCGATCCGTCACGCCTGCGGCAGGTGCTGATCAACCTGTTGTCCAATGCGGTCAAGTTCACCGAGCATGGGTTGGTGGAAGTGGCGGTCAGCCAGAAGAGTCTGGTCGACAATCGATGCCGGCTGCGCTTCGAGGTTCGGGATTCCGGTGTTGGCCTGACACTGGAAGAACAGAGCCATCTTTTCGATTTGTTTGCCCAGGCCTCGGCATCCGTGTCGCGGCGTTATGGTGGCAGTGGTCTGGGGCTGAGCATCAGTCGAGAACTGGTGCAGCTGATGGGTGGAGATATCGGAGTCCGCAGCGCTCGCAACTGGGGCTCGACTTTTTACTTCGAAATTGATTTCGACGTGCATCAGGACGCCATGGATCAGCCACCGCAGGAGCAGGTTCCGGACGCGATCCTGCTTGATCATAGTGGTCAGCTGCGGCGGCTGGTGCAGGGTCGTCAGCGGTTTCGGCGGGTTCAGGTGGCCGCCAGTGTCGGCTCTTGCATCGACTTGCTTCGCCAGCCCGGCGCGGCAGCGCTGATCGTGGTCCATAGCCAGCATCCGGACAGTGCGCTGGAGTCGCTGTTGATGCCGCTACAGCCATTTCTTGAACGCTGCTCGCTGCGGTTGGTGGTGGGTGTTCGGGGTGGTGTCAGTGATGAACTGCTGCATCACTGCCAGGTTGCCGACTTGCAGACCTGCACGGTATTTGACGAACGTCGGCTGGCGGGGCTGTTCGAGCCGGGCAGGTTGCTGGTTGAGCCTGATGATGAGGCGCCGGCACAGCCGGTACCGGAAGCCTATGCCGGGCTGAAAGTGCTGGTGGCGGAAGATAACCCGGTGAACCAGATCGTGACCGATGGCATGCTGCGCCGGCTCGGGGTAGAGGCCCGCATGGTTGGAGACGGGCTGGCAGCCTTGCAGGCCTATGAGCAGCAGGGCGGTCGCTATGACCTGATCCTGATGGATCTGGATATGCCTGATATGGATGGCGCCACCTCCGCGCGCGCGATTCGCGCTCTGGAACGTCGTCAGGGTTGGCCCCCTTGCCGGATCGTCGCGCTAAGCGCCCACGTTTTACCAGAGTATCGGCAAGCGGTGGAGCAGGCTGGCATGGACGGCCAGCTGACCAAGCCGGTGACGCTGGATCAGCTTGGCACGGTCCTGGCTGCCGTTTGACTGCCCTGACCTACCGGTCGTCGTTTTTTTCTTACCGTACGCCGTAGTCATTAGGGGTTATACATAATTTTGCAAACAATCTGATGTTTTCTTCCTATAATGCGCCCCATATCGGGATACGTTATTCGGAGAGCACCATGAGTATCGTCAAGTCTTTCACTATTCTTGCTGCCAGTGTTCTTTTGATCGGCGCTGCCCAGGCAGAGCTGATATCAACCTCTGCTGACCGTCAGCTGTGTCAGGCGGCCGGCCGCGATGGTTCTCTGGAGCTGGCGGTCGAGCTGTTGATGGATGCCGGTCAGTTCCGTTACGACATGGCCCCGGCGCTGCTCAACCTGCAGTGTGGCAAGGTCAGCCTGATTCAGCAGCTGGTCAATGATTCCCGTGCCGAAAATCTCGAGTTCGCGGTGATTGATCTGGGGGTCGATGTGAACAGCCCGCTGGTTCCGGTTGAAGCCGGCCAGCTCAGCGTAATCCAGTACCTGATGCAGCAAGCGGTGATGGCGCCCAGTGTCGAGGCGCGTGAATTCGCCATGGAATACATGCACGATTTCCTCAGTGTGGACTTCAACCCGAACCTGCAGTTGGTCACACTCAAATAAGTTTGTTTCTGGTTACCCTTTCATAGGCCCCGCTTGTCGGGGCTTTTTTTTATTACAATCCTGCCCCCTTATCTTGCTCGGGCTGTGTATGACCCTGCCAATTGATGATGTCCTGCCGGCCCTGCTTGGTGCGCTCAAACGCTCCTGTGCTGTAGTGCTACAGGCGCCCCCGGGCGCCGGCAAGACCACCCGGGTGCCACTGGCAGTGCTGGATCAGGACTGGCTGGCCGGGCAGAAGCTGCTGATGCTGGAGCCACGTCGTATCGCCGCCCGCTCGGCGGCGCTGTTTATGGCGCGGCAGATGGGCGAGGAGGTGGGGCAGACGGTGGGCTACCGCACCCGACTGGATACCCGTGTATCGGCCGCAACCCGCATTGAAGTCGTCACCGAGGGCATTCTGACCCGGATGGTCCAGCAGGATCCGGCGCTGACGGGCTATGGCATTGTCATTTTCGACGAGTTTCACGAACGCTCGCTGCAGGCCGATCTCGGCCTTGCGCTGGTGCGTGAGGTGCAGCAGGCCCTGCGTGAGGATTTGCGGTTGCTGGTGATGTCGGCGACGCTGGATGGCAGCCGGATCGCCGCATTGCTGGATAACGCACCGGTGATTATCAGCGAGGGCCGCAGTTACCCGGTCTCGGTCCGTTACAGCTCGCCCGGGCGCACCCCGTGGCTGGATCATATGGCGCGTGAGCTGAGCGCCGTTTTGGCCCGGTCAGATAGCGGTTCGGTGCTGGCTTTCCTGCCCGGCAGCGGTGAGATCCGCCGGATGTCCTCCATGCTTGCAGACAGGCTGCCGGCGGATGTGCTGCTCACGCCACTTTATGGCGACCTCTCGCCAGCCCAGCAAGACGCCGCCATCAGCCCGGCGCCGCCGGGCCGGCGCAAGCTGGTGCTGGCCAGCGCCATTGCCGAAACCTCGCTGACCATCGAAGGTATTCGTAGCGTCGTCGATGCCGGTTTTGACCGGCGTCCGGCGTTTGATCCGGGTACCGGCATGAGCCGACTGGAAACGGTGCGCGTGTCTGCTGCCTCGGCAGCCCAGCGTGCCGGTCGGGCCGGTCGACTCGGGCCCGGCCAGTGCATACGTCTGTGGCCGGACAGCGAGCGTCTGACAGCATTCGCCCGTGCGGAAATACTTGATGCAGACCTGGCTGATCTGGTGCTGGAGCTGGCCCGCTGGGGCTGCCGCGATCCGGCCGCCATGATCTGGCTTGATCCGCCGCCGCGCCCGGCATGGCAGCAGGCCGGCGAGTTGTTGCAGCAGCTCGGTGCGCTGGACCGGCAGGGCAGTATTACCGCGCATGGCAGGCAACTTTCAACAATGCCACTGACTCCGCGACTGGCCCATATGGTTGCCATCGGTCGTGACCGCGGCTGGGGTGCGCTGGCAGCAAAACTGGCGGTCATTCTTGCCGAACGGGACATTCCTGTCGGTGCCGGTTCGGATATAACACTTCGCGTGCAGGCGCTGGATAGTGGGCAGGGCGTTGATCGCGGACGGCTGCATTTTCTGCGTCAATCCCTGCGGCGCTTGCATGATGGCAAAAATGATCGGCCGTATGACGCTGATGCGGTCGGCCAACTGCTGGCGCTGGCATTTCCGGATCGGATCGGCAAACGACGCGTCGGCGGTCCGGCGCGGTTTTTGCTGCGTAATGGTCGTGGGGCTGTGTTGCCTGACCATGATGCGCTGGCAGCCAGTGTCTGGCTGGTCGCCGCCAGCCTTGATGGCGCCGGCCGCGAAGCCCGAATATTTCTGGCAGCGCCTGTTTCCGCAGCCAGTATTGATAATCTGTTCGTTGACCAGATTGTCGAATGCAATGCAGCGGGGTGGGACGATAACAGCAGCGCAGTGCGGGGCTGGCAGCGACGTTGCCTTGGTGCGCTGGTGCTGGAAGAACGCAGCGTCGCACTGAGTGATCCGGCACTGATCGGTGCAGCCATGCTGGCCGGGATGCGTCGGCTTGGCCCAGGCTGCCTGCCATGGACAGAAGCGCTGCAACAGTGGCGCGCCCGGGTGGCGATTATGGCGGCACTGGAGCCGGGCCACTGGCCACAACTGGATGACGAACATCTGCTGGCAACACTGGAGCAGTGGGCGCTGCCGTGGCTGGCCGGTATCAGTCGGCGCGATCAGTTGAAGCAGTTTCCGCTGGTGGCCGCATTGCAGCAGATGCTCGACCGGCAACAGCATGGCATCCTCGCTGCTGCGCTGCCTGCACACATCAAGGTGCCAACCGGCAGCCAGATCGCGATTGACTACCTGCCCGAAGGAGGCCCGGTACTGGCGGTAAAACTGCAGGAATTATTCGGTCTTACCGAGACGCCGCAGCTGGCCGGCGGGCGCCTGCCGCTGACAATTCATCTGTTATCCCCGGCCCGCCGGCCAGTTGGCGTTACTGCAGATCTGGCCAGCTTCTGGCAGCAGGGCTACCCGCAGGTGCGCAAGGAGTTGCGCGGCCGCTACCCGAAGCATCCATGGCCGGAAGACCCGCTGACGGCGCCGCCGCAGCGCGGGGTCAGGCACCCCATACCCGGTCGATGAACCCGTTCGTGCGGAACGAAACCCGGCAGTAAATCGCGTATCATCTCCGGCTGGGGAAACAGGAGCCGGCAGGCGAAATCCGAACCGGGTGCCGGTGCCATCGATCTGCTGTGCTGCTTGATCGGAAGAGAATGAGCCGATGCAAAAGAAAAACAACAATGCTGTACTGATCCCGGTCGGGGATCAGATTCCGCGCCGCAGTGCCGGGTTTTTGCCCTGGCTGGGGCTGTTCCTGTTACGGCTGTTCGGCTGGCGGGTCAGCGGTGCGCTGCCGAACGTGGACCGGGCAGTGGTCATCGTCGCGCCGCATACCTCGAACTGGGACGGCCTGTTCGGCTTGTCGGCCATTCAGGCCTTGCGCTTGCGGATGAGCGCGCTTGGCAAGGACACGCTGTTCGTCGGCCCGCTTGGCTGGCTGCTGCGCACCATCGGCGTGATTCCGGTGGACCGCAGCTCGCCGCAGGGCATGGTGCAGCAGATCGTGGCGCGCTTTGCCAGCGGCCCGATGTTTCTGGCGATTGCGCCGGAGGGCACCCGTCACGCCGCCGAGCGCTGGAAAACCGGGTTTTACCAGATTGCCGCCGAAGCGGGAGTGCCGATCATTCTGGTGGCGTTTGATTACTCCCGCCGCGAGGTGAGGGTGTTGGGCAGTCTGCAGCCAACCGGTGATCAGGCTGCCGACCTTGAGCAAATCTACGTACACTACCGCGGTGTCCCGGCGCGTAACCCGGATTTATTGTCCGCCCCTCTGCGTCAGAAAACCGTGTAGCAGCACATTCAATCAAGGAGCAAAATCATGACCGAGCAAGCCTTCGAACAGGCCCGGAAAGACGTCAAAACCCTGACCAGCAAACCGGGTAACGATGACCTGTTGTTTCTGTATTCCCATTTCAAGCAGGCCAGCCTCGGCGACGTATCCGGTAAACGTCCGGGGATGCTGGACATGGTGGGGCGCGCCAAATACGACGCCTGGGCCAGGCTCAAGGGCCTGAGCAAGGAGCAGGCCATGCAGAAGTATGTCGACAAGGTTAACGCGTTGCTGAACACCCACCGAAGCTGAGATCACCCTTCAGCCCGCCATTTGCCCTGTTCTGCTAACCCCCTGAAAAACAAACACTTGACTCCTGTAGGAGTTTTGTAATCAGGGGTGCTCTGAGCATTGCCGTAGCCCGGTGAGCAGGTGTAGCCTGCATTAACAACAAGCCATCCGGCAACGATAAGAATAACGAGGCGGCTAGTGAAATTTTCTCACTTCATCAGGATGTTACCTATTGCTTTGGCGGGCACTCTGCTGCTGTCCCAGGGGCATGCCATGGTGGCTCTGGAAGAGGAGGAAATGTCCGGCGTCAGTGGCACGGGCCTGGCTTTTCCCCTGGATAACTTCCGCTTGCAGGCCGCGCCCACCAGCTTTATCGAGCAGGTTGGCGGGGCTCCTGCCGCAGGCACCAGTTTTAACCGTGGTGACTTGCGCTGGTTCGGCCTGACCCTGTCTAACTGGAGTGCGTCGGAGGCTGCCGGCGAGCGCACAACCTGGGCGGGCACCTGTACCAATGGCCTTAACAACATGGGTTGCCCGATCAGCACCCGGGGCATCCAGAACTATGCCAACCACGACAACCCCTTTGTGCTCCGGGTGTTTGAATATCAGCGCGTCGGGCTTGACCCGGCTGCGACAGGCATCAACGGCGACTGGCTCGGTGCGCCGCTTGATGCCAATGGCGTCTCTGCCGGTGGTGTCAAGCAAACGGTCCTCGAGATTCTCGGGCCCTCCAACTCGCAGGACTGGCGCTGGGCATTCTGGGGCGAAATCCAGTCCAGCCTGACCGATGCCAGCGGCAATATCACCAGTGTGCTCGGCACCCTGCGCAACCAGAACCTGATTATCGGCAAGCCTGCGACCTATATCCGCCCGCCTTCGATATGGGGTACCGGGGCGCTGGTCAACGGGTTCAACAACAGTGTCGATGGTGCGGTGCTGCAGATGTTCCAGTACCGCGGTGATCGCGTGCTGGGCGGTGGCACCAACCCGGCAGACCGAACCCTGGATGAGACCATGGGGCTTTTGTATCACAGCCGCTTGTCCGGCGATTACCGCCTCAGTGTCAATCAGGCCGCGGGGGCACTGGACACTGATCCGGTACCGCAGTTTTCCAATGAGGAAGGGCTGTATTTTTCCGATGTGAATGCCTATTTGCCGCTTGGCCAGCTGTTCTATCAAGCCATTGTGCTGGATAGCGTGCATCCGACCGGCGGGCTGGGGGATGGCAATTTCATTATCGAGCTGACCCGCATTCCGAACGACGCCAACGTATACAACGATTTTTACAGCAGCGCCGGTGCCAGCGGCTATCAGCGCACCGGGCGCAATGCCCGCTATTACCAGACCCACGGCTATGTCGAGTGGGGCACTGCCTTTCCCACCTGTGCCGGCGCCAATTGCATGAGTGGCAGTGGGGTGAGCTCTGCCCGGTTCTCCTCGAATCTGGCGGCGCCAACGTCAGTTACCCTGCCGGCGCTGGTGGTCAATGCTACGAATTTCCCCGGCAATCTGTGCGGTGGCGGCTGTGAGCAATACTCAGGGGAGACCGCGCCAGAGGTGACAGTGCCCGTATCAGTGACGGTCGCTTCTGCGGCGGGCCAGACTACCCGGGAGGCAATTGCCAGCACCGGTGGCGTAGCATTTGTTTCACGCGACCCCTCCAGTACCTGG
>JBECKT010000069.1:0-15115 GCA_040235405.1 Alcanivoracaceae bacterium
GCCCTGCACACGCGGCTGCGTCATGCCGGCGCCATGGTCGTTGAAGCAACCCCGGAACAGTTGCCGGCAAGGCTGAATCAGGTTTACCTGGCACTAAAGCGCAGCGGCAGAGTGTAGTTTTTTCAACACGCCCATCAGCCGAACGGACCGACACCGATCAGCAGCCGATGCAGATGGAAGGCAAACAGGCCCCAAAGCACCACACCCGCCACTACAGCAGTGATATCGCGGACTACCCCCGCAACCGGATACTGCTTGCCAGCTGCGCGGTCGCGGCGCCGGAAAACAATGAACCCGGCCACCGCCCAGATCAGGAAGGAGCCGAACAGGATCAGATCAGCCAGGGTGCCGTTGGCAGCCAGATGCGCCAGCGCCCAGATCTTGGTGGCCAGCAGCATCGGATGGCCGATCCGCGCCTTGATCCGGGTGCCCGGCAGATAGGTTGCGACCAGCAGGATCATCGCCGGCAACATCAGCAGCGACGCCAGATGGCGGGTCCAGACCGGGCTCTGCCAGAGCCAGACCGGCTCACTGCGGGCCTCTCCATAGCCCCATACCAGCACCACGAAACCGACCAGTGAGATCAGCGCAAACACACCCTTCCAGCCGATCAGGCCAAGCCGATCAACCATGCGGGTACGCAACGCCGGCGCCAGCATGTTCAGCGAATGGATACCAAGAAACAGAAACAGGCCTGCAATCAGTGCGGTCATCGTCGCCTCGTCGTTAGGGGGTGCAGAATCAGTACGCGCCATGATGCGGATCAGGATTTGTCAGCGCAACCGGTCTATCCTGTTTGCAGGCTTTAACATGACTACGGGGTGTGAATCTGTGAGCAACCAGCAAGACAAACCGGCGATTATGGGCTGGTCATTACGTTTTGCCCGCGTCGCCGGCATTGATATTGCCGTACATGCCACCTTTGCCCTGCTGCTTGGCTGGATCGCACTGACGGTATGGCGCAGCACACACAGCGGCATTGCCGTGCTGCAGGGATTACTGTTTGTGCTGACCCTGTTTGCCTGCGTGGTGCTGCATGAACTTGGCCATGCCCTGACCGCACGCCGCTTTGGCATCCGCACCCGCAGCATTACCCTGCTACCGATCGGTGGCGTCGCCTCGATGGAGAAAATTCCGGAGGACCCGAAGCAGGAAATGCTGGTGGCCATCGCCGGGCCACTGGTGAACGTCGCGATTGCCGTGCTGATCTGGCTCTGGCTTGGCTTGAACAACATAGCACCGCCAGATGCCAGCCAGAACGCAATAACCATGCTCGGCTCCCCTGCCGCGTTTCTCTACAGCCTGCTGTCAATCAACCTGATGCTGGCTATTTTCAACATGTTACCGGCGTTTCCAATGGATGGCGGGCGGGTGCTGCGGGCCGCGCTGGCCACCCGAATGGATCACCATCTGGCCACCTTGCGTGCCGCACGAATCGGCCAGAGCATGGCCGTGGTGATGTTCTTTCTCGGCTTCTTCTACAGTCCGATCCTGATGCTGATCAGCGTGTTTATCTGGCTTGCCGCCGGCGCCGAATCCGGTGCCGAGCAACTCCGCCACGCCCTGCACCGAGTCAGCACACAGCAGGCCATGATCACCCGTTTTGACACTCTGGATAGCGGTGACACATTGCAGCGGGCACTGGATCTGACCATGCATACAGATCAAAAGCACTTTCCGGTTCAGGACGATAACGGCACATTGAAACTGCTCAGCCAACGCGACATGCTGACAGCCCTGCGCGAGCACGGAGAGCAGATACGAATCAGCAGCCTGCCACTACCGACACTGGAATGCTGCGACCTGCGCCAGCCGATGCAGCAGGTGCTTGACCGGATGCAGCAGCAAACCACGCCGGTGATCGGTGTGCGCGAACTGGGCAAACTGGTTGGCCTGATCCATATGGAAAACATCATGGAGCTGCTGCGTATTGCCGAGGCACGGACAGCACATACAAAGCAGCCGCCCGCCACATGAAGAACAGCATGGCCAGCGGCAGCAACAGCGTTTCCAGTGTGTAGATCACCAGCAGTGTTACCAGTCGCTCAATCAGCCCCTCGGACAGGTTCTTGACCCCGGCAAACATGTCCTGAGCCTGACCGCCAACGCTTTTCAGCCAGTTGATAAAACCGCTTTCGTCATTCACTTGCTGCACTTCGGCGAGCCGGTCGGTAGTGATATCGACACGGGCCTGGGCCTGCATGCGCTGTTCTTCCAGCACTGTCGCGGAAACACCACCGACCGCCACCGCCGCCAGCGGAATGGCCAGTTTGATTACTACCAGTGCGGCAATAAAAAAACGTGCCGTCAGTGCCAGCGCCGGGATCAGAGCGCGTGGCGCAAACTGCATCAGCAGCAGAGCCACGATCGCCAGAGATCCGAGCACGGTAATGCCGATCACCTGGCCGATTTCCATCAGCATCATCTGGATGCCCACCGAGGCCATGGCCAGCACCATCACATCCGAGTAGCGCACCGCCATATCCTGAACCGGTTTGAACACCTGCCCCGGCTTCACATAGATCACGCCAATGCCGATCTGGGTTTCGGCAATAAAAGCAACGCCACGATCAATCAAACGGGCCGACGCATAGGACGCGGCAGCCAGTGCCAGCGAACGCTGCAGAGTCGATTTTGCCTGCGTCTCAAGTGGCGCCATTACCGGATCAATGACACGCTGACCCAGCTGGCCACTGACGCAAGCGAACAGTGCCAGCAACAGCACGGCACTGAAGGCAAGGCGGCGCGGCAACGGCATTGGCGCAATCGACAACGGCCGATGTTCGGCCGGCGTCGAAGCGAACCGGTCGCGCAGCTGGCGATAGCGGCTGAGTACCGAAAAAGGCAGTAAAAGCGTCAGCGGGATCAGCCACAGCTCGCCGGCGCCAGCGGCGGGCAAACGCTGCAGACCGATCAAGGCCGCCACGGCGATAGCCAGCCCGGCCAGCACCAGATGGCTGCCGGAACCGGACACCACCAGCCACACACAACCGGCAAGATAGACAGTGTCCAGCGCCAGCCAGAGCCAGTCTTGCAGGGTACGTGGAATGGTCAGCATGGCACTCTTCCGGCTTCGGGATCCGTTTCACAATAAACGGACAACGCCGGCCGGACCAGAGGTGAATCAGCAGGCTGCGCAGTGGTGCAGATTATTTCGACAGGTGCCGCATGGCCTCTTCGAGGCCCTGAATGGTCAGCGGATACATCTTCTTGTTCACCAGCTGGCGAATCCAGGTGTTGGTGGTGGTCATGTCCCAGCTGCGCTTGGGTTCCGGGTTCAGCCAGACCACCTTGTTCCAGGTGTCCATCACCCGTTGCATCCAGACCGCACCCGGCTCTTCGTTCCAGTGCTCGACACTGCCGCCGACGGAATTGACCTCGTAGGGGCTCATGGCGGCGTCACCGATAAAGATCACCTTGTAGTCATTGCCGTACTTGTGCAGCACATCCCACATCGACACCTTCTCGTCCCAGCGGCGACGGTTGTCTTTCCAGACGTACTCGTAGATGAAGTTATGGAAGTAGAAATACTCCATATGCTTGAACTCGGTCCGGACCGCCGAGAACAATTCCTCACAGATCTTGATGTACGGGTCCATGGAGCCGCCGATATCAAAAAACAGCAGGATCTTGACCCGGTTCTCCTGCTCCGGGCGCAGGCGAATATCCAGCAGCCCGGCATTCTTTGCCGTCGACTTGATGGTGTCATCCAGGTCCAGCTCTTCGGCCCTGCCAGTGCGGGCAAACTTGCGCAGCCGTCGCAGCGCCAGCTTGATATTGCGGGTGCCCAGCTCAACCGAGTCATCCAGATTGCGATACTCGCGCTTTTCCCAGACCTTGACCGCCTTTTTGTTACGCGATGGGCCGGTCACGCGAATGCCTTCCGGGTTTTCACCATAACCCCCGAACGGGCTGGTACCACCAGTGCCGATCATCTTGTTGCCACCCTGATGACGCTTGTGCTGCTCCTCAAGACGCTTGCGGAACTCATCGAGAATTTTTTCCAGACTGCCCAGCCCCTGCAGTTTGGCGAACTCCTCCGGGCTGAGATTTTTCTCCAGTTCCTTGCGCAACCACTCTTCCGGAATGGCCTTTTTGAACCAGTCCGGATCAATCGCGTCGAGGCCGTTGAAGTAGCTGTCAAAAGCGAGGTCAAAACGGTCGTAGTGTTTTTCGTCCTTAACCAGAATGGCACGGGACAGATGATAGAAATCTTCCATATCCGCAAAGGCGAGATGCGCCGCCAGCCCCTCATGCAGGTCAAGCAACTCCCGCAGGGTGACTGGCACCTTGTGCTCACGCAATGTCTCGAAAAAACGGATCAGCATGGCCTCAGCTCTCGCGACGGCTCATAAAGGCAAGCCGTTCCAGCAACTGGACGTCCTGCTCGTTTTTCAGCAATGCACCATACAGCGGCGGAATCGCCTTGCGGGTATCGCGGTTACGCAGCACGTCCTCCGGAATATCATCGGACAGCAGCAGTTTCAGCCAGTCGATCAGCTCGCTGGTGGACGGCTTTTTCTTCAGGCCCGGCACCTTGCGCAGATCAAAAAAGATCTCCATCGCTTCCTTGACCATACTGCGCTTGATATCCGGATAGTGGACATCAACGATCTTCATCATGGTTTCGGCGTCAGGGAAATTGATGTAGTGGAAGAAGCAGCGCCGCAGAAACGCATCCGGCAGCTCCTTCTCGTTATTCGAAGTAATGACGATAATCGGCCGCTTCTCGGCCTTGACCACCTGCTGGGTCTCGTAGACATAGAACTCCATACGGTCGAGTTCAAGCAGCAGGTCATTGGGAAACTCAATGTCGGCCTTGTCGATCTCGTCGATCAGCAGTACCACCTGGGCATCGCTTTCAAACGCCTCCCAGAGCTTGCCCTTCTTGATGTAGTTGGCGACATCTTCCACGCCCTCAGAACCGAGCTGCGAATCACGCAGACGCGATACCGCATCGTACTCGTACAGTCCCTGCTGGGCCTTGGTGGTGGATTTGATATGCCAGGTAATCAGCCGCAAGTTCAGCGACTCGGCAATCTGCTCGGCCAGCAGGGTCTTGCCGGTGCCCGGCTCGCCCTTGATCAGCAACGGCCGCTTCAAGGCAATCGAGGCGTTCACCGCCATCTTCAGATCGTCGGTGGCAACGTATTTATCGGTACCCTGAAACTGCATGATGTTCTCCGATTATCACAATCAATCAAGTTGGCGGCTGACACTGAGCAAGACAGCGTTGTCAGGTGGCCAGGGAAGCTCTGAATACCCCGCAGGAGCGGTCGATCGACCGCGATCCGCCCGGAAAAATCGCGGCCGATCGGCCGCTCCGACGCCAGATATGGCAGTTTTGCAGAAGCTCCGTAGCTGATGCACCAGGCGATTAACGGGGAGCGACTGCATCAGCTAACCACCCGGCAACGCCACCACTGAACCTGCCGCCACTTTATCAAGGCCCACTCTGATGGCAAGGTGAAAAGGGCCGCGGGACTGAGCGGTCCGGTCAATGGCATAATCCGCGCCATGAATCTGCTGCTGCTACACCCGGATGACCACCTTGACGATGATCGCTGGTCCATAGCCGACCGGCGTGCCCGGCATATTCGTGACGTCCTTGGCTTGACCACAGGCGCCAGATTGCGCGCCGGGCTACTCAACGATGGCATCGGCGAGGCAACCCTGCTCGGCGACGATGGCCAAAGCATCACCCTGTCCTTCCGCCCGACGCTGGCACCACCCCCATCCCTGCCGCTGACCCTGATCCTGGCCCTGCCACGGCCGAAGATGCTCAAGCGCATCCTGATGGATGCCTCAAGCCTCGGCATCAAGCGCATTGTCCTGTTGAACAGCTGGAAGGTGGAAAAGAGCTACTGGCACACCCCGGAGCTGCACGCCGCGCTGCTGCGGGAAAAACTGATTCTCGGCCTTGAGCAAAGCGGCGACACACAACTGCCTGAGCTGCTGCTGCGCGATCGTTTCAAACCCTTTGTCGAAGATGAACTGTCGGCCCTGACAGGCGGCAGCCTTGCCCTGCTCGCCCATCCCGGCACGCACCCGTCGATGCCGGTAAATCTGCAGCAAGCAGTAACACTGGCGATCGGCCCCGAAGGCGGCTGGACCGACTACGAAGCCGGGCAGCTGATCGCCGCCGGCTTTCAATGCCATGCCTTCGGCCAGCGTATCCTGCGGGTGGAAACGGCGCTGCCAGCTCTGGTGGGCCGGATCATGGCGCTGCCCTGATCAACCCTCGGCCAGATCCTCCGGCAACCAGGCCGGGCCATAGGGCTCCTGCGGTAACTGAAAGCGCTCCGGGTAACCAATGCCAACCAGATACAGGCCGAACGGCGGCGCAGTCGGCGCGGCAACGCTGCGGTTGCGTGCCTCCAGCACGGTTTTGACCCATTCCGGCGGCTTCTTGCCGGTACCGACCGCCATCAGGGTGCCGGTAATATTGCGCACCATGTGCATCAGAAAGGCGTTCGCCTCAGCCTCCACCACAATCAGGTTGCCACGCTGGAATATCTCCAGCCGGTGCAGGGTTTTCAGCGGCGTTTTCGATTGGCAGTAAATGCCACGGAAAGAACTGAAGTCATGCTCGCCCAGCAGGTACCTCGCGCCCTCACGCATCAACGGCACATTCAGTGGCAGGAACTGCCAGCTGACCTGATCGGCCAGCAATGCCGGACGGATCGGATGGTTGTAGATCACATAGCGATAGCGCCGTGAGAATGCCGAGAAACGGGCATGAAAATCATCCGCCACCGGCGCTGCCCAGCGAATGCTGATGTCCCTGGGCAGGTTGCTGTTACCACCGAACTGCCAGGCACGCATGCTGCGCTCGGCATCGCTGTCGAAATGAATGACCTGACCGCAGCCATGCACACCGGCGTCGGTGCGCCCTGCGCAGATCACCGTGACCGGGTGATCGGCAACCTTCGCCAGTGCTCGCTCGACTTCAAGCTGCACGGTCGGCACGCCTTCCTGCTGGGTCTGCCAGCCACGGTAGCGATTGCCGTTATATTCAATACCGAGTGCGATACGGGCCATGGACAATTCGAGCGCTGCGGATTCCGGGCGCATTGTGCCCTAAAACGAACAGGGCGGCACCGTTGCCGGGGCCGCCCTGTGTCAGTATTGCAGCTGGAATCAGCCGACTTGCGCGAGCAGCTGCTTGGCTTCCTGCTGCTGTTGCTGGTTACCTTCCGACATCACTTCCTGAAGGATGTCACGGGCACCTTCGGAGTCGCCCATGTCGATATAGGCCTTGGCCAGATCAAGCTTGGTGGCGTTCTCGTCGGTGTCTCCGAGGAAGTCGAAGTCATCGTCATCACCAGTCAGCGCCTGCTCAAGCGCCGGCTCCACTGCCGGACGGGCCGAAGTGGCATCGTCATCCAGTGACAGCTCATCAAGGTCAACCGCATCACGTTGAACGGTAGCAGAAGGCTCTACCGCCGGCATGCTGACCTGAGTCGGCTCTTCATCATCCAGTGACAGATCATCCAGTGACAGATCAATTTCTTCAGAGGACGGCTTGACGGCAGTCTCCGAGAATTCGTCACTCATATCTTCGAGGCTGAGCTCACCGAAATCATTGTCGTCGCTCAGCTCGGCATTAACATCATCCAGATCAACCGCTGGGCGCGGCGCCGGCACCTCATTTTGATCCAGCGACAACGCTTCTTCGCCAGCATCAAGCTCAAGGGACAGCTCATCGGCGCTGTCATCACTCAGATCGAGCGACAAACCATCATCTTCTTCCAGACTCAGGGCATCGCCGTCATCGTCCCCCAGATCCAGACTCAGCCCTTCATCCTCGAGGGACAACTCTTCTTCCCCGCCCAGATCCAGGCTCAATTCATCGTCATCGGCGGCCAGCGCAGGAGGCGCGGCGGCGGTCTTGCTTTCGCCCATATCAAAGTCGAGCGAACCGAGCTCGTCGTCACCACCAAGATCCAGGTCCAGCTCATCATCTGCCGGCGCCGTGGCTTTCACCACAGGTGCATCAAAGTCGGAAGCCAGATCCATTTCCAGATCATCCAGACTCGGCTCGGACTCACTGGCGCCGCCCGGGAAACGGGCCCGCAAGGATGTGACAGCTGCAGCCACCGAGGCGCCGGCGCCGGCAAATGCCGTAGCCTCACGCTCGAAACCATCACGGTCATGCGTTTCTGCCAGCACTTCCAGCAGCCGTACTTTCAAATCATCACGTTGCGGCGCCTTGCGAATTTCATTGCGGAGGAAGGTCACTGCTTCTGCATGCCGTCCATAGGCCGTGTAGACATCCACTTCTTCAAGCGGATCCTGAGCCGGCTCTCCGGACGCCACTGTTGAATCGTCCGGACTTTCTTCGAAATCACTGTTGTCGACGAAGAAGTCATCCTCCGCCTCATCGTCCATCAGGGCGTTCTGCTGTTCCAGTGCTTCCTCATCGTGGCCGGCCTGCTGGCGATTACGCATCCAGACCATACCACCAATAACAGCCACCAACGCCAGCACCCCGGCGAGGATCAGCATCAGGTTGTCCATGATGATGTCGACAATGCCCGGCTCCGCCGCCGGTGCAGGGGCCGGAGCAGGACGCACCGGAGCAGTCTTGATACCCGCGGATTCCGCAGCAGCAGGATCAGCCGCCCCTGACTCCATCCCGGCAGCCTGTTCTCCAGCGACTCCGCTAGCTGCTTCCTGCGCAGCAGCAGCGTCTACGGCTTCGTCCGGAGACTGAGCGGCGGCCGGACCATCAGTTTCTGTGCCGGGTGTTTCTGTTGCCTGCGGCGCGACTGCCGTTTCAGTGACCGGCTCAATCACCACCGGCTCACTCGGGGTAATGCCCTGAGCCTTCTGCAGCTCACGCAGTTGCTGCTGAAGCTGATTAATCTGGTCATTACGCAAATTGAGCAGCTGCTCGCTGGTAGTAACCTGCTCCTGCAAATCCTTCAGACGGCTCTGCAGATCATTGTTCTGGCGACTGAGCCGATCAACATTTTCATCGCGAATCGCCAACTCATTCTGCAACGCGGAAGCATCGGCACCGCCACTGCCGCCGGCACCACGGCCTGACCCTTCTCCGCTAACCGCATCCGGCGATACCAGTTTGACCTGCCCTTCAGTCACAGCGCCCGTGTCGGCGGTACGGCGACCGGTAGCGGTACCATCAAGCTGCGGACGGGTCGGAACGGCAATGCCACGGGCTTCAAGCTTTGCCCGCCACTCACGATTCTGTTCGGCAACTTCAACCAGCGCATCACGGGTGCTGATCTGACGTACTTCCTGCTCCGACGGAATACGCAGCACGGTGCCTTCGCGCACCAGGTTAACGTTACCGTCGATAAAGGCTTCCGGGTTCAGGGTCTGAATGGCAATCAGCATCTGCTGAACCGAGATGCTGTTGGCAGGACGATTGTTCAGGGCAATGCGCCACATGGTGTCTGCCGGCTGGACAACATAGTCCGGACCACGGGAGGCATCAAAATTCTGGCTCTGGCTTTGAGAAACAACACGCTGCTGGCTCTGGGCCGGCGCCTGTTCAGCTGGCGCTTGTACTGGCGTTGGTGTAGTGGAAGTGGACCGGGATGCAACCGGAGCAACCGCAGAAGGCTGCTCCGCTTGTGCCATGACCGGTGGATCAAGCAATACGGTGTACTCGCGAAGCAGGCGGCCGGTCGGCCACATGATCTCGACAATAAAATTAAGGAACGGCTCACGTACCGGCTGCGCAGAAGTAATCCGCAGGGTGCCGTTACCATCGGGACGCAGGTTAACCTCAAAGGTCAGCTCATTGAGGAAAAACACCCGCTCAACACCGGCGTTCTGAAAGTCACCTTCGGAACCGAGATTGGCAAGCACTTCTTCCGGAGTCAGGTCGCCCGCATCAAACAGCTCGACCTCCATCTCCAGAGGCTGATTGAGATAGGAGTTCAGCGTGTAGTCCCCGACTCCCAGTGCCGCTGCGAGTCCGGGGGCCAGCATGGCCAGCGCCGCGAGTCCGATGCCAGTTTTTCGGAACATGGTTACGCCCTTTATTTATTATCGACCCCCACCCCGGCCCATTGGGCTCCCCGGCGGGTCTGTCTTCGGTTGCCTGTTAACCTTGCGCTGCCTCGCAGGTCCGATTCTGTCCGGGTTTTACCAGCAAAACCTAGAAACTGCGTCACATAATGTCAGTAAGTATCCATTACAGATAGTCTTTTATCAACAATTCGACAATTTGTACACCTTTCAGGGCTGCCCCGTAACGGACGTTGTCGGCACTGACCCAGAGACCAAGACCCATACCGTCGTCACTACCCGCCAACTCATGGATACGCAGATTATCTGAGTCCAGATCCGCCGACAGTGGCTGCCCGCGCTGCATTTCGTCCAGATCGGCGATACCCAGCCCCGCCCCGGCAAACCGGGCCAGCGCCTGATCAACGCCAACCGGGCTGTCACCAAACCAGCTGAACGCCACACTCTGGCCAAAGAAAACAGGCACCCGGGCAGCCTGACACTGAATCCGCCCTGCCAGCACCGGGAACAAGCGCTGCAGCGCCAGGCGAGCACTTTGCGCTGGCGCCAGCGTGCCGCTGCCACAGGCCTTTACCCCGGCGGTCAGGCTGGCAAAGGCACTCTGCGCCGGGAAGATCTCTGCTTCCGGGTCCTGACTGTTGAGCAGCCGGGCGGTTTGCCGGGCCAGCTCTTCCACTCCGTGACGACCGGCGGCGGACGCCGGCAACATGGCGGTCAGGCTGATCCGCTCCGGGGTCTGATCCTCCAGCAGGCAGGCCAGTAACGGCGCCACCTGGGCGGCGATGCCGGCAGGCACGGCAACCAGATTGCGCTCGCGAACGTCGTCCAGCGCCGCCTCGTTGATACCCGGCAGCACCACCGGCACCTGCGGATCCGCCAGCCAGATACCGGACAGGTCCACCACCACACAGCCGTGCTCAGCCGCCCGCGGCGAATACCGGGCACTGACCGCAGGCGGCACGGCAAACAGAGCCACATCAACACCGGCAAAATCAAACCGCTCGATATTGGCCACCTTGAGATAACCGCCCTTGTACTCGATCCGCCGCCCGGCGGTGGCATCCGATGCCACCAGCTGCAAGGTGCCAATCGGCAACTCACGCTCATTCAGCAAATCCAGTACCGCTTCACCCACCAGACCGGTAGCGCCAACCACAGCGACAGAAAAGGAACGACTCATTATTGCTCCAGCAGAATGCGCAGCATGCGCTTCAGCGGTTCGGCGGCGCCCCACAGCAACTGATCGCCCACGGTAAAGGCGTTCAGATACTGGGAACCCATATTCATCTTGCGCAGCCGGCCGACCGGTACGGTCAGAGTGCCGGTTACCGCGGTCGGGGTCAGATCGCGCAGGGAATCCTCGCGAGTATTGGGCACCACCTTAACCCAGTCATTGGCGCTGGCAATGATGTCATTAATCTCGTCCATCGGCACATCACGGGTCAACTTGATGGTCAGCGCCTGACTGTGGCAGCGCATCGAACCGATACGCACGCAGGTACCATCAAGCGGAATCGGGTTGACACTGCGACCGAGAATCTTGTTGGTCTCGGCCTGACCTTTCCATTCTTCCTTGCTCTGACCGTTATCCAGCTGCTTGTCGATATACGGCAACAGCGAACCGGCCAAGGCATGACCGAAGTTGGCCCTGGGCAAATCTTCGCTGCGCATGGTCGCCGCAACCTGACGATCAATTTCCAGAATCGCGCTGGCCGGGTCGCTCAGCTGCGCGGCTACATCAGCATAGACCTTGCCCATCTGGGCAATCAGTTCGCGCATATTCTGAGCGCCGGCACCAGAGGCCGCCTGATAGGTCATCGACGTGGCCCACTCCACCAGGCCGGCATTGAACAGGCCGCCCAGCGACATCAGCATCAGGCTGACAGTGCAGTTGCCGCCAATAAAATCTCTTTTGCCCGCCCTCAGCGCCTCATCAATAACGCGCCGGTTAACCGGGTCAAGAATCAGCACCGCATCATCCTTCATGCGCAACGCCGAAGCCGCATCAATCCAGTATCCCTGCCAACCTGCCGCACGCAGTTTCGGATAGACATCATTGGTGTAATCACCACCCTGACAGGTAACGATCACGTCCAGCTTTTTCAGCTCGTCGATACTGTTCGCATCTTTCAGTGACGGCACGTCACGGCCGATATCCGGACCGGCCTGACCGATCTGCGAAGTGGTGAAAAACACCGGCTCGATATCGCGAAAATCGTTGTCTTCCAGCATCCGGCCCATCAGCACGGAACCGACCATGCCACGCCAGCCTACAAATCCTGCGGTTTTCATATTCATTCTCCGTTTCCGGTAGGAGCGGCCGATCGGCCGCGATCATCGCCGTCGCTCGACGGCTCCTACATGGTGGATCAGCTCAATGCGGCAACGACTGCATCGCCCATTTCTGCGGTGCCGACCTTGCGGCAACCCTCAGTCCAGATATCCGCGGTGCGCAGACCGCTTTCCAGTACCTGCTCCACTGCTTTCTCAATCGCATCAGCGACATCGGCGCGCTCCAGGCTGTAACGCAGCAGCATCGACAGCGACAGAATCGTCGCCAGCGGATTGGCAATGCCCTGCCCGGCAATATCCGGCGCCGAACCGTGGCACGGCTCATACAGACCCTTGCGATTCTCATCCAGCGACGCCGATGGCAGCATGCCGATGGAACCGGTCAACATCGCCGCTTCATCAGACAGAATGTCGCCAAACAGGTTGCCGGTGACGATCACATCAAACTGCTTCGGCGCCCGCACCAGCTGCATGGCGGCATTGTCGACATACATGTGCGACAGTTGCACTTCCGGGTACTCGGCCGCCATGCTGGTGATCACTTCTTTCCACAGCTCGGTCACTTCCAGCACATTGGCCTTGTCCACCGACAGCAACTTCTTGCCACGCACCATGGCCAGCTCGAACGCAACCCGACCGATGCGGCGAATTTCGCTTTCGCTGTAAACATCGGTATTGAAACCTACGCGCTCGCCATTCTCCACGCGAATGCCGCGCGGCTGACCGAAATAAATCCCGCCGGTCAGTTCACGAACAATCAGGATATCCAGACCGCTGACAATTTCCGGCTTCAGACTGGACGCACTGGCCAGTTGTGGAAACAGGATCGCCGGACGCAAGTTTGCAAACAGGCCCAGCGACGAGCGCAGGCGCAGCAGACCACGCTCCGGCCGCTTGTCGCGCTCGATGCTGTCCCACTTCGGCCCGCCAATGGAGCCAAACAGAATGGCATCCGCAGCCCGGGCTTTTTCCAGCGACACCTCCGGCAGCGGATCGCCATGGACGTCGTAGGCAGAACCGCCCACCAGCGCTTCATCCGTGCTGATATCGAGGCTGAATTTCTCCTTGACCACGCCGAGAACCTTGACCGCCTCAGCGACAATTTCCGGACCGATTCCATCACCGGACATAACCAGAATCTGTTTCGTCATCACATCACTCTCTGCATACACTGTAGGAGCGGCCGATCGGCCGCGATCATCGCCGTCGATCGACGGCCCCTACGGGTTACTCAATAAATACCCACGGCTCACGCTGCTGCCGCGCCTTTTCATATTCGCGAATCGCACCCGCATCCTGCAGCGTCAGGCCAATATCATCGAGACCGTTCAGCAGACAGTGCTTGCGAAATGCATCAATCTCGAAAGCAATTGCCGCACCATCCGGACGAATGATTTTCTGCTCCGCCAGATCCACGGTCAGCCGATAGCCCACGTTGGCCGCCACCGCCTTGAACAACTCATCCGCCACCTCTTCACTAACCACAATCGGCAGCACGCCGTTCTTGAAGCAGTTATTGAAGAAAATATCGGCAAAGCTCGGCGCGATAATGGCGCGAAAACCGAAATCCAGCAGTGCCCAGGGCGCATGCTCGCGGCTCGAACCGCAACCGAAATTACGTCGCGCCAGCAGAATACTGGCGCCCTGATAACGCGGCTGATTAAGCACGAACTCCTTGTTCAGCGGCCGCTTGCTGTTGTCCTGACCGGGCTGGCCTTCGTCCAGGTAGCGCCACTCGTCAAACAGGTTCGGACCAAAGCCGCTGCGCTTGATCGATTTCAGAAACTGCTTGGGAATAATCTGATCGGTATCCACGTTGGCACGATCCAACGGCGCCACCAGACCATCCTCTCGAATAAACTTTTCCATGACATTCTCCTCAGAGGTCGCGGCTTTCCAGCTCGCGGATGTCGACAAAATGGCCGGCCACAGCTGCCGCTGCTGCCATCGCCGGGCTGACCAGATGGGTACGCCCGCCGTTACCCTGACGACCTTCAAAGTTACGATTCGAGGTGGACGCGCAATGCTCACCCGGCATCAGCTTGTCCGGGTTCATCGCCAGGCACATGGAACAACCCGGCTCGCGCCACTCGAAACCGGCTTCAATGAATACCTTGTCGAGCCCTTCCGCTTCCGCCTGCTGCTTGACCAGACCGGAACCCGGCACCACCAGTACCTGCTTGACGCTGTCGGCTTTCTTGCGACCCTTGGCCACCACCGCCGCAGCGCGCAGATCTTCAATGCGTGAGTTGGTGCAGGAACCGATAAACACTCGGTCCACCTTGATATCGGTGATCTTCATGCCCGGGGTCAGGCCCATATACTGATAGGCGCGCTCCATGCCGGAACGTTTCACCGCATCGCTTTCCTGCTCTGGAATCGGCAGGGTCGCATCGACCGGCAATACCATTTCCGGCGACGTACCCCAGGACACCTGCGGCTTGATATCGGCAGCGTTGATCTCAACCACGGTGTCGAATTTGGCACCCTCGTCGCTGACCAGCGTGCGCCAGTATTCCACTGCCTTGTCCCAGTCCGCACCCTTCGGTGCAAACGGACGACCGCGCACGTAATCGATGGTGATGTCGTCCACCGCCACCATGCCGGCACGGGCACCGGCTTCGATCGACATATTGCAGATCGTCATGCGACCTTCCATCGACAGCGAACGAATCGCGCTGCCGGCAAATTCCATGGCGTGACCATTACCGCCGGCAGTACCGATCACGCCGATGATATGCAGCACCACGTCTTTGGCGGTGACGCCGGCGCCGAGCTCGCCTTCGACCCGGACCAGCATGTTGTTCATTTTCTTCGCCACCAG
>JBECKT010000140.1:0-48643 GCA_040235405.1 Alcanivoracaceae bacterium
TGCGTAACAAACCGGCGATGCTGGTGTGGGCGATGCTGATCGGGCTGTTTATTGTAATCGGCGCGCTGACGGCCTGGCTGGCCTTTGCGGTGTTATTGCCGCTGCTCGGCCATGCCACCTGGCATGGTTATCGGCAAACCATTGATGCGTCTGCCTGGCCGGTGGCCAGACAGATCGGCGGCAACGAGCCACTGAACTAACACGCCACGAAAATGGGGGCAGGGAAGCTCTCAATAAGGTAGGAGCGGTAGATCGACCGCGATAGGCTCGGAAAAATCGCGGCCGATCGGCCGCTCCTGCAGCAGATACGGCAGTTTTTCAGAGGTCCCCTGGTTCAGCGGCAATCACTCAGTCGTTATAGCCAAGCAGGTGCGGAATGCTGCGCTCGATTTCCTTCACTTCCAGTCCTTTTCTGGCGGCATAGTCCTCGACCTGATCACGGGCAATCTTGCCGGTGCCGAAATAGCGCGCCTGCGGATGCGAGAAATACCAGCCGGACACCGATGAGGCCGGGTACATGGCGTAGCTTTCTGTCAGGGTCACACCAATGCGTTGATCCGGTTGCAGCAATTGCCAGAGCAGGGTTTTCTCGGTGTGATCCGGGCAAGCCGGATAACCGGGGGCAGGGCGGATGCCACGATACTGCTCATCAATCATGTCATCGTTGCTGAGGTTTTCGTCGCTGGCGTAACCCCAAAACTCCTTGCGCACCCGCTCGTGCAGGCGCTCGGCAAATGCCTCGGCCAGACGATCGGCCAACGCTTTCAGCATGATGCTGGAGTAATCATCATGATCCGCTTCGAAGCGGGCCAGATGTGCTTCGATGCCGACGCCGGTGGTGACGACAAATCCGCCGAGCCAGTCCTGCTTGCCGCTGTCGACCGGGGCGATGTAATCACTGAGACAATAGTTCGGCTTTTCCACCCCCTTGCGCTCGAGTTGCTGACGCAGATGGTGCAAGGTGATCAGCGGTTGACCAGCCTCATCTTTCAGCAAAATATCGTCGACCTTGCTGTTCGCCGGCCAGAACCCGATCACGGCTTTGGCGCTGAGCCATTTTTCATCAACGATCTTCTTCAGCATCTGCCGGGCATCGCGGTACAGCCTGGTTGCTTCTTTACCGACGATTTCATCGTCGAGGATGCGCGGGAATTTTCCGGCCAGCTCCCAGGCCTGAAAAAACGGTGTCCAGTCGATGCGGCGGGCGATATCGCCAAGCGGGTAGTCTGCAAAAACCTGAATACCCTTGACGGCTGGAACCGGTGGCTCGTAACTGGCCCAGTCCCAGCGGAACGGGTTTTTCCGTGCCTCACTAATCGGCGTCAGGTTGCGATTATTCTGCTGGCCTTTGCGACGCACCCGAATTGCTTCGTACTCGGTGATAATGCCGGCGAGGAAGTCGTCCTTGTGGGTGTCGCTGAGCAGGTTCGAGGCCACGCCAACCGCACGAGAGGCATCGGCCACATGAATTACAGGGCCGTGATAGGACGGGGCAATTTTTACTGCCGTGTGAATGCGGCTGGTGGTGGCCCCACCGATCATCAGCGGCAGCTCGAAGCCAAGCCGTTCCATCTCGCTGGCGACGTTGACCATCTCGTCCAGGGATGGAGTAATCAGGCCGGACAGGCCAATGATGTCGACATTTTCCTTTCTGGCTACATCGAGAATCTTTTCACATGGCACCATTACGCCAAGATCAATCACTTCATAGCCGTTGCACTGCAGCACTACGCCGACAATATTCTTGCCGATATCGTGCACATCGCCTTTAACCGTGGCCATCAGAATCCGGCCATGGGATTGCTGCCGGGTGCCAAGCGCTTCTTTTTCGGCTTCCATGTAGGGCATCAGAAAAGCCACTGCCTTCTTCATGACCCGGGCGGACTTCACCACCTGCGGCAGGAACATCTTGCCTTCGCCAAACAGGTCGCCGACCACGTTCATGCCGTCCATCAACGGGCCTTCAATAACGTGCAAGGGACGCACTGCTTTCTGCCGCGCCTCCTCGGTATCCTCGTCAATATAGTCGGCAATGCCCTTGATCAGGGCATGGGCAAGGCGCTTTTCCACTTCCCACTCGCGCCAGCTGAGATCTTCCTGTCGAACATTGCCGGCGCCAGTGCCACGATATTTCTCGGCGATATCAAGCATGCGCTCGGTGCCATCATCGCGACGATTGAGAACGATATCCTCAACCGCCTCCTTGAGGTCCGCAGGGATGTCCTCGTAGATCGCCAGCTGACCGGCGTTGACGATGCCCATGTCCATGCCAGCGCGGATGGCGTAGTACAGGAATACCGCATGAATGGCTTCGCGGACCGGCTCATTACCGCGAAACGAGAACGATACGTTGGAGACGCCGCCGGAGATCAGGGCATAGGGCAGGTTGCTCTTGATGTCATGAACTGCCTCGATGAAATCGACGGCATAGTTGTTGTGTTCTTCGATGCCGGTGGCGATAGCGAAGATATTCGGATCAAAAATGATGTCTTCCGGTGGGAAGCCGATTTCCTCCGTGAGCAGCTTGTAGGCCCGGCTACAGATTTCAGTTTTCCTCTCACGAGTATCGGCCTGGCCCTGCTCATCAAACGCCATAACGATCACGGCGGCGCCATAGCGACGCACCAGACGTGCCTGATCGAGGAAGGCCAGCTCGCCTTCCTTCATCGAGATCGAGTTGACGATGCCCTTGCCCTGAATGCACTTCAGGCCGGCTTCAATCACTTCCCATTTCGATGAATCGATCATGATCGGTACCCGGGAAATTTCCGGTTCGGCAGCGATCAGATTCAGGAAGCGGACCATACACTCTTTGGCGTCGAGCAAGCCCTCGTCCATGTTGATGTCGATAATCTGGGCGCCGGCCTCGACCTGATGGCGTGCCACTTCCAGCGCGGTATCGTAATCGCCGTCCTTGATCAGACGCAGGAATTTTTTCGAGCCGGTGACATTGGTGCGCTCGCCAACGTTAACGAACAATGAATCGGCGCCGATGGTCAGTGGCTCAAGGCCACTCAGCCGGCAGGCCGGAGTAATGTCCGGCAGGGCGCGGGGCGGGAACGGCGCCACCGCTTCGGCAATCGCCTGAATGTGGGCGGGCGTGGTGCCACAGCAGCCGCCGATTACATTCAGGTAGCCCTTGCTGGCCCAGTCGCGGATTTCTGCCGCCATCGCCTGCGGTGATTCGTCGTACTCACCCATTTCGTTGGGCAGGCCGGCGTTTGGATGGGCCGAAACAAAACCTTCGCTGATCCGGGACAACTCCGCCATATAGGGGCGCAGTTCCTTCGCCCCCAATGCACAGTTCAGACCGATGGTAATCGGTTCGGCGTGACGCAACGAGTGGTAGAAGGCTTCAGTTGTCTGGCCAGTCAGGGTGCGGCCGGATGCGTCAGTGATGGTGCCGGAAATCATCACCGGAATATCGAGTTGCTGATCGTCGCAGTATTTTTTCACGGCGAACACTGCGGCCTTGGCATTCAGGGTGTCGAAAATGGTTTCGATCAGCAGCAGATCTGCGCCGCCTTCGATCAGGCCGTCAATGGCTTCCAGATAAGCATCCACCAGCAGGTCAAAGTTGGTGTTGCGGTAGCCGGGATCGTTGACATCCGGGCTGATACTGGCGGTGCGATTGGTCGGGCCAAGCACGCCGGCCACAAAACGCGGTCGGGCCGGGTCGGCCTGCATGGCGGCATCGACTGCGCGCCTTGCGCACTGTGCAGCGGCGACATTCAGTTCGCGGGCAATTTCCTCCATGGCGTAATCGGCCATGGCGATGCGGGTGGCGTTGAAGGAATTGGTCTCAACGATATCGGCACCGGCGTCCAGATAAGCCCGATGAATGTCCTCAATGATCGTCGGCTGGGTAATGCAGAGCAGATCATTGTTGCCCTTCAGATCCGACGCCCAGTCAGCGAAACGCTCGCCGCGATAGGCCGCTTCATCAAACCGGTACTGCTGGATCATGGTTCCCATGCCACCGTCGAGAATCAGGATGCGTTCGCGCAGCAGGGCGCTGAGGCGGGCACGGACAGACTGGCTCATGATTTCTCCGGGTAGGGCGAACAGGCGCCGCATTATAGCCGGAAGTGGCGTCCAAGGTGGTAAACCCGGCGGTAGATTGCGTTATACTGCCGCCACTTACAGGAGTCTCCCATGCGTTCAACCCTTTATCTGATGCTTGCTCTGGCACTGTTCACGCTGCTCTGGCGCGTCCTGCCGCATGGCTGGAACATGACCCCGGCGCTGGCGCTGGCGCTGTTCGCCGGTGCGCGCCTGCAGCAGCCGGCGTTGCGATTTGCCGTACCGCTGCTTGCCATGCTGGTTTCCGACCTGATACTCGGCTTCCACGACACCATGCTGTATGTGTATGGCGCGCTGGCGCTGGTGGTACTGATGGGGCAGGGCTTTGCTCAGCGTGCCTCTGTGGTCGGCCACGCGGGTTTGTCTGTCAGCGGCTCGCTGCTGTTCTTCGCCATCACCAATTTCGGTGTGTGGATGAGCGGCAATCTGTACCCGTTGACAGCCGAGGGACTCGCCGCCTGCTACGCCATGGCACTGCCGTTCCTGTGGAAAACGCTGGCAGGGGATCTGTTTTTTGTGCTCGGCTTTTACGCCGCCTTCACTGCAATCAGGCACTATGTTCCCCGGACTGCCGGTTCACAGGCTGCGTCATCGCGTTAATACTCCGCTCGACTGCACAAGCCCGAAAGCCTTTGCTGCCATGTCATCAAGGAGACTGCTTCCATGGACGCCATGCTCGACCAACTCAACACCTTTGCTCTGGAAAACCTGTTTCCTTTCGCCAGTAACCTGATTGCCGCACTTGTCATTTTCCTGATCGGTAAATGGCTGGCAAAGCGAATCAGTGCCGGGGTGGATGGCGTGCTCAGCAAAAAAGTCGATCCGACGGTATCCAGATTTATCGGCAATCTGAGCCAGATCGCCCTGCTTGCCGTGGTGCTGATCGCCGCGCTTGACCGTCTTGGTGTGGAAACCACCTCGCTGATTGCCATTGTCGGTGCCGCTGGCCTGGCGATTGGTCTGGCACTGAAGGATTCGCTGGGCAACTTTGCCTCTGGCGTGATGCTGATCCTGTTCCGGCCGTTTCGGGTTGGTGACTATGTGGAAGCGGGCGGCGCCAGTGGTTCGGTCAAGGAAATTCGCATCTTCGCCACCATTCTGGCCACCCCGGACAACAAGATTATTACTGTGCCCAACGGTTCGATCATGGGGGGCAACATCATCAATTATTCGGAAATGCCAACCCGCCGTGTCGATATGGTTGTCGGGGTCAGCTATGGCAGCGATCTGGCCAGAGTAAAAGCGGTTATCAAGAGCATTCTCGATGATGACGAGCGTGTGCTCAGCGATCCAGCCCCGGTGGTGGCAGTTTCCGAGCTTGCCGACAGTTCCATCAATTTGCTGGTCCGTCCGTGGGTGAACTCAGCGGACTACTGGGCAGTCAAGTGGGATACAACGGAAGCCGTCAAACGGCGTTTTGACGAAGAGGGCATTGAGATTCCGTTCCCGCAGATGGATGTACATTTTTCCAGAACGGAGTAAGGCGAAGTTTATGAACAAGACATTGTTGGCCGTCAGCTGTGCGGCAACCCTCTGCAGCCAGGTCAATGCGGAAGCAAATCCGGAAAATGGCAATGCCTGGAAGGGGGAAGTAGCGCTGTCCTATCTGGTTACCCGTGGCAACACCGAGTCGGATACTCTTCAGGGCAAGGTCAGCGCCGAGCGTGACGGAATCCGCTGGCGTCATACCGCCAAGGCAGAGGGCTCGAACACTCAGTCCGAGGATGCCGCCGGCGCCAAGACCCGAACCGGCGAACGTTATTTTGTCTCCTACAAGCTGGATCGCAAGCTGGGTGACAATGCGGCCAATTATATTTTCAATATTCTGGCCTACGACAAGGACCTGTTCTCCGGCTATCACTATCAGGCCAGTTATGCGCTCGGTATTGGTCGGCGCTGGATTGATAATGCCGTTCACACATTCGATACTGAAGTCGGTCCGGGTTTCCGCTCTGTCTGCCTTGAGCCGGAAACCTCCTACAGTGATTGCGATGACAGCGATGATAGCGCCATTGCGCGGGTTGCCGCCAAATACAACTGGAACATCAGTGAGGGGGCACAGTTCCGTGAAGATGTGTCATCGGAAATCAGTGATGACATCACGACCGTACGGGCGGAAACCTCACTGACAACACAGATCAATGGCAGCTTGTCAGCCCGGATTGCGCACCTGCTCAAGTACACTTCTGAAGTTCAGGCGCCGAGTAAAAAGACCGATACCGAGCTGACCGTATCTCTGGTTTATCGCTTCTGACTGCACTTCGTTCTGGAATCCCGGGGCAATAAAAAACCCGCCAATGGCGGGTTTTTTATTGCCTGGTAAAGTCAGGCGTCCTTCAGGGCGGTGGAGATATCAATGATGGCCTGCTTGCCATCACCGAACAGCATCAGGGTGTTGTCCTTGGCAAACAGCGGATTCGGCAGACCGGCGAAACCGGAGGACAGCGAACGCTTGACCACGACAACGGTACGCGCCTTGTCGACGTTGAGGATCGGCATGCCATAAATCGGGCTGCCCTTGTCCTCACGCGCCATCGGGTTAGTGACGTCGTTGGCACCGATAACGATGGCCACATCGGTCTGCTCGAAGGTCGGGTTAATGGTGTCCATGTCCTTGAGCTTGTCATAGGACACTTCCGCCTCGGCCAGCAGTACGTTCATGTGGCCTGGCATACGACCTGCCACCGGGTGGATGGCGTACTCCACCACGGTGCCGCGTTTTTCCAGCGTGTCGGCAAGCTCGCGAACAGCGTGCTGGGCCTGCGCCATGGCCATACCAAAGCCCGGCACAATGACCACGCGCTGGGCAGTTTCCAGAATCATCGCGACTTCGTCTGCAGAGGAAGATTTCACCTTGCCCTGATAAACCTCGTCGTCGCTCATCGACACGCCGCCTTCGGCCATCACGCCAAACAGCACGTTGGTGAGCGAACGGTTCATCGCTTTACACATGATCTGGGTCAGGATCAGACCGGAAGCGCCAACCAGTGAACCGGTGATGATCAGGGCGCTGTTGCCGGTAACAAAACCGGCCGCAGAGGCAGCAACACCGGAGTAGGAGTTCAGCAGTGCAATCACCACCGGCATGTCCGCGCCACCGATCGGCAGCACCAGCATCAGACCAAGCAGGGAAGCGGCTGCTACCAGCCCCCAGAACACCATTTCGTTGCCGGGCTCGACCACCAGATAGCCAATGGCGGTGAGTGAGCCAAGCAACAGCAGGGCATTGACGAACTTCATGCCGGCGAAGCCGATCGATTTGCCGCTGATCAGTTCCTGCAGCTTGGCAAAGGCAACAACCGAGCCGGTCATGGTGACTGCGCCGATCAGAACGGCAGCGCCGGTACTGATCAGAGCGACAGCACCCTGTACACCACCCAGATAGCCGGCAGTAGCAACGGCAAAGGAAGCGCCGCCACCAAAGCCGTTGAGCAGGGCAATCATCTGCGGCATCGAGGTCATCTGTACCCGGACGGCCATGACGGCGCCGATCACCGTGCCGAGAACGATGCCGCCGATAATGAACTCGTAGCTGATAATGTCTTTATGGAACAGGGTGACAACGCAGGCAATGAGCATGCCCAGCGCGGCCAGCTGGTTGCCGCGCACCGCGGTGCGAGGTTTGGTCAGTCCCTTGATGCCGAATACGAACAGCGACGCGGCAATCAGGTAGGCAATATTGAGCCAGTGGTCTGCGAGATGCATGAATTACTTCCTCTTGAACATCGCCAGCATGCGGTTGGTGACCATAAAGCCACCCACCACGTTAATGGTGGCGAGTACCACCGCGACAAAACCGAAAACCTGGACCAGCACGCTGTCACCATGGCCGGCAGCGATCAGTGCGCCAACCAGGGTGATGCCGGAGATGGCGTTGGAGCCTGACATCAGCGGGGTATGCAGTGTTGGCGGTACCTTGGTAATCAGTTCGACGCCAAGAAAGATGGCGAGTACGAACAGGGTCAACATGGCAATGAAGTCCACGATGTTCTCCTCAGGCGTTGGCTTCCGCTTGCGGGGCAGCAAGCGGCGGCAGGTTGAGCAGTTCACGCATGCGTTTCTGCGGGACGTCGCCCTGATGGGCAATCACGGTGTTCTGGAAAATTTCATCTTCCATATCCAGGTTGAGCTGGCCTTCCCGGTCAATCATCAGATTGAGCAGGTTTTCCATGTTCTTGCCGTACATCTGGCTGGCATGAAATGCCACGGAAGAGGGCACATTGACCGGGCCAATAATGGTGACACCGTGCTCTACAATGGTTTCGCCCTGACGGGTCAGCTCGCAGTTGCCACCACGCTCAGCGGCGAGGTCGACAATCACCGCGCCCGGCTTCATCGCCTTGACCATATCGGCGGTAACCAGAATCGGCGACTTGGCACCCGGCACAGCGGCGGTGGTGATAATCACGTCCATCTGCTTGACCACTTCGGTCATCAGCTCGCGCTGGCGCTTGAGGAAGTCTTCGCCCTGGGCTTTGGCGTAGCCACCGGTGCCTTCTGCGGCACTGGTGTCCAGATCCAGCTCAACCGGTTTGGCTCCAACAGAGAGAATCTGCTCGCGAGCAGCCGGACGCACGTCGTAGGCCTCGACAATGGCGCCCAGACGCTTGGCCGTGGAGCAGGCCTGCAAGCCGGCAACACCGACACCCATAATGAACACGCGCGAGGCATTCAGCGTGCCAGCGGCCGTCATGTTCATCGGGAACATACGATTGCTGCTGGCGGCGGCCATCAATACTGCTTTATAGCCCGCGATCATGGCCATTGAGGACAGCACGTCCATGGCCTGGGCACGGGTGATACGCGGCACCAGTTCCAGTGCCACGCCGGTGATGTTGTGTTCAGCCAGTTTGCCGGCAAAGGCCGGGTTGGCCAGCGGATCCATCATGCCGATCAGTATCTGGCCCGCTTTCAATGCATTCAGATCAGCATCGCCGTGGCTGCCGCTGCTGCCTGGCGTCTGCACCTGCAGGACAATTTCTGATTCGGCAAATACCGTAGCGCGATCCTTGAGCTCGGCTCCGGCGCTGACGTAATCGGCATCAGCGTAGCCGGCAGCTTCGCCCGCACCCTGCTCGATCAGCACCCGGATACCCGGTTTTTTCATCATCACGGCCACGTTGGCCGGGGTGAAGGCCACACGGGTTTCCCCCGGGCATGTCTCTTTCGGAACACCGATGATCACCTGCGCTACCCCCGTTCGGTTCGCTGGTTATGAAAGCCATGCCGGGATCACCGTCATGGCCGATTTCTGGTTCAGGTTTTGCCCCGTTATAGCCGCCCGTCAGGGGCAGCGATTCGGCAGGGTGCAAACCTTAATGGCGCTGCACCACGTATGGCAAACAGGAAACGCTTTTTTGCTTCACATTTGTTCAATAAATGATCGAAACGGCCCGAATAGAACGCCCTCTAACCCTTTTTTCTGGCCACCAGCGCCAGATCCTCCTCCTCGTTCATGGCGAGGAAGGGTTCAAGAATGGTATTGCCACGGATCTCTGCTTCAATAACGTGCAGGAAGGTATAGGCACCCAACAGTTTGCGGGCCAGAAAAATGAACTCCTTCGGCGGCACATCAAAGTGCACTGACAACGCATTGCGGCCGGCCCGGGCGACCATCCGGCTGGGCAGGTCACTTTTGCCCCAGAGATATTCGCCGCGCTCATTGATTACATGGGCCGGGGGCGGGAAGCGCTCCGGGTCCTGCAGCACTTCCACGGCTTCGAAGCACATGGCGGCAAAGTCCTCAAGCAGGCGCTGAGGCACGCCAGCGGCGAGGAAGCCTAGCACATACAGGGCATCGATAATGCGCCGGCTGTCATGGTGCCAGGCGCCGCGAATCATTTCCCGGCCCGGGCCGAGGGTGTCGTTGCTGAAATCACGAATCGCGCCGAAGTCGAGCAGGACGATCTGGTCGGCGCCGCTGTCGGGATCAATGCGGAGCAGGTAATTGCCGAAATTCGGATCGGTCTGCATCTTGTTCCATTCGAACACTTCCCGGCAGCACAGCTCCATGATGGCGCGACCGATAAAGTTGCGTCGATTCTGGCTCAGTTCCAGTACCGCCGGGTCATTGACACTGATGCCGTGTTCGAAAGTCATGCAAAGAATATTGTGGGTGCAGTAACGCGGCACCACTTCCGGGACGACGAAACGCGGGTCGTCGGCGAGGATTTCGCGGAAATGACGGGTGGTCGCCGCCTCCAGATCGTAATCCACTTCGCGGCCAAGCATCTGCCGGACTTCGTCGAGCCAACCGTTGAACTGCTCGGTGATTGGCACCATACGGCTGAGGCGCAGCAACTGGACGATGGCGCGCAGATCGGAGTCAATTGCTTCGGCTACACCGGGGTACTGGATTTTCAGCACCAGATCGCGGCCATCGGTCTTGCAGCGGGCACGGTGTACCTGGCCTAAAGAAGCGGCACCAAGCGGTTCCGGGTCGATTTCCAGCTCCGCCAGTTTCATATCACCCAGCTGGCGACGCAGGTGCTTCTCGATGGTGTCCCAGTGCAGGGCCGTGGTGTTGTTTTCCAGCGTGTGCAATGCAGCTGTGACTTCGTCGGGGAGAAAATGCTCGCCGAACAGCGCCATCATCTGACCGATCTTCACCACCGAGCCTTTCAGCTTGCCAAGGTCAGCGGCCAGCTCCTGAGCCTGACGGGAAAGAATGTCCCGGCGCATGTCAGCGCGTTTGTCGGCACTGGCGAAGAAAGTCCCGGCAGACAGGGTGGCGTAGCGCGCGCCGGCCATAAAGCCGGCCCGGGCCATGGAGAAACGACGCTCGAAGGCCCCGGTTTTGACACGCCTGACGGTTTTCCGACTCATTCAGCTGGACTCCAATTGCACGCTTGCGGACGGGGCGGCATTCTAGCAGCTTGTCGGCCATTCAGTGCTGACCCATTTAATCCTGTCCGACCAGCGCCAAGGCCGGCGGTCGAACTCTGTCAGGGAGGTGATATGGCGAGGACCTGGGTGTTATTGCGCGGGCTGGTGCGGGAACAGCGCCATTGGCAGGAGTTCCCGGCGCAGCTTGGCCAGCGTTTTCCGGGCGACAGGGTGGTGGCGCTGGACTTGCCCGGTAACGGCTCGCTGTACCGGAAGTCCAGCCCAACCCGTATTGAGGGCATGGTCGCCGCGCTACGGGCCGAGCTGAGCGCCCGGGGACTGCGGCCGCCTTTTCATGTCGTTGCCCTGTCGCTTGGCGCGATGACGGCGATCAGCTGGATCAGCGACTATCCGGGGGAGGTGGCGGCAGCGGCGTTACTTAATAGTAGCGTGGCCCGGTTCAGCCCGTTCTGGCAGCGCCTGCGCCCGGCCAACTATCGCTCGATTCTGGTGGATGGCCTGCTAACCCGGGATCTGCTTCGCAAGGAACGCGCTATTCTCGCCATGACTACCAATCTGATCAGTGCCGGGCAGCGTGAGCAGGTGGCCCAGACCTGGGCTGGCTATGCTCGCGAGCAGCCGGTCAGCCGGAGCAACTCGCTGCGCCAGTTGCTGGCCGCTGCTCGCTTCAGTGCACCGGTCGGGCTACCGTCTGCGGTGCCGGTGCTGATCATGAATAGTGGCGCTGATCGATTGGTCAATCCGTCCTGTTCTCTGGCCATGGCCCGGGGCTGGGGTTTGCCGATCCGGATTCATCCTGATGCCGGGCATGATCTGACCCTGGACGCCGGCGAATGGGCGACCAGCACCCTGCATGACTGGCTGAGCGGGAAGCCCTGATCAGCATTTACACCGGCAGCCAATCAGGCTGCCGGATCCAGTGCCACCATTTTGCCGCGCTCGGTAATGCTGATCAGGTCGACCAGAATCCGGCCGGTTTCATTCAGCCAGGCATCCTCGGACTGATCTTCCTCCTCGCCGGACTGCAGTGCTGCGATTCGGGCTTCTTCCTGCTCAACCAGGCTGCGAACATCCTTTAGCACTTCCTGATTGCGTGCACGACGGACACGGTTCTCGATGGCAAGACGTTTCTCATCAAGACGTTTCTGGTGCGCCCTGCGCGCAGATTCATTCAGCGGCAGCTCGGTGGCGCTGCGCATCTCTTCGAGCAAGCTGATCTGTTCGCGAATGTAATCAAACTCCGGATCACGGGTGATACGTTTTTGCATTTTCCGGCGCAATGGTTCCAGCAGCGGCGTCAGATCCGCGCTCGGTGAATAGCTGGCGGCACGAATCTGGTCCCAGGGCAGAGCATTGGGTAGCGCACTCTCGCCGGTTTCCGCCT
Source organism: Alcanivoracaceae bacterium (assembly GCA_040235405.1). Classification (GTDB taxonomy): domain Bacteria; phylum Pseudomonadota; class Gammaproteobacteria; order Pseudomonadales; family Alcanivoracaceae; genus PGZG01. Next base: position 12,314 of record JBECKT010000140.1, read on the forward strand.
TGTCAACAACAAACGGCAGGGCGAGATCAGGCACCACCCCACGGTGCTGGTTACTGCCACCTGATACCCGATAGAACTTGGCCTGCGTCATTTTCAGCTGACCGTGATTGAGCGGAATCAGTGTCTGTACTGTGCCTTTACCGAACGTTTCGTCACCAATGATCAGGGCGCGACCGTAATCCTGCATGGCGCCAGCGAAAATTTCCGAAGCAGAGGCGCTGTGCCGGTTTACCAGCACCGCCATCGGCCCGCTGTACAGCTGGCCGGGGTACTGATCGGGTTCTGCCGATACCCGGCCGCGGGCATCGCGAACCTGCACCGTCGGGCCGCGGTCGATAAACAGGGATACAAGCTGGGTGGCTTCCGGCAGAGCCCCGCCACCGTTATCGCGCAAATCAATCACCAGGCCGTCAATTCCATCGCGCTTGAGATCCATGATCAACCGGGCGACATCGCGGGTGGTGCTGGTGTAATCGGCATCGCCGCGGTGCATTGCCTCAAAATCAAGATAAAAAGTCGGGATGTCGATAACACCGATTCTGGCGCTATGGTCCCCGGCCGGAATTTCCATTACCCGGCTTTTCGCCGCCTGGTCTTCCAGCACAACTTTATTGCGGACAATCGAGATCATTCTGGTGTTGTGCTCGCTCGGGCTGCTGGCAGGAATGACTTCCAGGCGGACGCTGGTGCCTTTCGGGCCACGAATCAGGTTGACCACCTCATCCAGACGCCAGCCAATCACGTTGACCACTTCCTGATCGCCCTGGGCAACACCGACAATCCGGTCGGATGCTTTCAATACGCCACCTTTCGCTGCCGGACCACCCGGGACCAGACGCACCACTTTGGTAAACTCGTCTTCCGCCTGCAACACCGCGCCGATACCTTCCAGCGACCGGCTCATGCTGATGGTGAAGTTCTCCGAGTTGTGCGGTGTGTGGTAGTTGGTATGCGGGTCAAAGCTCATGGTCAGCGCATTGATGTATATCTGGAATACATCTTCCGGTGTGCTTTGCCGGAGACGCTTGAGCTGACCGGAATAGCGGCGCTGCAGGCGGTCACCGATTTCCTCTTCAGCAGCGCCATTCAGGCGCATGGTCAGAACGGCATCCTTGAGACGCTTGTGCCAAAGCATCTTTTTTTCTTCGCCGTCTTTCGGCCAGTCCGCCTTGCTGCGATCCACCAGCACGGTTTCGCGGCTGTTCAGCTCAAGGGAGTCGATGCCTTGTTCAAGGATCGAGAGCAGGTAGCCAATGCTTTCCTCAACCCTCTGCTGATAGCGGTTGAAGATGACGTAGCCGGCACTGAGCTCTCCGTCCTGAAGCTGGTCGTCGAGCTTGTCTCGATAAACCTGAAATTCCTTGATGTCCGCCTGAATGAAATACAGGTGATTGGGATCAAGGTCGCGTAAATAGCTGTTCAGCAGCTGCGCGGAAAGCTGATCATCCAGTTGCCGGTTCTGATAGTGACGATCAAGCCGGGAAATAATTTCCAGAGCAGTGCGGCCATGTACTGCCTCCGGCTGCAGCCCCTGTTGATCTGCCGGCGCAGGCGCAGTCGCAAAGGACATTGCTCCAAAAGCAATGCCTGCCGATAGTGTCAGTCCGAGCAGGATTCGATGGCTGAGAGACAGTTTGCGCATCACCATTCCATATAAATTCATATTTCGCCACCGCATAGTCAAACGGGCAGGCTTGCCACTGCCACCGGAGCGTACCGCGTCCAGTATAACCAAGCCGGCCCGGATTGCATGTGGCGGCGTCTTGACGGCATTGTCCAATAAATGCAGCCTGCTGCCTGTGACAGCGTGAGGGGGCGACAATTCAATGAATGGCCTGTTTGCCGGCGCGCTGTTGCTGGCGGTGGCTTTGGCACTGGCCCAGCTCCTCGGTGGCCACGCCGAGGTGGCCCCGGCGGTGGTGCAGGGGATGTTCAGTGGCGCCAATCTGGCCGTCGAAGTGTGCCTCGGCCTGGTAGGCGTGCTGACCCTTTGGAGCGGCCTGTTCCGTCTGGCCGAGCGCAGCAGGCTGGCGGACCGTCTGGCATTGACCGTCGCCCCGGTACTGGGCCGGCTGATGCCGTCGGTCGGCCATCATCCCGAAGCGCTTGGCCCGGTTACGCTCAACCTGTCCGCCAACATGCTCGGGCTGGACAACGCCGCTACGCCACTGGGGCTGAAAGCCATGGAGGCACTGCAGAAGCATAACCCGCGCCCGGATACCGCCAGTGACAGCCAGATCATGTTTCTGGTAATGAACACCTCCTCTGTCACCCTGCTGCCAGTAACGGTAATGATGTACCGGGCCCAGCAGGGCGCCGCCAACCCGGCCGACATCTACCTGCCTTTGCTGATGGCGACCACCGCGTCGACCTTTGTCGGGGTCTGGCTGGTGGCCCGGTTGCAGGGTATCCGTCTGAGCCACCCGCTGATTATGACGGTAGCCGTCGCCTGGCTCGGGCTGCTTGCCATCGGCGCCGCGGCCGCGTTGACGCTGCCCGGAGAATCTGCCGCCCGGTTGTCGGGCCTGGCCGGCGCGGTAATTCTGTTGCTGGTGGTTGCCACCTTTGTCGGCAGCGCCCTGCGGGCGCGGCTGAATGTCTATGAAACTTTTATCGAAGGCGCCCGGGAGGGCTTTGACACTGCGGTCCGTCTGATCCCTTATCTGGTAGCGATGCTGGTGGTGATTGCCATGTTCAGGGCCAGTGGCGGTCTGGATCTGCTGCTTGATGGCATTCGTTGGGTGGTAACCCTGTCCGGCATAGACAATCGTTTTGTCGATGCCTTGCCGGTCGCGCTGCTCAAGCCCCTGTCCGGTAGTGGCGCCCGGGCGATGATGATTGAGGTCATGCAGGTCCATGGCGCGGATTCCCTTGCCGGGCGCATGGCTGCGGTGATGCAGGGCAGCACGGAAACAACGTTTTATGTCCTTGCCGTGTATTTCGGCAGCTGCGGTATCGTCCGTATACGCCACGCCCTGTGGTGCGGTCTGGCCGCGGACGGAGCAGGGCTATTTACCGCCATACTGGCCAGCTACCTGTTTTTCGGTTAATCATTACCCCTCGGGGGCTCTCAGGTCAGACCCATCGTAGTCATATCAGGAAGCACAGGGACCTATGAATCAGCGAGCGCACATCCGTCGAGCAGTCGATATGCCGGCGCGACTCAGTAATGGTGAGTTTGAGGACCGGCCCTGCCAGGTTCGTGATTTCTGTCTTGGCGGGATGTTGGTTGCCGTACCGGCGGAAGAGAGAACCCTGCTGCTTTCTCTTTCCAGAGGCGATGCATTGACTGTATCAGTCGACGTTCAGGGTTTGCGCGGCACCCGGTCGGTGACCCTGAGAGCCCGGCTTGCACGCAAAATAGGTTCAGATCTCGGTCTGGCGTTCGATGCACCCGATTCGACCAGCCTGCTGGCGGTCCAGAACCATGTTCGCAGCCTGCTGGACAGCGAGCATGAACCGGCAGCGCGACAACCGAGCCTGAGCCGGGAACAAGCCAGACATGCTGCCAGCCAGCTTCTGGATATTACCCGGCGCTTCTGCCTGACCCGTCTGGAAGTGTTTTTCCCGGTGGCCCGTGAAGCCTTGCTGGCTATGGCAGACAAGGCCTCGACCAATGAAGCCCAGCACCCGTGGTTCGAAGCCGCAAAACTGCTCGGTCAGAATGCGACTTCACTGTCGCGTAACTTCGTCGCTCGCAGCAGCCAGATGCTCGAACAGCTTTCCCATGGCCTCGCCAGCCAGTCGCCTGCAACGACCACACAGGAAGATCATCGCAATGGCAAACTGTCGCTGGTGGACAAGGATATTTTTGAAGACTGGCTGACACTGAAGGTAATGGCATCAAGAGCGGAGAGCCACTTCAACGAGGAGCTGCTGCACCTTCAGTTACGCTTTGATGAGCTGTTCGCGATCTCTTTGAGCGCCCGTAAAAACCCCCTGCACCCGTCGGCATTCTGTACCGCTTTTGGCGAGTCGTTGAGACTTTTGCCGCTTAAACAGAAAACCGATCGGGTTATTCTGGCCAGCTTTGACCAGACGGTAATTAACCACCTGCAGGATTTCTACAGGGAGTGTAACGAGTCTCTGGCCAGAAATGGCGTGTTAGCAGATCTTGATGTCGGACGTTATATCAGCGAGCGTTACAGTCAGTCCCATCCGGCGGCGCCGACCGAGGCCGGGGAAGCGCCAGCGGCGGCCGCTCAAAAAGGCCATGAGGCAGTTCCGGAGCAAAAGGAGGCAACACCTCGTGGTGATGATTCCGGGCCTGCACAGGGAGCTGTTCAGGCCGCAGAAAGCGCCAGGGCTGTTCGGCAGAACGCCAACTCAGCATCAAGTCTCGCCGCCCGTCAGTTTGCCTTGCAGCAACACATCGCCAAACATGCTTACGAAACCGTCAGGAAGCTGCTGAGTAGCCATTCGGTTGAAGCGGCCAGACATCGTACTGCCGCACGGCAGCTCGGCACCATGTCTGCCCCGATTGCAGAACAGCAACTTCATGCAACACTCAATCAAATGCAGCGCAGCTTGCCTGAGGACATCGATACCCCGTTACCACAGAGGGTCAGGCAGGCGCTTCAGGGTGATGAGGATGACGTGTACCTTGATGATGAGGCGCAAGCCTCCGTCGAGGTTATCCATAATCTGTTTGCCGGAATCCTGGCCAACCCGGCACTCAGTGATCGCGTTCGTGGCGCCATTCGCAAGCTGGAAGTGCCATTCCTGCGACTTCTGCTTAGTAACGATTCATTTCTTGAAGAAGAGGCGCACCCGGCTCGGCAGATGCTCAACCGAATTGCGCACCTCGGGGTGCGTGGCAGTGCCAACCTGCAAGCTCATGAAAGCGAGATTGACAAGGAAGTACAGTCCATTCTTAGTGGCTTTGATGATGATGCCGGCGTCTTTAGTGAGTCTTTACAGAAGCTCGATCGGCTCGCAGAGCGCCAGCAATCGCTTTACCTGCGCAATATGAAGCGGGTGACGGAGAGCTGTGACGGCCGTTACAAGGTGGTGGTAGCACGGCGAGAAGTGAATCAGGCACTTGAGCGACGTATCGGTGGCAAGACAGTCCCCAAGGCAGTGCTCAGCCTGATTGACGCCGGCTGGCGTCAACTGCTGGTACAGACATTGCTGCGCGGCGGTCGTGACAGTCGTGATTGGCACGAATATCTCGGTGTCATTGACCGGATGATCCGCTCGGTGGATCAGGTGCCAATACAGGAGGAGCTGACCGCGATCCTGACATCGATCAAGTCCGGATTGGGACAGGTCGATCATACCCAGATGCAGAACGCCCGGCTTGTTTCCGAGCTGCGCGACCTCCTTTCCCGCAAGGCCCGTGACCAGCAGGCGGCCGATATGGTCGAGGTTCCGGCCGGGCTGGTTGCGGAAGCCGGCAACGGCAGCTCCGAAGTGCAGGGAGAGGTTGAGCAGCGCTGGGCCCGTCGCGCCCAGCGCCATGAGGTCGGGGACTGGTTCAGCTATTTTGATAATGGTCGGGACCAGATGGTGCGGCTGGCCTGGACCGACGAGGAAAAGCTGACCTTCGTGTTTGTGAATCATCAAGGCATGAAGGTCACTGAATACAGTCTTGATCAGTTTGCCGAGCGTCTCGCCTCCGGGCAGATGCAGCAGATCGATAATCTTGATGCCCCGGCAGTTGATCGTGGACTGGAAAACATGGTCCAGCGGGTTTATGACCAGATGGCCCATCAGGCTACCCATGATGATCTCTGTGACCTGATTAATCGTCGCGAGTTTGAGCGTCGTCTGCGTCAGAGGCTGGCTGCCGGAAGCCAGCATGGTACCTTGCTGTACCTTGATATCGACCAGTTCAAGGTGGTTAATAATCTGGCCGGTCCGCAAGCTGGAGATGAGCTGTTATTGAAGTTCAGTGCTTTACTGAAAGAGCAATTCCCGGGCACATTGATTGCCCGGCTGGGTGGGGATGAGTTTGCCATGTGGCTTGAGGATTTACCTCCCGAGGCTGCCCTGCGTTCAGCGGAACAGCTGTGCCGGCGCATTCCCAATGAGCGTTTTGTCTGCGGCGGGAAGCCGTTTTCCATTACTGTGAGTTGCGGTCTGGTGCAGCGTGAAAATTCCGCGCATACAGCGGCCGAGCTGATGCGCAATGCAGATAGCGCCTGTCATGCAGCCAAGGAGGCGGGTCGGAATAGACTGCAGCGCTACGCGGTTGATGACAAGGATATGGTCAAGCGCGATGACATCATGGCCTGGGTTACCCGGCTTAACGAAGCGATTGAAAGTGATCGGCTGTTATTGCGCTGCCAGCGTATCGAGAGCACCAGCGACAGTAGCGCCTTGCCTGCCTATGAAGTGCTGATTTCGATATCGGGTGATGACGGCGAGCTGATCGCGCCTTCCGAGTTCATGCATGCCGCAGAGCGCTACAATCGCATGCACGCGGTGGACCGCTGGGTGGTATCGAACGTGCTGCGCTGGATGCATGCCAACCCGCTGGCAATCGACAAGCTTGACCATCTCTCCATTAACCTTTCCGGACATTCTCTGAACGATACCTCCTTGCTGGAGTTTCTGTTCGAGCTGTTCCAGCTTTACCCGGTGCCACGAGACCGGATCTGTTTTGAAGTCACAGAAACGGCTGCCATTTCCAATCTTGAAGATGCCGCCGATTTCATTCGTGAGCTGCAGGGGCTGGGCTGTCGTTTCTCGCTGGATGATTTCGGCTCCGGTCTGGCCTCGTACGGCCACCTTAAACATCTGCCGGTGGACTACATCAAGATTGATGGCAGCTTTATCCGGGACGTTGCCGACGATCCGGCGGATCTGGCTCTGGTGCGATCTATCAATGAGATGGGGCACCTGATGGGCAAACGCACCATCGCCGAATACGTCGAGAACGACCAGATCCGCGGATTGCTCGCTGAAATCGGCGTGGACTATGTCCAGGGTTTCGGGGTGGAAAAGCCCCGGCCACTCGACAGTCTGTCAGCGGCCTGAAGGTAATGTCGTTTCGCTGCCCGTTGTCACATCAATCACTCGGCGGCCTCTGTTATAGTAACGCCAGCTACTGTCTCTGGAGTTCGCATGTTACATACCTTCGATATCCGCCAGGGGGCACTGGTGGAGTTGCCCTCGGCGATGGAGCGTCCGGGAGGGCTTGGTGCTGCTCGCTGGATTGATCTGGTTGGTGAGGACGACGCAGAGCGGGCACTGCTGGAAACCATTTATACCGCACCGCTGCCGGATGCCGACGATGTCGAGGAAATCGAGGCATCGGCCCGCTATTTTACTGACGAGCAGGGCATTCATGTTCACTCCCTGTTTCTGCATTACAGCGAAGGCCGTCACCGTACCACGTCGGTAGCACTGATCCTGCAACCTGATCGTCTGGTCAGCCTGCGTGATACCGAGATTGCCGACTTCCGCCTGATGCGCATGCGTACCCGCCGTGGCTGGGTGAAGGTGGAAGAGCCGCTGGATATTCTGCTCAGCATACTGGAGCAGAAAGTCGAGAACCTGGCCGACTCGCTTGAGCACGTTCACGGTCAGCTGGAGGATGTCAGCTACCATGTGCTGGAGGATGAGGATGCCGAACTGGAAGACAGCATCGACCGGCTTGCCAAGCTGGAAGACTCCAGCGGGAAAATTCGTCTGTGCCTGATGGATACCCAGCGTTCGGTATCATTTATCCAGCGCCACCTTCGCTCGGATACCGAAAGGCGTGCCCAGTGTCTGGAGATGCAGCACGATCTTGACACTCTGATGGCACACACCACTTTCATGTTCGACAAGATCAACTTCCTGATGGAAGCGGCGCAGGGCTTTATCAATATCAAACAGAGTCAGGTGATCAAGACCTTCTCGATTGCGGCGGTAGTATTTTTGCCGCCGACCATGGTGGCCAGTGTCTATGGCATGAATTTCCGGGTTATGCCGGAACTGGACTGGCAGCTGGGCTATCCCTTTGCGCTGCTGGTGATGCTGCTGGCCGGGCTGGCACCGTACGTCTACTTCAAGCGCAAGGGCTGGCTCTGAGCCACTAGCGCGCGCGGTAGTGCCGGTCTTCCGAACATACCGCGCGCTGTTCTTCGACCAGCCTGATCAAATGGGCTTCCAGGGAAAAGGTGGCGACGCCGTGCAGAAATGCCGGCACGTCGCTGTACACCCGGGCAACCAGATCAGCCGGGGTGCTGTCCGGGAATGACTTCAATGCCTGGAACACTTTCTCTTCACGGGCCAATCGGTGACCGATGGTTGACTCAATGGTCTGCACCGGGTTGCGAATCACGTCGCCATGCCCCGGAGCAATCTGACTGATGGTTTCGTCCAGCAAGCGCTGCAGTGAACGCAGGTAGGCACTCATGGAACCGGATGGCGGGGCAATGACTACGGTGGAACCGTTGATCAGGTGATCGCCGCTAAACAGCAGGCCGCTTTGTTGTTCGAGATAGCAGAGATGATTGCTGACGTGTCCGGGCGTGGTAATCACCCGCAGAGACAGACCACCGAGCTCGATCAGGTCACCGTCAGCCAGCACCCGGTCCGGCGCCCAAGTGTCATCCTGCAATGGATCGTCCAGCACCTCGGGGCCAATTACCTCACCGCTGCAGTGCTGACGCAGTAGCGCAACCGCGGGCGAGTGATCGCGGTGGGTGTGGGTGACCAGCACGCGGGTCAGAGGCCGTTCCAGCAGGGCACTTGCTCGCAGAATATTGTCGATATGACGGCTATCCGCGGGGCCGGGATCCAGCACCGCCAGGCCCTGATGATCTGCAATCAGGTAAGTGTTGGTGCCAGGACCACTCATCATTCCAGGGTTGAGCGCCAGCAATCGCCAGATTCCCTGGGCGATTTCTACCGGTTGGCCGGGTGTCAGTGCGAACATGGCTGCTTTCTCTGCTTCAGTAGGTTCTTCAGTAGGTCGTCACGCTCAGTGGCTCAATCTGCCAGCGCAGATCGGCCTTGCCGCGCAGACCAGTGATGCGGGCTACCGCATTGAACGGGTAACCGCCGTTGGGCGGTATCTGCAGCACCACGTCGATCCGGTCCCGGCCGATTTCGCTGCAGCTTTCTTCAGTCGGACACTGGGAGACGACAAGCTCCAGTCGTACCGAGGAAATACGCTGTTCGCTGAGATTCTGCAGCTTGCCAGACAGGCGTACGCCATTCTCGGTTGGCCTGGCCTGGTCAAGCGTCACCTCGACCAGAGCCGGGTCGGACAGGCTGTGATCGGTCAGCTGCTGATAGATCAGGCTGGCAAAAATCACCCCGGCAGTCAGCAGCACCACCAGCGCAGTGGCCGCGAAAAGACGTTTCTCTGCTTTCCAGCTATTCACCAGCAGCACCAGTGCTGCCGTGAAGACAATCAGTGACAACAGAATCTGAGCCATCCCGTATAATTCCCCCTGCCATACGCCGAAGACATTCCGGAGTCATGATGTTTGTTGTGTTGTCGCCCGCCAAGACGCTGGACTATACATCAGTTGTCCCTGCTATAGATGCCAGTCTGCCACGCCTGTTGCCGCAGAGTGAATCACTCAACAGATTGTTGCGTGAACACAGTGCCAGCTCCCTGAGCAAACTGATGAGCATCAGCGACAACATTGCCCGCCTCAACGTCGAGCGCAACCATGCCTGGCAGCCTGTGCCCGGGCCGGAGAACGCCCGGCCAGCGCTGTTCGCCTTCCGTGGCGATGTTTACACCGGGCTGCAGGTCGAGCAGTTCAGGGCGAAGGACATCAAGCAGGCGCAGAAGCGGCTACGCATCCTGTCCGGGCTTTATGGCCTGCTCAGGCCGCTCGACATGATCCAGCCATACCGGCTGGAGATGGGCACAGCGTTGGCGAACCCGGCCGGACGCGACCTGTACGCGTTCTGGGGCGACACCATTACCGAGCTGTTAAAGCAGGACATGGACAAGGCCGGCGCCGATGTTCTGGTCAATCTGGCGTCGCAGGAATACTTCCGTTCGGTCAGGCCGAAAAAGCTGGGTGCCCGGATTGTCACGCCGGTGTTCGAGGACGAGAAAAATGGCAAGTACAAGATCATCAGCTTTTACGCCAAGAAGGCACGAGGCCTGATGGCGGCCTGGATCATCAGGAATAATATTACTGACCCGGCCGGGCTGGAGCACTTTGCCGAGGCTGGCTACGCATTTTCGCCAGCCAACTCTGGCGCTGACACGCTGGTGTTTCGTCGCCAGGAAGGAGCAGGGCAGTGAGGCAGCATTGCCTGCCACTGGCAGGGCAGACAATGCTGCAGACAGGAATTTACTTGTCGTCGTCTTTTTCAAACTCACTACGGGCGGCATAGAAGCCGGTTTTCAGGCCGTCCCAGGCCAGCTCGATGCCGTCCCGCAGATCTTCCAGCGCGCGCTCGGATGCTTTTTCCAGCTCGCCCAGACGACCCTCAAGTTCCTGACGTTTGCTGCGAAATTCCGTTACCTGTTGTCTGGCTTTGTCCTGCAGTTCGTGACTCAGGTCTTCAACGCGATGCTCAAAGCGATCAAGTTGGTAGTCCCAGTCTTCCAGTTGATGACGGATCTTGTCGATAAAAGAGGATTCGCTCATAAATGCTGCTCCATGTGATGTCCGGAAAGGCCCGACAGGGTCCCTGTGGTTGTGCATTATGCCGCTGCCGGTTGGCAGCGGCTTGACACATATCAAGACGACTGCCAGGGGGAGCTGAAGTTCGCCGGTTTTACCACCAGAATATCGGCATTGCTGTGCAACAGGATCTGCTCCGCTGTGCTGCCCAATAGCAGGCGGCGGATCGCACCACGATGTACGGTGCCGAGCACCAGCACGCCGGGGTGCTGGTCCATGTATTCGCCAAGGGCCCGGTGCGGTGCGCCTTCGAGCATTACCGCGTCATTGTCACTGACACCGTAGCTGACAGCGCAATCATGCAGACGTGTCTGGTAATGCTTGCGCAGGGTCTCAAGGTCAGAGAGTGACACCGGCACGGCTTCGCCGGCGAGCATGATCAGGGTTTCGTCCGGGTACTCGACAACGTGGGCCAGCTGCATCTGGCCGTTGATGCGGGCACTGATCGCCCGGGCTGCGCTGACAATATCGTCGTTCAGCGTGTCGGGGTGGTCCAGACCGTGGTCCGGGTCTACTGCGGCCAGCACGGTGGGGTGCTGTGGCCAGGGAGTTTCGGCAACGCACAGTACCGGACAGGGCGCCTTGCGGATGACTCGCCAGTCCCGCGGTGTTAATACCAGACGCTGCAGCAGCGGCTCCTGCACCCGATGCAGCATCAGTAAAGCAGGGTCAGCGCGGCGTATGAAATCTTTAAGCGCTGTCGATTCGGCCTGATCCCAGAAAATATGGGTTTCGCTATCGGGGGCGTCGAGCTTGTCCAGTGCCTTGCGCAGCTGTTTCTCCCAGCCACGCATGATGTTGTCACGGGCACGATCCAGATGCTCCCGGTTCGGCCCGACCGCACGGACCAGCGCTGCAGAATAGGCGTTGACGTAAAGTTGCAGCGGGGCGGCCATGCTTCTGGCCAGCGCCACGGCCTTCGCCAGTGCCGGCTGCGGCGCATTGATTTCACTGTCCAGCAGGACAACAACAGGCTTCATGTCAGATTCCGTCAAAAGTGGGATCAGGCGCGCAAGCGGCCATTTCCACAGAGGCTTTCGCGGTCGAGAATTTCAATCTCCCGACCCTCAACAGCAAGCATCCCCTGTTGCTGGAAGCGGGTAAAGATGCGGCTTACCGTTTCGACGGCCAGACCAAGATAGTTGCCAATGTCATAGCGCGACATCGGCAGGCGGATTCGATGCGCGGAAAGGCCGCGGCGCTGCTGGCGGGCCGAGATCGACAGTAACAGGGAGGCGATACGGTCATCTGCGGATTTCTTGCTGAGCAGCATATGCAGCTCACGATCAGCCTGAATTTCACGACTCATCAGGCTGAAGAAATGGTGCTGCAGGGAGGGAATCTTGCTGGACAGCTCCTCAAGGCGGGTAAACGGAATTTCACATACCGACGAGGTTTCCAGAGTTTTTGCCGAACTCATGTGGTGGGCAGTGCTGATGCCGTCCATACCGACAATTTCGCCGGGCAGGTAAAAGCCGGTAACCTGCTCCTCGCCTTCCTCGGACAGGGCATAGGTTTTTACTGCACCACTACGTACAGCGAACACAGACTCGAACGGATCGGAGGCCCGGAACAAGTGCTCGCCACGTTTCAGGGGACGTCCCCGGCGCATAATATCCTCAAGCTCGTCGAGCTCATCCACTGAGACCGCAAGCGGCAGGCAAACAGGGCTGAGACTGCATTCATTGCACGATGTACGGTGCTGCGCCATGACAGGTCGTCCTTTGGTATCGCTGACCAGCTGGAGGTGGTTGGTGCCCATTATAGTCTCCCGATTTTCGGCTTATGCAACCTTGTCGATGTAATTTTCTGATAAATCCCCCGGGGTATACCAATCAGCTCTGCCCGCAAGGGCCGCCAGTCAGATAATCCGGCTGTAATGGCGCTTCAGGCCATCCTTCTGGTAAGCATCGAAGATCATGGCTACCGCCCGGGCCAGCAACCTGCCGATAGCGGTCAGGCGCAATGTTTTCCAGTCAAACTCCACCAGCCCGTCCTGCACCAGTCGACTTATCTGCATAAGCTCCGGGCCGAAGTACTGGCGGGCATCAATGTTCCAGCGCTGCGACAGGGCTTCGAGATTGACTTCCATCTGGCACAGCAAGGTGGTGATCAGGTCCCGGCGGATCTGGTCATCGAGGGTCAGCAGGCAGCCACGCTCCAGCGGCAGGCGATCTTCATCGATATCAGATTGCCATTCCTCAATGGACTTCTGGTTCTGCCCGTAGAAGGTGCCCAGTGCGCTGATGGCAGAGGTGCCAAAACCGAGCAGGTCGGCATCACCGTGCAGGGTGTAGCCCTGAAAATTGCGGTGCAAGGTGCCATTGCTCTGCGCCTCGGCCAGCGCATCAGAGGGCAGGGCAAAATGGTCCATGCCGATCAGCAGGTAGCCGGCCGACTCCAGCATTTCCCCGGCGCGGGAAAACATCCGCAGCTTCTCCTCCGCGGACGGCAGGGTCTGCTCGCTGATCTGTCGCTGAACCTTGAAGCGGGCCGGCAGGTGCGCGTAGTTGTACAGCGATATCCGCTCCGGTCTCAGTGTCAGCAACTGCTCGACGGTGCGGGCCAGGCTGGTTTCCGATTGCCAGGGCAGGCCATAGATAAGATCGGTGTTGATCGAGCGATAGCCAAAGTCGCGCAACCAGCCGAACACATCCTCAATCATGCTGTAAGGCTGCACCCGGTTTACTGCTTCCTGCACCCTCGGATCAAGATCCTGCACACCGAGACTGGCCCGGTTAAAGCCGAGGCCGCGCAGCAGCCCAATGCGTGACTGGCTCACGGTGCGTGGATCAATTTCCACGGAATAATCGGCGCGATCGTCTTCGAGCAGATGGAACTGTCGGGCAGTGTGATAGACCAGTTCCGTCATCTGCGCGTCAGAAAGATAGGTGGGGGTGCCGCCACCCCAATGCATCTGCAAAACCGGGCGCTGATTGTCGACCCGCGCTGCCTTCATGCTCAGTTCGCGCAACAATCGCTTCAGGTATTCATCGGCGCGACGGGTATCGGCGGTCACAACGCGATTGCAGGCGCAGTAATAACAGACGTGCTGGCAAAACGGGATATGCAGGTAAAGCGACAGCGGCCGGCGCGCCTGATTGCCGTGCTCCAGCGCCTGCCAGTAATCATCCGCCGTCACTTCTTCATGGAACTGAAGCGCTGTCGGATAGGATGTGTAGCGTGGTCCCTGATCGCCGTAGCGACGTATCAGATTGGTATTCCATTCGGTCATCGCGGCCACCCGCAGTATCAATGGCGCCAGTATGGAGCGGCCAGCACCGGTGGTGTTGATGCACGTCAATGATGGTGCAGGTGATGCTCCTCTGCCGGTGCCTGCATGATGCCGTGATCTGCGTGCAGGCCATGGGCGCCGGACAGTCCCTGCCAGAACAGCCAGCCCGCCATCAGCAAGGCCATGACTGCGGCCAGCCGTCGCCAGCCCTGACGACGCAAAATGGTGAGTAGCCCGGTGGCAACACCGCCAACCGCTACCGGTGGAACCGTGACCAGACCGAACACCAGCATGATGGCGCCGCCGTGCCAGAGGTCAGCGCTGGAAACGGCCAGTGCCAGCGCGGTGTATAGCAAACCGCATGGTAAAAAGCCCCACAATCCGCCCAGCAGCAGTGCTTGCCAGGCGTGACGAATCGGCACCAGCGAGGTGGTCAGCGGTTGAATCCGTCGCCACACATTCAGGCCGATTTTTTCCATGCCCCGCAGACCAATGTCGTGGCCAAGCAGCATCAACCCCACCAGCAGCATCAGCACCGCCGACAGCAGCCAGGCGACCGGCGCGGCAGCAGGCAGGGCATCCAGTAACCATTGGCCCATGCCACCGGCAATCAAGCCAAGCAGCGAATAGGTCGTGACCCGCCCGCCGGCAAACAGGAATTGCCACCACCACAACTTGCGGCCACGCCGTTGCGATTCATTCACCGCCATGGACAGGCCAAGGCTGATGCCGCCGCACATGCCAAGGCAGTGCCCGGCGCCGGCAAGTGCCAGCAGTGCTGCAGCGGAGATAGATTCAGCCAGCGTCACTGGATGTCGTCCTCATCGGCATCGGCATCGGCATCGGTATCCGCATCTGCTTTGCGGTGCTGTTCCTGATCATCAAAAACGATGCGCCAGGCCGGGCTGTCCAGATCGTCGAACTGACCACGGCGCAGTGCCCAGATAAATGCCCAGACTGCGATTGCTACCACCACTGAAGCCAGCGGCACGAGAAAAATCAGGATTTCCATGACGCCAACCTTGCCGCATTCCAGGTAACCAGCAGCGAGCTGGCCGACATACCGATTGCTGCCAGCCAGGGCGGAATCAAGCCGGCCATGGCAAACGGTATCATGATCAGGTTGTAACCCAACGCCCAGGCCATGTTCTGTTGCAGGGTGCGATAACTACGTTGCGACAATGCCAGCAACCAGGGCAGGGCGGCCAGTTGCGGCCGTAACAGATAGATGCCGGCGGCCTCTCTTGCCAGAGCGCTGCTGTCAGCAACAGCAACGCCAACATCCGCGCGCAACATCGCCGGTGCATCGTTGACACCATCGCCGGTCATCAGCACGCGCCGATCTTGCTGTTGCAGATCGGCAACCCACTGCGCTTTGTCGGCCGGCTGCTGACCCGCCCGCCAACTGTTGATAGATAGTGCGGCGGCCACCGCCGCAACCGGCCCGGGCTGATCCCCGGAAGCAAGATGAAGCTGCAGACCCGCCGCAGATAACTGTTGGCATACTGCGGCGGCATCTTCGCGTAAAGGATCGTGCAGACGGATCAGATAAACCGGTTGTCCGTCGCAGTAAAGCGCGAGGTCTGTTAGCCCGGCATCACCACCATATTCAGCAGGAGCCCGGCCAATGCGCCAATGGCTATTCCGGAACATGCCACTGACGCCATCGCGACGGTGCTGCAGTTCGGTTAATGTCACTTCGGTGCTGGCATCCAGTTGCTGTATTGCTTTCGCCAGCGGGTGGGAGGAACCGGCCTCAAGTGCCGCAGTAATCGCGCGCAGCGTCTGTTCATTCCGGTTCGCTGTCAGCAAGCGGGTTTCCGCCACTGCAAACGCTGCCTGAGTCAGGGTGCCGGTTTTATCCAGCATCACATCAGTGATTTGCCGTGCCTTCAGCAACTTGCGCGGATCGGCCACCAGTACACCATGACGCAGGGCGGCACTGACAGAGGCGGAAATACTTAGGGGCCCGGCCAGTGCCAGCGCGCAAGGGCAGGTCACCACCAGTACGGCGATGGCATGTTCAAAAGCGATGGTGGCGCCACTGCTCCAGTGCCACCAGAGAGTAATGCCAGTGAGCACCAGTACCACGGCAACAAAGCGCGACGCGATCCATTCGAACCGCAGGGTTTCGCCTTGCCGCCGGTCCACCGCCTGATCCACCATCCGGCCGATGCGCGCCAGCAGGCTGTCGCTGGCGCGGCCGCTGGCCTCAATATCGATCAAGCCTTCGCAAACTTTTGTGCCGGCATGCACGGTTTCACCGCAGCGCCGGGAAACCGGCACGGATTCACCGGTAAGAGTGGCCTCCTCAATACTGGCATTACCCTGAGTGATCACGCCGTCGACAGGCACCAGCTCGCCACTGCGAATCTGCAGCCGATCACCGCTGTTTACCATCATCGCCGGCACCGGCTGCCAGATATCGTTCTGCCAGCGACGTACCACAAGTGGCAGGCCCTGTTGCAGCTGTACCAGTTGACGACCGACTCTGGCTCGCTGGCGCTGTTCAATCCAGCGGCTGATCAGCAAAAAGAAAACAAACATGGCGATAGATTCAAAATAAACGTGCTGGCCACCGGTAAACGTAAAAACAACACTTCCTGTCCAACCCGTCAGAATTGCCAGTGACACTGGCACGTCCATGCTGACCATGCGCGCTTGCAGCGATTTCCAGGCGCCGTGGAGAAACGGCCAGCCGGAGTAGAACACCACCGGCGTTGCCACCAGCACACCGGCGATGCGGAAAAAATCGCGCCACAGTGGCTCAAAATCACGAAATGCGCCGAGATACAGGGCAACGGCATACATCATTGCCTGCATGCTGCCGAGCCCGGCTACCAGCAGCCGGGCCAACAACTGACGACTGGCGCGACGGTCGTCGTTCAGCTGGGATTCCCGTGCCGGCAGGCGCGGGCGGTATCCGAGATCATGCAAGCGGCGGGCAATATTCCCGGGACTGAAATCGGCGCCAGTTACTTTCAGTCGCAAGGTCGTCAGATTCAGCGACACCGACACGACTCCGGGCATTTCTTTTAACGCCCGTTCGATCAGCCAGACGCAGGCAGCGCAATGAACACCATCCAGCGACAGCGTCAGAGTACGCTGCTCGCCATGAACTTCGATAAAGGGGGCGACCAGTTCAGGCAGCTCAAACAACGCCAGCGTCAGCTCCTCGCCGGCGGCAGGAATGCTGGCCAGTTGCTCGCCGCGAAAACTGTAGTAATCGCCGAGGCCGAGACCATGAATGGTTTCAACCGCTGCGGCACAGCCGGCACAGCAGGCTGGTACTTCGCCATCCGGTGTGCGCGCGAGCACAGGTCTTGCGGTGGGTGTGCCGCAGTGCCAGCAATGGACATCCTGCTTCAATGCCCGGCTCCCATCTGCACTGAACCATCGGCAGAAATCTGCGTTGGTCCGGCCAGACGCCAGCCGACATCGTCGGAAGAAATCCGGATATGCCAGTTGCCGGGAGGAAGTATTGCATCAAGCCGGTAGCCGCCGTCAGCTTGATAGCTCAGGTTGTACTCGCGATCCTCACTCGCCAGCGTGCGGTGCCGCAACAACAGCGTCAGCTGCTGCGGCCAGACCATGTCGCGAGTCGCCTTAAAACGGAACAGGGTTATGCCATCAGCGGCTGTGGCGCTAACGCCGATGCCGAAATCCGCTGCCAGATTTTCCGCCGCCATACTGCGATTGGTGCCACGGCCCTCCCGATACCAGTCATCCAGCACCAGGTCATCGGCATTTTTTGTCGCCACCGTGACCAGAATAATGCCGGTTACCACCGACGATGCCGGTATCGCAATCACAAACCATACCCAGGCCTGCTTGTACCAGGGCGGTTCAGGGGCGGCCGGCGATGAAGCGGGATTCGCGCTCGCGACGGATACCTTGCTCATCAATGTCCTCCATTACAAACCAGACGGTGCCGGTTTCGACTGTGTGATAGAACGGATCAAAACCCAGCGTCACACCCACAGTGGCATGACTGCCGGCGGGGATGAATACGGTTTCCGGACCATTCCAGACCAGTCCTTCGGCGCCGCGGAATGACAGCCGGAAGGTCTGGTCGCGCTGGGTCTTGTTAATGACTTCAAGACGGTAACTGTTTTCAATGCTGCCATCGCTGGCAACGCGATAAAGGTTGGTGCGATCACGGATCACATCCAGCTCCGCCGGCACGCGCAGGAACAGGGCGGTAACAAACAGCGCCGACATCAACATTAAAACGATGCCGTAGCCAATCAGCCGTGGCCGCAAAATACGGCTTTTCAGTCCGGCCAACGCATTTTCGGTGGTGTAGCGAATCAGGCCGCGCGGCTTGCCGACCTTGTCCATCACCAGGTCGCAGGCGTCGATACAGGCGGCGCAAGTGATGCATTCATACTGCAGGCCGTCACGGATATCGATACCGGTCGGGCAAACCTGAACGCATAACCCGCAATCAATGCAGTCACCGACATTGGCTTCATCGCGGCTCTTGGCGCCGCGGGTACGTGGCTCGCCACGTTTCTCGTCATAGCTGACGATCAGGGTGTCGTGATCAAACATCACACTCTGAAACCGTGCATAGGGGCACATGTACATGCATACCTGCTCACGCATCCAGCCGGCGTTGGTGTAGGTCGCGACGGTAAAAAAGCCGATCCAGAACATTTCCCAGCCGCCGAGCTGTATCTGGAAGAAGCGATAAACCAGATCAGTAATCGGAGTGAAATAGCCGACAAAGGTGATGCCGGTAAGCAGCGCCAGCAGCAGCCATAAAGTGTGCTTGCTGACACGTTTTTTCAGTTTGCTCAGAGTCCAGGGTGCGGCATCCAGTTTCAGTCGGGCACTGCGGTCACCCTCGATCCTGTCTTCGATCTTGGTGAAAAAGCGGGTCCAGGTAGTTTGCGGGCAGACATAGCCACACCATACCCGGCCGGCCAGCACGGTGAAAAAAAACAACGCGAAGGCCGCCAGAATCAGCAGCCAGGACAGCAGGACAAAGTCCTGTGGCCAGAAGGTCATCCCAAAAATATGGAACTGGCGGCCGGGCAGGTCGAACCAGACCGCCTGTCGCCCCTGCCACTGAATCCAGGGTACAACCAGATACAGCCCCATGGTGGCCCACACAGTAATCTCGCGAATCCGTTCGAAGCGGCCATTAATGGATTTCGGGTGGATTTTCTCCCGCGCCGCATACAGGCTGATTTCCACGGCGTCGCTGTCGCGTGGCGTGACATCAATTGCCTTGATCCGCTTGTCATCTTTCACAGTGTTCTCCTCGTGGAGCCATCCGGAGTTATTTTACTGCGCCGGGCAAAAAAAAGGCCTGCGGTGGAACGCCGCAGGCCTCCTTGCCAGAGCGGCATACCGGTTACTGTCGGGACAAGCCGTAAATATAAGCGGTGAGCACGTGAATGCGTTCTGCCGACAGCACTTCGCCAAAAGCTGGCATAACGCCCCCACGTCCCTGACGAATGGCTGCTTCGATATCGGCAAGAGTGCTGCCGTATAACCAGATATCGTCGGTCAGATTCGGCGCACCCAGCATCGGGTTGCCAATGCCTCCGGCGCCATGACAGGCGGCGCACATCATGAAGCGCGGTTCGGCGCGCTCAATGGCGGCACGCTTGGCCGGATCTTCGCGCAGGGAAGGGCGAGAAAGGCTCTGCACATACAACGCCATATCACGAGCCGCTTCGTCGGTGCCACCGATGGCCGCGATCATCGGTGGCATCATGCCGCGACGGCCGTTCAGCAGGGTAGTGCGAATGGTTTCCGGGGCTCCGCCGTAGAGCCAGTCGTTATCGGTAAGGTTGGGGTAGCCGCGAGCACCGTTGGCGTTGGCACCGTGGCAGGTGGCGCAGTTATTGGCAAACAACCGGGCGCCAACTTCCATGACTTCCTGATGCTGCCAGAGCTCTTCCACTGGCACCTGGGCATACTGTTCGAAAATCGGCTGGGTTTGTTTATGGACGAAATCGACTTCTTCCTGCCACTGACCTTCCTGAGTCCAGCCGAGCATGCCCGGATATTTTCCGAGGCCCGGATACAGCACCAGATAGACCACGCTGAACACCAGCGTCAGGATAAACAGCCATAGCCACCAGCGCGGTAACGGAGTGTTTTTTTCCTCAATGCCATCGAATACGTGGCCCGTGGTTTTTTTGCTCGCTTCCTCTTCACTGATGCTGCGATTCCACAGCAGCAGGCCGGCACAACCAACCAGCAGAATGACGGTGAAGGCGATGATGTACCAACTCCAGAAATCACTCATGGCGCTTTGGCTCCCGTGAAAATTCGTTTTGATCTGCCTCGAACGGCAGGTTGGCGGCATCTTCATAGCGGGACTTGCGGCCCGGCCAGAACACCCAGATCACCATCACCACAAAGGCGATAAAGAACAGCAGGGTAAACCCGGTCTGAAAGCTGATGACGTCCATTGTTATCTCCCGGTCATGGCGTGGCCAAGCTGCTGCAGATATGCCACCAGCGCATCTTCTTCGGTTGCTTCAGCCCACTCGCCAGAAACCTTTTCCATCTGCTCGGCCAACATTTCGTCGCTGTAGGCAACGCCGAAAATATCCTTGAACAGGCGCAGCTTGCGCTCGATGTGTTGCCAGTCGACCTTGCTGCGTGCAAGCCATGGATAGCCGGGCATGTTTGACTCCGGCACGACGTCGCGCGGGTTACGCAGGTGAACACGATGCCAGTCATCGCTATAGCGGCCACCGACACGGGCCAGGTCCGGACCGGTGCGCTTCGAACCCCACAGGAACGGATGCTCCCAGACGTCCTCGCCAGCAACAGAGTAGGGGCCGTAACGTTCGGTTTCGGCGCGGAACGGACGCACCATCTGGGTGTGGCAAACGTGGCAGCCTTCCCGGATATAAACGTCGCGACCTTCCATTTCCAGTGCCGTGTACGGGCGCAGGGTTTTCAGCGGTTCGGTGGTCGATTTCTGCCAGAACAGCGGCACAATCTGGGCCAGGCCGGCCAGGCTGATCACCACCAGCACCAGCACGATCATCAGACCGACATTCTTCTCGACTCTCTCATGGGCATTCGACATGTCGGGGCTCCTCAGGCTGCGGCCAGATTGCTTTCGTTGCGGTCATTGTTTTCTTCACGCAGCGTTTTCCAGACGTTCCAGGCCATCAGCAGCATGCCCAGGAAGAAAATGGTGCCGCCGATCAGTCGTACCACGTAGTAGGGGAAGCGGGCTTCCATTTCCTGAACGAACGAATAGGTCAGGGTGCCGTCGGCATTGACTGCGCGCCACATCAGGCCCTGCATCAGCCCGGAGACCCACATTGAGGCGATGTACAGCACTGTGCCGATGGTGGCGAGCCAGAAGTGGGTGTAGATCCAGGCGGTGCTGTACATGCCCTGACGGTTGAACACCCGTGGGATCAGCACATACATGCAGCCCATGGTGATCATTGCCACCCAGCCCAGCGCACCGGAGTGAACGTGGCCAATGGTCCAGTCGGTATTGTGGCTGAGCGCGTTCACGGTCTTGATCGACATCATCGGGCCTTCAAAGGTCGACATGCCGTAGAAGCTCAACGCAACGATCATGAAACGGATAATCGGATCGGTGCGCAGTTTGTGCCAGGCCCCGGACAGGGTCATGACACCGTTGATCATGCCGCCCCAGCTTGGCGCCAACAGCACGATCGAGAACACCATGCCGAGGGACTGAACCCAGTCCGGCAGCGAGCTGTAATGCAGGTGGTGCGGGCCGGCCCACATGTAAACCGCAATCAGCGCCCAGAAATGCACGATCGACAGACGATAGGAGTACACCGGCCGGCCGGCCTGAATCGGCACAAAGTAATACATCATGGCCAGGAAGCCGGCGGTCAGGAAAAACCCCACCGCATTGTGGCCGTACCACCACTGCACCATGGCATCAATGCCGCCGCCGTACAGTGAATAGGACTTCCACATCGAAACCGGCACTTCCAGATTGTTGATCACGTGGAGCATGGCGATGGCAAGAATAAAGGCGCCGTAGAACCAGTTCGCGACATAGATGTGCGAGGTGGTACGACGGGCCACCGTGGTAAAGAACACAATCGCGTAAGCCACCCAGACCACAGTGATCAGGATATCAATCGGCCATTCCAGCTCGGCGTATTCCTTGGTGCTGGTCAGGCCCAGCGGCAGCGTGATGGCGGCCAGCAGGATCACCAGTGTCCAGCCCCAAAAGGTGAACGCTGCCAGCTTCGGAAACGCCAGTGGCGTCTGACAGGTGCGCTGCACGACATAGTAGGAGGAACCGATCAGGGCGCTGCCACCGAACGCGAAAATCACCGCGTTGGTATGCAGCGGCCTTAGCCTGCCAAAACTGAGCCAGGCAATATCAAAATTGAGTGCTGGCCAGGCCATCTGCGCAGCGATAAACACGCCGACCAGCATGCCAACAACGCCCCAGACAATGGTGGCAATGCTGAACTGCCTGACAACGGTGTAATGGTAGTTGATCGGTCCGGAAGGGGGGGTATGGGTCATCGGTCTTCCCTTGTTTACCAGTAAACGCTGCCAACAAACGCCGTCACGGCGTGGCAGCGCGCAAAGTGGGGCGGTTGCAACCCTATCGCGACGGCCTTGCGGGAACCTTGATACAGGTCAACACCGCCCGCGCTGGCATTGATTATCAGCGCTTATCGCGCCGAATTCGAGCGCCGGAATGCGGACAGGCACGGGTTCGCTTCCAGAACGACGGTCAAAGCTGATGCGCTTCCATAAACTCTGCAGTGACAGCGACGGTTGCCGCGGGATCTTCTTCATGTGGCACATGACCAAGCTCGGCAAATCGCGCCAGCTCACTGCCGGCAATATCCTCATGCATCTGCTCGCCGACATGCGGCGGAATCAGGCGGTCCCGGCCACCCCAGATAATCAGAGTGGGCACAGCGATGGTTTTGGCGCGTTGGCGGGCATCATCCCGGGCCGACATCTGCCGGAAACGTTCCACCAGCGCAGCCCGGTTACCTTCACGCAGGGTCAGTTCGTAGTAACGATCTATCAGCTCGGGCGTAATTCTGGACGGATCGCCGTAAACGCTTTCCACGCTGGAGACAATCATGCTGCGCGGCAGCAACCGGTTCATCAGCGGTGCAAATGCCGGGATCCGGGCAATCCTGAAACCGATCGGCATGGATTGCGCCTCGAACGGATAGCCGCCGGCATCGACCAGCACCAGGCCGGAGACCCGGGACGGAGCCTGCAGGGCCGTTTCCATGGCGATATGGCCGCCCAGCGAATTACCGGCCAGCACCGCATGCTCAACGCCCAATGCATCCATAAGTTTGAGGGTGAAATCCGCGTAGCGCTCGGCGCTGTAGTTGCCGTCCGGGGCCGGGCCGGTGAGCCCAAACGCCGGCAGGTCGAAGCGGATCACACGGCGCTGTTCAGCCAATACCGCAGTCCAGCCGTCCCAGGTGTGCAGGCTGGCCGAGGTGCCGTGGATCAGCACGATCGGGGTGAGCTCATTGCGCGGGCCCTGATCACGCAGGTGAACCTGCATGCCGTCAATGTCGATAAAGGTCGATGGCGGCGTGGCCCAGCGTGCAGACAATTCCGCCAGCGGGCGATCCGGCGCCCAGCTGGTAGCCAGTACGACTGCGATAACCGCAACCAACAGAACCACAATCCCTGATAACAGCTTTTTCATTGCTGAAGCTCCGTGAAGAGAAAGGCGGCAACAATAGCGCGATTACGGCTCCGGTCCCATGCCCTGGCAGGAATGGATAAGTTCGCATAATGTATATTATGTTAAATATATATGCACAAATTGGCCATGGCAATGGCGCCATAAATAAAATGCCAAGAAATAGCCTTCCCATCTTTATATAGCCGCACTCTTTTCCACCGAGATGAAACATATCAAAACCAAGAAATTGCCGCTGGATATGCAGATCGCTACGCCAGCCAGTTCACGATCGCCAGCTCTGGCACTTGGCCGAAAGCTTTATCATCCGTCACCAGCACGCATTTCTCGGCTTTAGCGTGGGCAGCGATCTGCATATCCAGCGGCCCCAGCGTAATACCCCGGCTGGACAGGTCGGGGCGCAAGGCGCCGTAGCACTCGGCGACTGATTCCGTCCAGGGCAGCACTTCAACCCGCACCAGGAATTCTCTTGCAAGCCGTTCCCGCACTTGGCCTGGCCGCCTTCGCAGGCCGTACATCTGTTTATTTATTTCACCCTGAGCTACACGAAACACCACCGGTTTGTCTGCTACCGGCTCGGCATCATCCAGCACTCGTACTGTCAACGGGTGTTACTTGCTTTTGCCGGTGCTCCCGCCATTGCCGTGCATCATTTCCATCATATGCTGCATCATTTCCATGTGCTGCTGCATCTTCTGCATATGATCCTGCATCTGCTGCATACGGGTTTCCGTGTCTGTATCAGCGGACATCATCTGTTGCATGTGCTCCTTCATGTCTTCCATGTGCTCGCGCATCATGGGCATATCCATCATGCCGCCACCCATTCCCATTCCCATGCCTGAGCCCTGGTCGCCACCCTGCATCATCCGGCCCTTGTCCATGTTCATCGTGCCCTGCCCCTTCTCGGCGCTTGCCGGCACCGCCACTACCAGCATCAGTACCGACAACAATATACCTGCGTATTTCATGACTATCCCCTTCATCTGTAAGAAACAAGCGTACAGCCTGAGTCGCCAATCGCGGTTGCCTGTTGATGTATGTCAAGAATCTCTTCTTTGGTTGCCCGTATCTTGACCTCAAGCCAGTTTCTGGACGGGGCGCCGCAGATAGTGAGTGACGCACTTTGCCCGGGAGATGCTGCAGGCACCCTGGTTTACCGGAATAGCACAGGCATCCATGGCTCGTTGGTCTGGATGTGCATACATTCCGCTTTCAATGCTGGTGTGAGTTTGGTGCCTTGCTGTCAGCCGCTAATGATTTCCTTGTGCGCATCAGAAAAACCTGCTCGCCTGCTGCGACAATAATCATTGTCACCACAGCAATTCCGATGACAAGGGGATCAGAGTTCAGCTTGACCCAGACGAACCCGCCAAGCACGATCAAATCCAGAGAAATTGCCGAAGCAAGCACCCATGTCGCCGCCCCCACCTCCTTACGCAGATAGCGAAGCACACCCCAATGGATTGCAATGTCCATGATCAGGTAAAACACGATGCCCAATGCCGCAATGCGGGAAAGGTCGAAAAATGCAGTCAGCATTATGCCCAGTACAACCGTGTAGACCAGGGTGTGCTTCTGAATGCTTCCCGGCATACCAAAATGGCTGTGCGGAACCAGCTTCATCTCCGTCAGCATGGCCAGCATTCGCGATACCGCAAAAATGCTTGCCAGAATGCCTCCGGCAGTGGCCATCATGGCAATGGCCACTGTGAACCAGACGCCGTAATCGCCGAGTGCCGGGCGGGCGGCAGCGGCAAGGGAGTAATCGCGCGTTTCAATGATTTCTGCCAGTGACAGGTTGCTTGCCACGGAAAAGCCGACCAGGGTGTAGATCACTACGCATATTGCGATGGAAATGATGATGGCGCGACCAATGTTGCGATTCGGATTGTTAACCTCCGCACCACTGTTGGTAATAGTGGTAAAGCCTTTGAATGCCAGTATTCCGAGAGCCGTCGCGCCCAGAAAACTGCCTGCCCCACCTGTATCCTGCAGGCTGGTAACGGTGATGGAACTGCTGCCGGCAATCCATATTCCGACGAAACCGAAAATCAGAATGCCGCCGATTTTCAGGATTCCGATAATGGAAGCCACGCCCTGGATTATCCGGTTTCCGGACAAGTTGATCAGAAATGCGGCGACGATGAGTGACACGCCGAGAATGGATACCATGCGCCCACTCTCGTCTCCACCGAAAAGCTGCATGGTGTAAGAGCCGAATGTTCGGGCCAGAAAGCTCTGGGCGATCACCATTGAGAAATACATTAACAGGGCATTAAAGGCGGTTGGCAATCGGTTTCCGTAGGCCTTGTGCAGATACATGCCAATGCCACCAGCGGAAGGAAAGGCATTGGAAATCTTTATGTAAGAATAGGCACTGAAGCCAACAACCACCGCGGCCGCCAGAAAAGCGAGCGGGAAAAGAGCGCCCGCCATCTGCGCCATCTGTCCGGTCAGGGCAAAAATGCCAGCACCAATCATGACGCCGGTTCCAAGCATCACTGCTCCGGCCAGAGTCAGGCTGCCTTCCCGGTAATGGGTTGTTCTGTCCGTCTCTTTTGGCACACAAACCTCCGGTTTTCAGTGCAACACTTCTGTGAACCCGGCTCAGACATCAAGCCGCTCCACTCGACCATAACTCAGGCTACAACGTCAACGCCTGCTCCTGAGAAGCAGATAAGCGGCCGGCAACACGAACAGCGATAACAACGGCGCCGTGATCATTCCTCCGACCATGGGCGCAGCAATGCGGCTCATGATCTCGCTGCCGGTGCCGCTGCCCCAGAAGATTGGCAACAAGCCGGCGACGATCACAGCAACGGTCATCGCCTTGGGCCGGACACGTAATACGGCGCCCTCGCGAATAGCCTCTATCAGAGCGAGTTTGTCATGATCGCCCCGCTGCTGCCGCGCCTGCCAGCTTTGTTTCAGGTACAGCAGCATGATGACACCAAACTCGGCGGAGACGCCTGCCAGCGCGATAAATCCGACGCCAGTGGCCACCGACAGGTTGTAATCGAGCAGATACAGCAACCATACGCCGCCGGTTACGGCAAACGGCAAGGTAGCCATAATCAGCAGGGCTTCGTCGACACAACGGAAGGTCAGGAACAGCAGCACAAAAATAATCAGCAAGGTCGCCGGCACCACCACTTTCAGTCTGGCGTTGGCGCGCTCAAGAAACTCGAACTGACCCGCGAAAGACAGGCTGATGCCTTCCGGCAGTTCCACCTGATCATTCACTGCCGCTCGCAATTCCTCCACCACAGACGCAAGATCGCGGCCACGAACATCGATATACACCCAGCCAGACAGCCTGCCGTTCTCGCTTTTCAACATTGGCGGGCCATCGGTAATGCTGATGTCTGCCACGGTTCCAAGAGTGATTTGCGACCCGTTCGGGGTAACCACGGGCAAGTCGCGCAGACGCTGTACGGTATCACGCCATTCACGCGGATAGCGCAGGCTGATCGGATAGCGCTCCTGGCCTTCCACTGTCTCGCCGATATTTTCGCCGCCGATCAGACCGCTGACCACAGACTGGACATCGGCGATGTTGAGACCATATTGAGCGGCGATATCACGACGAATATCAATGTCTACATAACGTCCCCCGGTGAGCCGTTCAGCCAATGCCGAAGACACCCCGGAGACTTGTTTGGCCACCTGTTCAACCTGACGACTGACATCGTCAATGGTAGCAAGGTCATCCCCCGCCACCTTGATACCGATCGGGCTCTTGATGCCAGTGGCAAGCATATCGATGCGGTTGCGGATCGGTGGAATCCAGATATTCGCCAGCCCCGGTACGCGCACAACCCGATCCAGTTCTTCGACCAGTTTTTCCGGCGTCATGCCGTCTCGCCACTGATCTTTCGGTTTGAAGCGAATAGTGGTTTCGAACATGGTCATGGGTGCAGGGTCGGTGGCAGTGCGCGCCCGCCCTGCCTTGCCGAACACCTGCTCGACTTCAGGCACGGACCGGATTAACCGGTCGGTCTGTTGCAGTAGCTCAGTGGCTTTTTGCGCCGACAGGCCCGGCAGCGCGCTGGGCATGTACAGTAAATCGCCCTCGTCCAGTGGCGGCAGGAATTCACCGCCAAGCTGGCTTAACGGCCAGAGTGCGGTCAGGAAAACCAGGGCGGCTACCAGCAAGGTGGCCTTGGGCCAGGCCAGAACCCGATCCAGAAGTGGCTGATAGATGCGAATCAGAAAGCGGCTGACCGGATTTTTTTCTTCCGAGGGGATACGGCCGCGGATCCAGTATCCCATCAGCACTGGCACCAGTGTGACCGACAGACCGGCAGCGGCGGCCATGGCCCAGGTTTTGGTGAAGGCAAGCGGGCCAAATAGCCGCCCCTCCTGAGCCTCCAGTGTGAATACGGGGATAAATGACAGCGTAATAATCAACAGCGAAAAGAACAGCGCTGGCCCCACCTCAATAGCAGCCTGCTCAATGACGCGCCAATGCGCTTCGCCGGACAGGGATTGCCCGGGATTCTCCCGCTGCCAGATCTCGATTTTTTTGTGGGCGTTTTCGATCAACACCACAGCCGCATCGACCATGGCACCAATGGCAATGGCGATGCCACCAAGCGACATGATGTTGGCATTGATGCCCTGATAACGCATGACGATAAAAGCGGCGAGAATGCCCAGTGGCAGCGAAATAATTGCCACCAGCGAGGAGCGCAGGTGGCCGAGAAACAGGACACACACCAGCGCCACCACGATAAACTCTTCAACCAGCTTGTAACTGAGGTTTTTCACCGCCCGGTCGATCAACTCACTGCGATCATAGGTGGTGACGATCTCTACGCCATCCGGCAGACTTTTGCGTAGCGTGTCAAGGCGCTCATGCACCGCAGAAAGTACGGCGCGGGCATTCTTGCCGGAACGCAGGATTACCACGCCACCGACCACTTCGCCCTCGCCGTCCAGCTCGGCAATGCCACGGCGCATTTCCGGGCCAAGACGAATCTGCGCCACATCACCAAGCAGTACCGGCACCCCGTCGGCCAGTTTCAGCGGGATATTGCGAAAATCCTCCAGCGTTTGAAGGTAACCGCTGGCACGCACCATATACTCGGCTTCACCGAGCGTCAGCACGGCGCCGCCGGTTTCCTGATTGGCACCTTCGATGGCCTTGCGCAGTTGCTGATGAGTGATGCGATGGCTGGCCAGTTTGACCGGGTCAGGCACCACCTGATATTCGCGCACCATGCCGCCAACGGTGGCGACTTCAGCAACATCGGCCAGGGTTTGCAGCTCGTACTTCAGAAACCAGTCCTGTATCGATGTCAGCTGCGACAGGTCGTGTTTGCCGCTGCGATCAATCAGTGCGTACTGGTATATCCAGCCCACGCCGGTGGCATCCGGACCGAGAGAAGGCCGCGCCGTGCCGGGCAATTGCGATTGCACCTGGCTGAGATATTCCAGCACCCGTGAGCGCGCCCAATACAGGTCGGTGCCGTCTTCGAACAAAACATAGACGTAACTGTCGCCGAAGAACGAATAGCCGCGCACGGTTCGTGCGCCCGGCACTGCCAGCATGGTGGTGGCCAGTGGATAGGTAACCTGCTTTTCCACCAGCTGCGGCGCCTGCCCAGGGTAACTGGTACGGATGATCACCTGCACATCAGACAGGTCCGGCAAAGCATCCACCGGGGTATGGTTGATCGACCAGATGCCCCATGCACTCATGAACAGAGTTGCCAACAGCACCAGAAAGCGGTTCGCCAGTGACCAGCGAATGATTGCAGCGATCATGGTGTCAGCTCCTGCACGGCAATGCCTTGCAGGCTGGCTTCGGAATCAAGCAGGAACTGGCCGCTGACCACCACCCGCTGGCCTTCTTCCAGTCCGGCCAGAATCAGCGTGTTGTCACCGAGTTCAGCGCCGGGTTGCACCGCCTGCGGCCGATATCGACCCTCACCCTCATCAAGCATTACCAGGGTGCGCTTTCCGGTATGCAACAGGGCTTCTGTGGGCACAGCCAATGCCTGTCGTGCTGTTTCAGCATGAATGAGAATCCGGGCACTCATGCCCGGGCGCAGATCGCCATTGTCATTGGACAGGGTCACCCGCACCGGCACGGTCCGGCTGGCCTGATCCAGCAGCGGCAGAATCTCGGCAACCCGGCCCTTACGCAGCGCCGGCGTCACTCCCTGAACGGTTACTTCAACAACATCACCAGGACTGACTTGTGCCAACTGGCGTTCCGGGACGGCAATCTCGACCCACACCGGATTGATGGACTGGATTTCTGCCATCGGTGCAGCGGTCATCAATGTCATACCAGCCCGGGCATCAAGACGAAGAATAACGCCATCATGTGGCGCGGCCACCATCCAGGTGTCCAGCGGCTTGCGCCGCCGCTCAATACTTTTGATCAGTGCGGCGGGCATACCCAGCGACAACAAGCGCTCCCGGCCAGCAGCGATTAGCCCGGCATCGCCACTGTCCAGCACGGCCAGCCACTCGTGCTGGGCGCCGGTCCAGGCCGGCACCCGCAGCCGCAGAAGCGGTTGGCCCGCTGTTACCGTATCGCCTTCGGCCAACGGCCAGACCTTGTCGACAAAAGCAGAGGCAGGACTTTGCAAGCGGCTCAGGGCACGGTCGTTAAATGCCACCAACCCGGTGACATCAAGCTGTGACGTTACCTTTGTCGCCACCACCTGAGCACTGCGAATGCCGAGATTCTGCACCATGGCAGAATCAATCTTCACCGTGGACGGATTACTGTCGCCATTTTCTTCTGCGTAGCGCGGCACCAGCTGCATATCCATGAAGGGTGATGGTCCCGGCTGGTCAAATCGCTGCTGGGGGAACATCGGGTCGTACCAGTACAAGACTTTTTTACCGTCTGCGTCCCCACTCGTCTCGTTACTTTCCATCTCCATCGTCATGTCGTGGGAAGTAACGGTGGTACGGCCCAGATAGATCCCGGCCAGCAACAGCAGCAGACCCGCCAGACCCATCAGGAGATTGCGTTTAATGTTCATAATCGTGCTCCTCCCCCGCTGCTGCATGGTGGATATAGGTAAAATGGAGAGCGGCCGCCAGCTGGTCGCGCTGCCCGCTCAGATCAATTTCTGCAAGCCTCGCGTCAAGCAGTTCAGTGCGCGCCTGAACGAGGTCAGCGAGGCTGCCGTCACCGCCGCGCCATGCTGCTCTGGCCAACGCCACTTTCTGTTCCGCCAACGGCAGCAGAGTTTCCCGTTGCCGGGCAAGCACCCGCTCAAGGCGCTCGAAATCTGCCAGATCGGCCTGCAACATTGCTTCATGCTCGCGGCGCACTGCGTCGGCCTGCGATTCCAGCGCCCTGCGCTCGGCTTCGGCAGAAGCAATACGAGGGCTCTGACGGGACCCGCTGAACAACGGCAGATCAACATTGATCTGCAGCATGGCCATGTCACTGAATTCCTCGCGGTCCATATACGCCAGCGTCAGGGCCCAGTCCGGCTTCCTGGCAGCACGCGCCTCATCGACGGTGGCCGTGGCTACACCTGCCAGACGCTCGGCAACTTCGAGTTCCGGATGTTGATGTAATCGGTCCAGCAGCAGCTCGGAATTGATGGCCAGATCGGGTGCAGCACCGGCCAGCGTCTGCCGCCCCGGCTGGCCGAGCCAGCGCACGAGAACGGCCTTGGCCTGACGCTGCCTGGCCTCCAGCATGTCGCGTCGATTTAGCAGCGCCGCTTGCTCCTGTGCGGGCGCGACACCGTCTATTGCCTTTCCCTGACCTGATGCCAGCCGCGCTCGCACCGCAGCATCGAAAAGGCGGTTTTCCTCAAGCAGCTGGTCAATCAATCGCAACTGCTGTTCCAGCGTGTAGCGCGCCAGCCAGGCCCGGGCCGTCTGGCGCAGCACCGCCAGTCGGGTGCTCTCTGCGCTGGCTTCTGCGAGACCGACACGCTGGCTTGCACCGCTTGCGCGCGCCTTGAGCTTGCTGCGATTGGGGAACCGTTGCGTCACACCAATACGCTGCATGGTCATGAAGTCGCTCGACAGACTGTAGCGGTCCGGACCTTCGACCGGCACATTGTCGAGGCCGAGAATCAGGGTGGGATCAGGCAAGGCGTCCGCCGGCCCTTCGGCCTGCCGGGCTGCTTCGACTCTTGCTGACTCGGCCTGCACTTCCGGCGAGTCACGCAACGCAAGCAATAGCGCCCGATCAAACGTCAGACCTTCGTCGGCATGTAATGAGCTGCTGGCCCACAGCAATGCAGGTAGCAGCCAGTAAATGCAGCGGCGGCCGCTGCCGGCAAAAAGAAATAGCGAATGCATGTTTCACTCCAACACGGACTCGGCGCGCGGGGCGCCAGCAAACCCGGTTACGGGCCTGAGAACATCAGTGCAGGAGTGTGAGAGGCGGCCGCCAGATGGCGCTCAGGGCAAAGGTGGTGTAGGCAGGATCAGGCAAATTTGCGGGGGAATAATTTCCGAACTGAACGGTGACACCGGGAACTGTGTTGATGATCGACAGTTGCCCGGCATGGCATTTCTGGCCGGGCTTGCACAACTGGCCACTGAGCGCGGCGGCCTCATCGTCCAGACAGCAGTCGCCTTTTGGGGTGAGTGGCGTGGTGCTGTGAGAATCACTCATCTCGGCCTGCGTCATCATCTCTTCCATCGGGCATGGTTGCTGAATTTGCGCAACCACAGCCATCCCCTGCAAGGGAACAGCGGCCAGAAGACAGCAAATGACAAGGAACCGTTTCCAACTCATGCGCGGAATACTACTCACGTTTAATCAGCTCAAAGATAACGCCAGTCGGCGCCCCCATGTCAACTTATCTTTTATGACGGGTCACGCGGAAATCGAGAACGGAATATCGCGCAATAGCAGCAACAGGATGCCCCCTGTAAGGGCCAGCGGTACGCCGCTAAAGATCACCAATGCATCCTTGATGGAACCGAGCGCGAAATAAAGCGTGGCCCTGTTTCTCCCTGCCCAGCAGCCCCTTTCTGAACAGCCGGTCCAGCGTGCTCTGAATGGTGTTCAAAGTACCGCCGCGCAGCTTTTCGAAATAGGCGTGTAC
The DNA here is from genome assembly GCA_040235405.1 of Alcanivoracaceae bacterium. Lineage (GTDB taxonomy): Bacteria > Pseudomonadota > Gammaproteobacteria > Pseudomonadales > Alcanivoracaceae > PGZG01. The sequence goes on from JBECKT010000140.1 coordinate 44,852, forward strand.
GGTCTTGGCATCCGCCTCACCGCTTTGCCAGAAATATTGCAGTACCAGCTTTTCCAGCTCACCAAGTTGCATTGCAGATGCCTGTCGGGACTCATTTTCAGCAGTGGCCAGATTGCTGCAGCCAAAACCGATCATCAATCGGTTTTTCTCTTTTCTGCAACTCAAGGTCATGAGTCTGAGCACGGCAGGTGCGGAACAGGCGATCCCGCCAGGGCCCATTGAGTCCGTAATTACTGTTGGTTTCCTGTGTGTGTTGCCGTACTGATAACTGGTTCCGGAACCTGTAGCCTCAAGTGCTTTCACAGCCTGTACCCGGATTACCGAGGAAAATAGATCATGAAACCTGCAATGACAAAGACACTAATCGCCGGATTGCTGATCGGCGCTGGCTCGACAGCCTATGCTGCCGGTCCCTACGTTGGCCTGAACTACTCCCGGTACGAGCTCGAGTTTGATGCTACCAGCAACACCGTGAAACCGACTGGCGCCGCTGTTCGTGGTGGCGTCGAGTTCAACGATATCTTCGGACTTGAGGCACGCATTGGTACCGGCATCGAGGCGGATACCCGCAGCTCCGGGTTAGGCTCGGTCGAGTTCGATCTGGACCGGATATACGGTGGCTATGTGAAGCTGTCGGTGCCGGTCTTCGAGATGTTCCGCCCCTACGCAATTGGCGGTTACAGCGAGTCCCGCGGTAGTACTTCGGTTCGCTCCGGCGGCGCCCTGCTGTCGCGCGATACTGACACTGTAGAGGGTGAATCCTATGGCCTGGGTGTCGACGCCTCTCTGGCCGGCGCAATCGGTTTGAATGTTGAGTACATGCGCTATCTCGACAAGGATGATTACCAACTGAACGCCATTAGCGTCGGTATCCGCTCCGGCTTCTGAGTAGCAGCGTCAGGGCCAGACTTGCCGCTGTTGCCATGGCCAGTCCCAGCGGCAGCAGCGAATGATTGTGCAAACTGGTCATCAGGATGCCGGTCATGCCGGCAAGAAAAAACTGCAGGCTGCCGTTGATGCCAGTGGCAGCACCGCTGTCATGCGGAAAATAGTGGGTGAAACAGGCGATAGCATTGGGAATCACCATGGCCACCGCACCGCCCGCCAGCATGATCAGCGGCACCAGCAGCCACAGCGGCGGCTTGCCCAGTATCAGCACCGCCAATAGCAGCAGCCATACCGCCGACACCTGAATAATCAATGCGGCCGTCATCAGGCGGATCGCCGGTACACGGCGCAGCAACAGCAAATTGACCCGGTTGAACAGGATCATGGTCGCGACATTGGCACCGAACAGCAGCGGAAACGCCTTCTCGGCAACGCCGTAGAATCGCAGATAGACAAATGCCGAGTCGGTAATAAAGGCAAACAGGGCTGCGAAGCTCAGGCCGTTGGCGAGAATGATGGCCATCGCCGTGCGATGCCTCAGCACCCTGCCCCAGCCTCTGGCCACATCACTGAGCCGACGGTCCACCGCCACCGGGATGTGCGTGGGCATCACTTTCGCGACCCAGACCATCATCAGCAACGCGTAGCCGGCCAGCCCGATAAAGATCGCCGGCCAGCCCTGTAGCAACACCAGCATGGCCCCCACGGCCGGCGCCACCAGCGGCGCAATCAGCATGATCAGGCCAATGTTGCTCAGCACCCGCGCCGCTTCCTGGCCATCAAACCAGTCGCGCACCGATGCGGCAGCAACGACGACGGTGGCGCCACCGCCAAGGGCCTGGACGACCCGCAGCAGGTCCAGCTGCCAAAGCGCGGTAGACAAACTGATCAGCAGGCTCGTCAGCGCAAACAGCAACAGCCCACCCCACGCCACCGGCTTGCGGCCAAGGTGATCCGACAGCGGCCCACCCAGCAGCTGGCCCAGTGCCGTGCCCATCACATAGAGGCTGACCGAGCGCTCAACGTCAGTAACGCGGACACCATAGCTGTCCGCCATGGCTGGCAGCGCCGGCAGGTAGGTGTCAATCGCCAGCGGGCCGACGGCAATCAGCGGCCCCAGCGCCAGGGCAAGGCGCAGGCGGGTTATCTGGGGGGATGCTGTTTCGCTCACCGGACCTCCGGGATACTTGAGGGGGGTATGCTACCGGGCTGAACCGGAAAGAGAAATTACTTTAAATAATATCCGTAACTATTTGTTTTTAATTATATCAAGATGCGATTTTCCCGTAGGAGCGGCCGATCGGCCGCGAAATCTTTCGCCGTCGGTCAGGCCCGGTTACTGGCCGCGCACTGCCCGCACCCGCAGTACCCCACCCGGCCCCTGCAGCTGGCCGAACCAGCCGCGCAACGACTCCAGTGAGCGGACCAGAGTCCAGGGTGGGTTCAGAATCATCATGCCGGAGCCATACATACCGGCACCGGGCGGGCGTACGCACAATTCGGTTTGTAACAACGGCGAGGTAGTCTGTCGCTCCACCGCCTGAACGAACGGATGGTGGGCGCCGCCAGCCAGCAACGGATACCAGAGCAGGAATACACCGGTGGGCCACTTCAGCTCCGCTTTCGCCAGCGCCTCCGGCACGGTGCGGTACTCGTCCTTGACCTCGTAACTCGGATCAATCAGCACCAGCCCGCGTTTCTCCGGCGGTGGCACCAGCGCCACCAGTGCCTCCAGCGCCTCGCGATGATGAACATGGACGCGCGGATCGCCGGCAAAGCGGGTTTTCAGGGCTTCGTACTCACGCGGATGCAATTCGTTGAACAGCAGCCGGTCTTTCGAGCGGGTCAGGTCGGCGGCGATCTGCGGTGAGCCGGGATAGAATCGTGGCGGCCAGTGATGCGCAGCGGCGCGGCGTACCACTTCCCGGTATGGCGCGGCGGCGTCCGGCCAGCCACTGTCCGGCAACGCCATGATACCGGCTTCCGCCTCGGCAGTTTTCTTGGCCCGAGAGTCCTGCAGGTCATAGAAGCCGGCGCCGGCATAGACATCCACCACCGCCAGCGGCTTGTCTTTTTTCAGCAGGTAGTCGAGCACCAGGCAATAGATCAGGTGCTTGTGAACATCGGCAAAGTTGCCGGCGTGAAAGCCATGCAGGTAGCTGAGCATCAGTAACGCTTCGGGTATCCCGTGATCCGGCGGATATTACGGTAAAGCGGCGCCAGACGCCCGTACAACGGACGATAAACCTCGCGGTACAGCCGGTCATACAATTTGACTGTGTCGCGATCCGGGCTGAACGCCCGGCCCGGCCGGGTCATCGCTGCCACCGCGTCGCGGTGACTGGCGTAACAACCGGCGCCGACGGCGGCGTTGATCGCCGCACCCAACCCGGAGGTCTCCCAGGTGTGCGGACGTTCGGCGCGCAGGCCGAAAATATTCGCGGTGATCTGCATGATCTCGTCACTTTGCGAGCCGCCACCGGAAACGCGCAACTGGCGAATGGCCACGCCGTTGCGCTTTTCCAGTCGCTCCTTGCCTTCGCGCAGGGCGTAACCGATGCCTTCAATGATCGCCCGGTACAAATGGGCGCGGGTATGCACATCACCGAAACCGATGATCGCGCCCTTCGCTTCCGGGCCCGGATATTTCACCCCCGGATTCCAGAACGGTTGCAGGGTCAGGCCCATGGCACCGGGTGGCGATTCGCGCAGCAGCCGATCAAACAATTGCTCGGCGGCGATGTTCAGGGTTGCCGCTTCCTGCACTTCGGCAGCGGCAAATTCGCGCTTGAACCAGTTCACCATCCAGTAACCGCGCTGGACGATGATTTCCGAGTTGTAATGCCCGGGCAGCGCCGCCGGATACGGCGGTACAAACGGCATCGGCTCAACGTATTTCGGGTT
>JBECKT010000151.1:0-3503 GCA_040235405.1 Alcanivoracaceae bacterium
GTCTTGTCCTGCTGCAGGATTTCCCGGGACACGTTCAGTGACAGGTCATTGCTGTCGACGATGCCCTTGATAAAGCGCAGGTACAGCGGCAGGAACTGCTCGGCGTCGTCCATGATAAAGACGCGCTGCACATACAGTTTCAGGCCGTGCGGCTTTTCCCGCTGGTACATATCGAACGGCGCCTTCTCGGGCACATAAATCAGCGAGGTGTAATCCAGTTTGCCTTCGACGCGATTGTGGCTCCACGCCAGTGCCGGAGCGAAGTCGTGGGAAACATGGCGATAGAACTCCTGATACTCCTCGTCCTTGATCTCGCTCTTGTTGCGGGTCCACAGGGCGGTGGCAGTATTGGCCTGATCCCAGCTGGTCTCCGGCTCTTTGCCTTCTTCTTCGGCGGGTTTCTGGTCGCGCACCAGCACCGGAATGGCGATATGGTCGCTGTACTTGCGCACCAGGCTTTTCAGGCGCCAGGGTTCGAGGAATTCTTTTTCGTCGGCGCGCAGGTGCAGGACGATGCGGGTGCCACGTTCGGCCAGCTCGGCGCTGCCCAGATCAAACTCGCCATTGCCTTCGCTGCTCCAGTAGACGCCGTCTTTGGCCTCGGTGCCGGCCTTGCGGGTAAAGACTTCGACTTTTTCCGCGACGATAAAGGCGCTGTAGAAGCCAACCCCGAACTGGCCGATCAGCCGTGAATCCTTTTTCTGGTCGCCGGAGAGATTTTTCAGAAACTCGGCGGTGCCGGATTTGGCGATGGTGCCGAGGTTGGCGACCACTTCGTCGCGGCTCATGCCAATGCCGTTATCGCGAATGGTCAGGGTGCCAGCGTCCTTGTCCGCTTCGATATGAATGCCGAGGTCGCTGTCGCCCTGATACAGGGTGTCGTCCTGCAGGGCGAGAAATTTCAGTTTGTCGGCGGCGTCGGAGGCGTTGGAGATCAGTTCGCGCAGGAAAATTTCCTTGTTCGAGTACAGCGAGTGCACCATCAGATGGAGTAGCTGTTTGACCTCGGTCTGGAATTCGCGCTTTTCGGTCTGGGCAGTCGCAGACATGGGGTGGGGTCCTCTCTGGTTGTTCGGTTGATTGTAGGCAGATGGGGGCTGTGCCATTTCTTTCAACCCCTTTTCGGTCGAGTTGGGTAGTGAGCTTCGTCGGCCCGTGGGATGGGTCAGGGGTGGCCGGGACACGCCGTGAACCCGTCCCTGGGGGCTTGTGTTCGACATCCATGTCTCACACAGTCCCGTCACCCCCTGACAGCCCAAAGGGCCTCGCTTCAGTATTTTTCCGAACTATGAAAGAAGCGAGATGCAGGTTGTCCGCGTGATTTCCCTGTCCGGGACCTTCGGAGCCATGGATGGCGGAGAAGAGCTACAGGGACGTACTCGTGCGTGTCCCGGACAGGGGAAATCACGTGGACAACCGTCGACTTCACTGCCGCACGTCCTTACAGAGCGCCCAGCCACCTTTGCCTGAGAACACCAGCAGTGCGACACTTCCCGCCCCCATGCAAAATACGAGGCCCACCCCCGATGACCCGATTGGTGTTCTGCCGCAAGTACCAGCAGGAACTCGAAGGACTGGAGCGCCCCCCTTTTCCCGGCCCGAAAGGGCAGGAGATCTTCGACAACGTCTCGAAGAAAGCCTGGCAGGAGTGGCTTGGCCAGCAGACCATGCTGATCAACGAGAAGCGCCTCAGCGTCATGGACCCGGCCACCAAGGTCTATCTGGACGCCCAGCGTGAACGTTTTTTGGCCAACGAGCCATTCGACCAGGCCGAAGGCTACGTACCCCCGGAAAAATAGCCGCCCGCTCGGTTGACCCGGCAGGGCCGAATCGCTTTAATAGCGCCCTCTCCAAAGCCCGGATAGCTCAGTTGGTAGAGCAGGGGATTGAAAATCCCCGTGTCGGTGGTTCGATTCCGCCTCCGGGCACCAGAATATCTTCAACAAAAAGCCCCGCAGTGCGGGGCTTTTTGTTGTTAAGGAGCCAGCGAAAAATCGCGGCTGGTCAGCCGCTCCCACAGGCTGGTTTCTACCGAGGCGCCAGAGTTTGCCATTGGCCGGCGAGTTCCAGTTGCCTTGCCACCTGCAGCAGCAGCGCTTCCTGCCCCTGCGTTGCATTCAGCTGCACGCCCACCGGCAAGGTGCTGTTGGTGCAAAATCCCATCGGCAGGGAAATGCCCGGCGTACCGCAGAAGTTGGCCAGCTGGGTGAACGGCACCCGGGCCAGAGCCTGCTCGGCCATCTTGTCGACCAGGCCGGTGGCGCGCAGCAGTTTGCCGGCGCCCAGTGCCGTAACGATTCGGGCGCCGACTGCTTCGCCGGCAGGTAGATCCTGCTCGCCGATTCGCGCCGGTGGTTGCGCGGTGGTCGGCGTCAGGTACAGGTCGAAGCGACTGAACAGGGCGGCGAACTGGCGCGCCAGCGTGTTCCAGTGGCGCAGGTGCTGAGCGTAATCACCGGCGGTAAAACTGTTGCCGAGCAGTGCCAGCACACGTGAATCCAGCTCGGTCTGGCGCACGCCTTCGGCGCCGTAACGCTGGCGGATTTCGGCCAGCTCGCAGGCCATCTGGCCCGCATACAGCATCAGATAACAGCGCGCCATCAGCTTGCCGTCGATGTCCGGTCGCGCTTCTTCAACACTGTGTCCGAGGGCGGCGAGTTTTTCTGCGGTCTGCTCAGTGATGCGCCGGATTTCCGGATCGACTTCGCCCGCCAGTGGCGAGCGGGTATCGATGGCAATGCGCAATTTTCCCGGATCGCGCTGCATCAGGTTCAGGAAAGAATCTGCGGGCGGTTCCGGGTGGTGCGGATCACCCGGTTCGGCGCCGGCAAGAATATCGAGCAGAGCGGCACTGTCGCGCACCGAGCGCACCAGCACATGATCGGTGCTCATGCCGTCCCAGAGCTGGCCCAGATGCGGGCCTTCACTGACACGTCCGCGAGTTGGCTTGAGACCGATCAGGCTGCAGTAAGCCGCAGGAATACGAATCGAGCCGCCGCCGTCACTGGCGGTGGCCACTGGCACGATACCGGCTGCGACCGCCGCCGCGGAGCCGCCACTGCTGCCGCCGGTAATGTGATCGGTGGACCAGGGATTGCGGGCCGGGCCGAATGCCTCCGGTTCAGTGGTGCCCTTGAGGCAAAACTCCGGCACGTTGGTTTTGCCAACGATGACAAAACCGGCGCGGATCAGTCGATCCACCATGTAGCTGTTGCGCTCCATGATGCGGTTGCGATGGGCGCCGCAGCCGTCTGCTGTCGGCGCCCCGGCAAGATGGTTTGGTGCTGTGTCTTTCAGTAATAAAGGTACGCCAGCAAAGGGCGCGGCGGGATCCAGGTCTTTTAGCTGCGCGGCCGTGCGTTCCCGGTCCTGCCAAACCAGCGCATTCAGTTTCGGTTGCCAGAAATCGATTTCCTCCCAGCTCTGCTCCAGCACCTGTTGCGCGGAAACAGTACCATTGCGAATCGCTTGTGCCAGTGCGGTGGCATCCAGTTGGCGATACT
>JBECKT010000159.1:0-34232 GCA_040235405.1 Alcanivoracaceae bacterium
CTGATGGTATCGGTGTATACGCCCGCATCAGCAAGATCCAGATCACCGGTAAGGGCTACGGAGACGCGACCCACACCGTCTACTGCCGGATCGCAAGCGCCGAAGCCTGCGGCATTATCCCGGGCCAGAAGCGTTTGACTGGTGGCAGCATTTCCACCCCATGAAACCTCATAGGCAATCGTGTCGGATCCACTATCCAGAACGAAGCCGTTAGTAGAGGTAATCTCAAGCGAGTAGGTCGGGGTGGAACTACGCACACAGGCATCAGTACTCAAAGTGGTGAGGAAGCCCGGATCTTCCACATAGACGCCGAAGTCCAGCAGGGTTTCCGGCAGCATAATCTGGATGCGGTCGGGAATTTCAACCTGCACACCGAGCGTTCCGACAGACTGCGCCGCTGCGCCAACACCAACCAGACCATCGTCCGCACTTGCCAGACCCGCAAAGCCCATACCTGCCGCTACTGCCAAAGCCATCAGCTTCTTGTTCATATCCCGATCTCCACATACTTTAGGTTATTTGGTTCCCGGGCAGGTCAACTCGACACAGCGGGATGTCGTAATGCTATTACCAAGACATCACACTGAGAACCCCCTCACACTTTTATCTTACATTGCACCGATAAGCGGTTGCTCATGCCGGCCAAGCGGTATAAAAATGTTAAATGAGTCACAAAAAATGTACTTTAGTACAAGTTCCAGCAACCAATGATGCCATTTTGCAGCCGTCCTGCCACGTGGCTGTCCACCTCAGGGAGGGAGGAAATGAATCATCAGAGCTCAATCAGTGTCGTTATCGCAGACAGCTCCCGGCTTGGGTCCGTCATGCTCGAACGGCTACTCGCACCGCTACTGGACGTCTTTACCTGCACGGATAACGCCGGGCTGGATCTGGCGCTGAGGCGGGAGCCGGCTCTGCTACTGATTGCCAATCAATGGCCGGGACTGGAAGCCTTGCTACCCGGCCTTTGCGATCGACTACCGCAACTCGGGATCGTGCTGATGGCCAGCCCGGATAGCGACGCCGCCCGAATCGCCTCACTGTCAGAGCGTTTTTCTACCGGGGTTATCTACCGTCCTTACGAGGCACGCCAGGTCATGCGGGAGATTTTCCGACTGATCTCCCGCCACACCGGGCCGGCTCGGGACGACGTACCGTTCATTACAGACAGCAGCCCGGACCCTCTCGATACACTACGAAGAGATCAGGCCTTCTGCCGCCGCCACCATCTACCGCACAGCCTGCTGGCAGTTCGAATCGATGAATACGCCTCGCTTGGAGAGCAGCTTGGCGAGACGGCACTTACTGAAGCCGAACGCAGCCTTATGTCCATGGTAACGGGCAGCCTGAGGCGCGAGGACCACATCTGTGATCAACGGCCGGGATGTCTGGTCCTGAGCCTGCCCGGCACCCCTGCCCAGGGCGCACGCGTTCTGGCTCATCGTCTGTGCCAACAAGCAGGGGAAACCGATATCCATGCCGGCGATCTGACCACGCACCTTATGCTACTGGCAGGCATTCACATCGTTACCGGGTCGGACGTCGATGCGCTGGAGCACGACATTGCCGTTGCCGTCAGCACCAGCGATCTCGCCAACGGTGAGGCCAGTCTGCAGGTACTTCTCTCCGACGCAGCCTGCGACCAGCTCGGCAGCGCTGCGCCGCCGTTGTTGCAGGATGATGAGCCAGCGGCCGCATCAGCAAATAGCGCGGAGCATAACGAGGAGCCGTGGGAAAAGATTGCAACCATCCTTGGCAAGCAGGACCTGAGTGATGGCCAGGGTGCAATAAAGGCATTGTCCGTGGTGCTGCGCCAACTGGACGAAAACACCCGCATGACCCTGGTTGACGAGCTTCTGCTGGCATCGGCCATGCCGGAATAATTTCTTCAGGGTCGGCGTGCGATTACAGTTGCCCTGCACGGTGCAGGATAACCTTCGATGGTACGGGAGGCGTCGCTTGAATCAAGAAAGTCAGGCAAGGAATTAAATGTCATCCACTCCGTGCTGTGCTGCTCCGCCACATTTGTAATACAGACGTCCACCGTGCGCACATCGACAAAGCCACTGCGGCGCAACCAGAGTTCGAGCATATCCGTAGACGGCAGAAAGAATACATTTCGCATCGACGCATAACGATCCGCAGGCATCAGCACGGTATTGATATCGCCTTCGACCACGAGGGTTTCCAATACCAACTCTCCCTCCGGCCGAAGCGCCGAGTATAACTCGGCAAGGTGGTCAAGCGGGGAACGACGATGGTAAAGCACTCCCATGGAAAACACCGTATCAAACGCCTGACTATCGAGCGGCATCTCCTCCAGCCGTACCGGTGCATACCAGACTGGCGCTGACGGAACGTAGCGCTTCAGGGAAAGATACTGAAAAAAATACAGCAGTGTAGGGTCAATCCCGAGTACCGCGCGGGCTCCCTCAGCCCACATCCGCCAGCAGTGATAGCCTGAGCCGCAGCCGACATCCAGCACCGACCGGCCGGAAAGACTACTGATATGAGAAGAGACACGCTGCCACTTCCAGTCAGATCGCCACTCTGTATCAATCCTGACACCAAAGAACTCAAACGGCCCCTTACGCCAGGGCATCAGTTGACGCAGGTTGCTGCGCACAGCATCTGCGTTTGCCCCTTCTTCCGCCATTGCCGCAAGACAGATCCGGTCAGCCGTCGCATCCAGCTCTGCCGCGACATCAGGCAAACCGGACACCGCTTCAAGCCAGCGCGGCATATCACCGTGGGGCTGAAAAATCAGCCGGTCACGACTGAGCGCTTCCAGCGGTATCTGCCATGCAGGAGCCAGCTCCCGCATTACATCATGAAGCTGATCACAGTACTGCTCGATCACCGAATAGCTACCAGCGAGAGAAAGTTAAAACAACGGAACCATACATGCACCTGACGAAAGCCGGCCCGCCGCAAGCGCTGTTCATGTTCAGCCAGCGTCTCCGGAATCAGGACGTTCTCCAGCGCAGTACGCTTCTGACTGATTTCGAGATCCGAATAGCCATTGTTACGCTTGAATGCGTGATGCAATGCTTGCTGAAGCTGATCTTCCGCAGCATCCTCATATCTGATCTTTTCGGAAAGGACGAGAATATCACCCACACCAAGAGCATCGGAAATTTGCCCTACCAGGGTATCCCGGTCCTGTAATGGCAGAAACTGAAGAGTAAAATTCAACACCGCAACAGAAGCGTTACTCAGTGAAACATTACGAATGTCTGCGTTCAGCAAGGTTACCGGAAGTGCCGGGGACGCCTCATCAATCAGTTGCCTTGCACGATTCAGCATCGCTTCAGAGTTGTCTATGGCAATAACTTGACAATCCCGATGCGGAACGAGTGCCGCCATGGCCAGAGTAGCCGCACCCAATGAACACCCCAGATCATAGAGGTTGGTACCGGGCCTGGCGTAACGAGCCGTCAGAACACCGATCATTTCAATCATGGTCCCATAACCCGGCACCGAACGACTGATCATGTCCGGGAAAACGCTGACGACGCGCTCGTCAAACGAGAACCGCTCAATAATATCGCGTTGTTCGGCATAAATTCGATCGGTATCGGAGGTCATACTCTTCCCCGGCAGAAGCGCCGCGCCGGCGCAACCATAAAAAAGGCCGCTAGTGCGGCCCCTTTTATTTACTACTGCTTTTGTTTACTACTGATAGTTCATGCTCAAATTTGGTCGGGACGGCAGGATTTGAACCTGCGACCCCTTGCCCCCCAGGCAAGTGCGCTACCAGACTGCGCTACGCCCCGACAGATGCGGCCCTTGGCTCGGCCGCGAAGCGGGGCAATCATAACGGATGCGCCCGGGGGAAGAAACCTCAGGTACGCAGTACCAGTAATACTTCTTCCAGCTCGACAATCATCTGCCGAATCAGCTGATGGTAGTGGCTCGACTGCTCGGCACTCGGGGCGCCTGTCAGCTGCTGTCTGGCCCCACCGATGGTAAAGCCTTGATCGTAAAGCAAACTGCGAATCTGACGGATCATCAGCACATCCTGACGCTGATAGTAACGACGGTTGCCGCGCCGTTTGACCGGCTTCAACTGGGGAAATTCCTGCTCCCAGTAACGCAGCACGTGCGGCTTCACATCACACAGCTCACTGACTTCACCGATAGTAAAGTAGCGTTTCCCCGGGATAACCGGTAACTGGTCGTTATTCCCTGGTTCCAGCATATGCCTCAACCCGCTGCTTCAGTTTTTGCCCGGGGCGGAAAGTTACCACCCGGCGCGCTGTTATAGGAATCTCTTCGCCGGTCTTGGGATTGCGGCCGGGACGCTGGCTTTTGTCACGCAGATCAAAGTTACCAAAACCGGACAATTTGACCGGGACGTTGCCTTCCAGGGACCGGCGGATTTCCTCGAAAAACATCTCCACCATTTCCTTGGCTTCCCGCTTGTTGAGGCCTAGCTCCTCGAACAGACGTTCAGCCAGATCGGCCTTGGTCAGCGCAGTCATCAGCATTCCTCGAATCAGTCGCGCAAGTGGGCGTTAAATTCTTGTTTTAGCAAGGATACTACAGCTTCTGTCAGGCTGCTAATGTCGGTTTCACCAAGGGTGCGTGAACGGTTCTGGAAGGTCAAGCCCAGCGCCAGACTGACATTGCCCTCGCCCACGTTCTGGCCCCGATAGACGTCAAAAAGGCGTAGATCACGCAGGGTTTCGCCGCAAACCTCGCGCACAGCCGCCATCACCCGGCCGGCGGGGACGGCAGCCGGAAGGACAAAGGCCAGATCGCGGCGAACCGCGGGAAACTCGGAGATTTCGGCGAATTTCGGCAAAGAAGCCGGCATAATCTGCGCAAGTTCCAGCTCGAACAGGTAGATGTCCTGACTCAGATCAAGCTCCGCCGCCAGGGCCGGATGGATCTTGCCGAGCCACCCGGCGGTTGCTCCGGCACGGCACAGACGTGCGCACTGCCCCGGGTGCAGGCCATCGTGCTCGCCCACTTCGAAGCTCCAGCCGGCATCGCCGGTTAGCGCCAACAAGGCCTCAACATCCCCCTTCAGGTCGAAAAAATCGACCTTGCGGGGCTTGCCATCCCAGTGCTGCGGCAATGCCGGACCGTAGAGCAGGCCCGCCAGCATTGGCTCCTGAAGCAGACCATCGGCTGACGGCACAAAGCGCAAACCACTCTCAAACAAGCGCAGACGCTCGGCCTGCCGGTTCAGGTTATAGCGGGCGGTGGTCAGCAGACCGGCCCAGAGGCTGCTGCGCATCACCGACAGCTCGCTGGAGATCGGATTCGCCAACGCCAGCGGCTGCACACCCGGCGACACCGCCTGCTGGGTTTGCAGGTCGACAAAGCTATAGCTGATCACTTCCTGATAGCCACGATCCTGTAGTGCGTCCACCAAACGGCGCAGAGACAGCTGCCCCTCACTGACTTTCGGCTCGGCTGTCACGCTGGGCAGGCGACTGGGTAACTGGCTGTAGCCATAAACACGCGCCAGCTCCTCGATCAGATCCTCCTCACGCTCGATATCGAAGCGCCAGCTCGGCACCAGCGCGGTCCAGCGCTTGCCGGAGACGTCACCGGACACCTCCATGCCAAGCCGGGCAAGAATCTCTTCGATACGCTCGCCAGGCAAACTCAGACCGAGCAGGCGCTGCAGCTTTTCTGCTCGCAGCGTCACTTCATTCTGCAGCGGAATGTGCGCCTCACTTTCAAGGCAAACGACCGCGCCAGCCTTGCCGCCAGCGATTTCGATAATCAGTTGACTGGCGCGCTCGATCGCCTGCTCTTGCAGACGCGGATCCACGCCACGCTCGAAGCGATGCGACGAATCAGTATGCAAGCCATGCGCACGGGCACGACCCGCCAGAACCAGCGGTGCAAAGAACGCACACTCAAGGAAGATATCTTTTGTTTCTGCGCTGACAGCACTGGCCTCGCCACCCATGACTCCGGCCAGTGCCAGCGGTCCGTTGTCGTCAGCAATCAATATATCGCCTTCTTTGAGCTTGAGGTTCTGACCGTCCAGCAGCACTAGCGATTCAGCGGCGCCGGCACGACGCACATCAATAGCGCCGCCGAGCTTGCCCAGATCAAAGGCATGCAACGGCTGGCCAAGTTCCAGCAGGACATAGTTGGTGACATCCACCAGCGCATCAATGGAACGCAGGCCGGCACGACGCAGCTTCTCGCGCAACCACAGCGGAGAAACTGCTTTGGCATTTACTCCCTCAATCACCCTCCCCAGATAACGCGGGCAGGCAGATGGATCAGACACCTTAACCGGGAAAGTTTTCTGCGATGATACCGGGACCGGCACGATCTCGGGTGCACAGAACGGCGCTCCGGTCAGGACGGCAACCTCCCGGGCTACACCGCGCAGGCTCAGGCAATCAGCACGGTTAGGGGTGACGCCCAATTCGAACACGCTGTCGTCAAGCTGCAGCCAGCGACGAAAGTCTTCTCCAACCGGAGCGTCTGCAGGCAACTCCAGCAGGCCGTCAACGATATCCTCAAGCCCCAGCTCGGAGGCACCGCAAAGCATGCCCTGTGATTCTTCACCACGCAGCTTGGCCTTCTTGATTTTCAGATCGCCCGGCAACTCGGCGCCGATCTTTGCAAACGGCACACGCAGACCGGCGCGCACGTTCGCCGCACCACAAACCACCGGGTAAACACCATCGCCGGCGTTCACTTCGCACAAGGTCAGCTTGTCGGCCTGAGGATGCGGCCGAGTTGCCATGACCTCGGCTATTACGACACCGGAAAAAGCCACCGCCGCAGGTTCCACCGCATCCACTTCCAGGCCCGCCATGGTCAGCTGATGTGACAGCTGATCAGTGGTGATATCCGGGTTAACCCACTCTCTCAACCAGGCTTCATTGAAACGCATTATCTTCTCCTGAATACCAGCAGTGGATTAACGGAATTGCTTCAGGAAACGCACATCGTTCTCGAAGAACTTGCGCAGATCATTGACGCCGTAACGCAGCATGGTCAGACGCTCCACTCCCATGCCAAAGGCGAAACCGGAATACTTTTCCGGATCAACACCGCCATGCTCCAACACCTTCGGGTGGACCATGCCGCAGCCCATGACTTCCAGCCAGCCGGTTTGCTTGCAGACGCGGCAGCCCTTGCCGGCGCAGAGCACACAGCCGATATCCACCTCTGCCGAAGGCTCCGTGAACGGAAAATAGGAGGGACGGAATCGCACCGCCAGATCATCCACTTCAAAAAACGCCCGCAGAAAAGCCGCAACCGTGCCGCGCAGGTCGGCAAAGCTGACATGCTCATCCACCAGCAACCCCTCCACCTGATGGAACATCGGCGTATGGGTCAGATCGGAATCGCAACGATAGACCCGGCCCGGAGCAATAATCCGGAACGGCGGCTTGCCCTGCTCCATCACCCGGATCTGTACCGGCGATGTATGGGTACGCAGCAGACGGCCATCGCCAAAATAAAAGGTATCGTGCATGGCGCGAGCCGGGTGATGTCCGGGAATGTTCAACGCCTCGAAGTTATGAAAGTCATCTTCCACTTCCGGGCCTTCGGAAATTTCATAACCCAGCTGGACAAAAAAATCCTCGATACGACGACGGGTGCGGGTAACCGGATGCAGGCCACCGGACTGCTCGCCACGACCGGGCAACGTCACATCAACCCGCTCGCCAGCGAGCTGGGCCGCCAGCCGTGCCGACTCCAGCTGGTCACGTCTGGCAGCAAGCGCTGACTCAACCTGATCGCGCGCTTCGTTGACGCGGGCGCCGAACACCGGACGCTGCTCCGCTGACATCTGGCCAAGGCCTTTCAGCAGCTGACTGATCTCACCTTTTTTGCCCAGATACTGCACGCGCACGTCATCCAGTGCGCGCAAGTCACCGGCATTTTCCACGGCAGCAAGCGCCGCCCGGGTCAGTGATTCAAGGTTGTCCATCTGCAACTCCGGCTCCGTTCAGGGGGTGCCAAACAAAAACGGGGGAAGAGCGCGAGCTCTTCCCCCGTAGACTGCTGTCTGCTGTGTGACGCGTCAGCGACAGATCAGGCGAGGCTCGCTTTGGCTTTCTCGGCCAAAGCAGCAAAAGCCACCTGATCACGTACTGCCAGATCAGCCAGTACTTTACGATCGATGTCGATGTTCGCCTTCTTCAGACCGCCGATAAAACGGCTGTAAGACAGACCGGAAATGCGCGCACCGGCGTTGATACGAACAATCCACAGACGGCGGAACTGACGCTTTCTCTGGCGGCGGTCACGGTAGGCATATTGGCCTGCCTTGATTACTGCCTGGATAGCAACACGATAGACACGGCTGCGGGCACCATAGTAACCCTTGGCCAGTTTCAGAATTTTCTTGTGCCGGCGACGGGCCTGCACACCACGTTTTACTCGAGCCATTTCAGATCTCCAAAAACCATATATTCAACGTTGTGCTGCGGGCCAGATCAGGCGAATGGCAGCATACGCTTCACCATCGCGACGTCAGAGGCATGTACCCCGGTCATCGGACGGAGCTGACGAATCCGCTTGGGCGACTTCTTCGTCAGAATATGGCGTTTGAATGCCTGCTTGCGCTTGAAACCCGAGGCGGTTTTTCTAAAACGCTTGGCGGCCCCGCGATTTGACTTCATTTTAGGCATGACAGTATCTCTTCTCTTGCCGTTTCAACTCGAGCAACCGGAAATCGGTTACTTCTTCTTACTCCCGGGAGCCAGCACCATGATCATCTGCCGACCTTCCATGTTCGGGCGCTGTTCAACCACGCCGTGTTCAGCGAGATCCTGCTCAATCCGTTCAAGCAGTTGCAGCCCCAGCTCCTGGTGAGCCATTTCCCGACCACGGAAACGTACTGTTACCTTGGCCTTGTCCCCGTCCTCCAGAAAACGAATCAGGTTTTTCAGCTTGACCTGATAATCGCCAATGTCGGTGCCAGGGCGGAATTTGATTTCCTTAACCTGAATCTGCCGCGCCTTCTTGCGCGACTCTTTCTGTTTCTGCTTCAGCTCGAACAGGTGCTTGCCGTAATCCATGATCTTGCAGACCGGCGGCTCGGCATCCGGGGAAATCTCCACCAGATCCATCTCTTTCGCCGTTGCCGCTGCAATCGCCTCGAGCAGCGGAGTAATCCCCAGCTGGTCGCCATTATCGTCGATCAACCGCACTTCTCGCGCAGTGATCTGATCATTGATGCGGGCCCGCTTGTCGCCGCCCTTGGTTGCACGCTGCTTAATGTTCGAACCTCCAGCCTGTTACTGTTCTGTCCTGCCGCTGGCCCGAGGGCGCGCTGACGGACATCCTTGAAACCCTGAAAACAAAGCCCCCGTAGCTTCCCAACCCTCTGAATTAACAGATAACTGGCTGCCACAGGGAGAATTCTGGTAGGCACGATTGGACTCGAACCAACGACCCCCACCATGTCAAGGTGGTGCTCTAACCAACTGAGCTACGTGCCTGAAGTGGGGCGCATTCTAGAGACCTGCCGGCGGCAACTCAAGTGTTTGTTGCCACTGGATTTAGGCCTGACGCCCTGCCGGTCAGGACAGGGCGACAAACTGCTCGCGCAGCACACCGATCCGGTCACGCACTCGTGCCGCCTGCTCGAACTCCAGATTGCGGGCATGCTCCATCATCTGCCCCTCAAGACGACTGATCTCCCGGGCTATCTCCACTGGCCCCGCCGGAATGGCGGCAAACTCGGCGGCCGATTCCGCCACCTTGCGGCCACGTTTACGTTCCGAGCTGCCGGCATTGCCGGCGGAGAAGCTCTCCTCAAGGATGTCGCGAACCTTCTTGTTCAGCGCCTGCGGGACGATGCCATGGGCCTCATTGAAGACCTGCTGCTTCTGCCGCCGGCGTTCGGTTTCACCGATGGCCCGCTCCATGGAGCCGGTCATGCGGTCGGCATAAAGAATTGCCCTGCCTTCCAGATGCCTTGCGGTCCGGCCAATGGTCTGGATCAGCGAACGCTCGGAACGCAGAAAGCCTTCCTTGTCCGCATCAAATATCGCCACCAGCGCCACCTCCGGCATATCCAACCCCTCTCGCAGCAGGTTGATGCCGACCAGCACATCAAACTTGCCGAGGCGCAGATCACGGATAATCTCGACCCGCTCCACGGTATCAATATCCGAGTGCAGGTAGCGCACCCGAACCTGATGATCGCGCAGAAATTCGGTCAGATCTTCCGCCATCCGCTTGGTCAGCACGGTAATCAGGATACGCTGGTCACGACCGGCACAGAGCCGGATTTCGCCGAGTACGTCATCGACCTGGCCAGTGGCCGGACGCACTTCGATCACCGGGTCAAGCAATCCGGTCGGCCGCACCAGCTGCTCCACCACCTGACCGGCATGGGTCGCTTCATAGGGCCCCGGGGTCGCCGAGACAAAGATTCCCTGCGGCGCAATGCGCTCCCATTCCTCGAACTTCAGCGGCCGGTTATCCAGCGCTGACGGCAGGCGGAAGCCGTACTCCACCAGCGTTTCCTTACGTGACCGGTCGCCTTTGTACATGGCGCCGATCTGCGGCACGGTGACGTGGGACTCGTCAATTACCAGCAGGGCGTCTTCCGGCAGATAATCAAACAGGGTCGGCGGCGGCTCGCCCGGCGCCCGGCCGGAGAACAGCCGCGAGTAGTTCTCGATGCCGTTGCAGTAACCGAGTTCGTGCAACATCTCCAGGTCGAAGCGGGTGCGCTGCTCCAGCCGCTGCGCCTCGACCAGTTTGTCGCGCTCGCGCAGATCCTTGAGCCGCAGCTCAAGCTCGGCCTTGATCTTCTCGATGGCGCTGAGCACGGTCTCGCGCGGCGTCACATAGTGGCTTTTCGGGTAGATACTGACCCGGCTGACCTTGCGCAGCAGCTCGCCGGTAAGCGGGTCGAACAGGGAAATATTGTCGACCTCCTCATCGAACAGCTCGATCCGTACCGCCTCCTTGTCGGAATCCGCCGGAAAGATGTCGATCACGTCGCCGCGCACCCGGTAGGTGCCACGGTGGAAATCCATCTCATTACGGGTGTACTGCAGCTCTGCCAGGCGCCGCAGCACGGCACGCTGGTCGATATGATCGCCCCGAACCACATGCAACAGCATCGACAGGTAACTGGCCGGATCACCCAGGCCATAGATAGCCGAGACCGAGGCGACGATCACCACGTCGCGGCGCTCCATCAGCGCCTTGGTGGCCGACAGCCGCATCTGCTCAATGTGCTCATTGATGGAGGAGTCCTTCTCGATAAAGGTATCGGAGGACGGCACATAGGCCTCGGGCTGGTAGTAGTCGTAGTAGGAAACGAAGTACTCAACCGCGTTATCCGGGAAAAACTCGCGGAATTCGCTGTACAGCTGCGCTGCCAGAGTCTTGTTCGGCGCCATCACGATGGTCGGCCGCTGCAGCGCCTGAATGACGTTGGCAATGGTGAATGTCTTGCCCGAGCCGGTCACCCCGAGCAGGGTCTGGTAGGCCAGCCCCGATTCCAGCCCCTCGACCAGTGCCGCAATGGCGGCTGGCTGATCCCCCGCCGGAGAATAATCGGAGCGCAGTTGAAAGGATTCTGTGGATGCCATTTAAGCCTGTCCCGGGATTCGCTAGAATATGCGGCCCGCGAGGGGTCGCCAGAAGCAAGGCCCCCTCACAGGCGCCAAAAGCGCACCATCATCCGCCGCTCACTGAAGACGAGGAGTGCATGTCCGAACTTAATCTTTCCGACCGCGTACAACGCATCAAGCCCTCTCCTACCCTGGCAGTATCCAACCGTGCGGCAGAACTGCGCGCCCAGGGCAAAGACATTATCGGACTCGGCGTCGGTGAGCCGGATTTCGATACGCCGGATCATATCAAACAAGCGGCGATCGAAGCGATTCAGCAGGGTAAAACCAAATACACCGCCGTTGACGGCACCCCGGGCCTGAAAAAAGCCATTGTCGCCAAGTTCAAGCGCGAGAACGGTCTGGATTATCAAGCGAACCAGATTCTGGTGTCGTCCGGCGGCAAGCAGAGCTTTTTCAACATGGCGCTGGCGTTTCTGAACGATGGCGACGAAGCGGTTATCCCGGCGCCCTACTGGGTTTCCTACCCGGATATGGTGCTGATCGCCGGCGGCGAACCGGTGGTCATCGAAACCAGCGTCGAGCAACGTTTCAAGGTCACCGCCGAGCAGGTGGAAAAAGCCATCACGCCGAAAACCCGCCTGTTCGTGATCAACAGCCCGTCCAACCCGAGCGGCATTGCCTACACCGCAGAAGAGCTGGCCGGGATCGGCGCGGTGCTGCGCAAGCACCCGAATATCCTGATCGCCACCGACGATATGTACGAACATATCCTCTGGACCGGCAAACCGTTCGTGAACATCCTCAACGTCTGCCCGGATCTGTATGACCGCACCATCGTCATGAATGGCGTCTCCAAGGCCTACAGCATGACCGGCTGGCGTATCGGTTACGCCGCCGGCCCGGCCAAGCTGATCAAGGCGATGACCAACGTCCAGAGCCAGAGCACCTCGAACCCGGCCTCGATCAGCCAGGCCGCAGCAGAAGCCGCCCTGAATGGCCCGCAGGAGTGCGTCGCCGAGATGGTGGTGGCGTTCAAATCTCGCCATGACTGGCTGGTAGCAGCGCTGAACGCTCTGCCCGGCGTCACCTGCCTTGAGGGCGATGGCACCTTCTACGCCTTTGCCGACTTCAATCAGGCGATCCGTAATCTGGGCCTGAAGGACGACCTGGAGCTGGCCGAGAAACTGCTCGAAGGCGGCGTCGCCCTGGTCCCGGGTTCTGCCTTCGGCACCCCGGGCTGCCTGCGGTTGTCGTTTGCGGTGAGTCTCGACACGCTGAAATCTGCAGTCGAACGTATCGCCGCTGTACTGACTAAATAAAGAAGCAGCACGGCGCGTATAAATAAGCAGCAAACGGTCAGGAGAGGGGTTGACCCTCTCCGGGACCGCCACTATGATTCGCGGCCTCAGTTATTCCGCCTTAGCTCAGTCGGTAGAGCAACTGACTGTTAATCAGTGGGTCGCTGGTTCGAGCCCAGCAGGCGGAGCCAATCTGAACGAAAGGGGGTCACTTCGGTGGCCCCTTTTTTATGCCCACTGAATTAGCACCCAACCCCGACGCCACCAAACGCAGAAACAGAAACGGCGCCACAAAGGGCGCCGTTCTGATAAAGATGGAGCGGGTAACGAGGCTCGAACTCGTGACCTCGACCTTGGCAAGGTCGCGCTCTACCAACTGAGCTACACCCGCTTGCTATTTCCTGCCACCGAGAAGAATGGCGTCCCCTAGGGGATTCGAACCCCTGTTACCGCCGTGAAAGGGCGGTGTCCTGGGCCTCTAGACGAAGGGGACCCGGAAAGCGGCGCAAGTCTAGGGGCGCCCCCTGATGCCGTCAAGGGCCATTGACGGGAAATCGCCACCTTGTTCAGATAGCCACTCACTTTTTCCGGAGATTCCCATGGAACTCAAATTGTACGGCGCCGCCCTCTCCCCGTTTGTACGCAAAACCCGGGTATTCATGCAGGAGAAAGGCATCCCCTTTGAAGCCATTCACATTGATCCCAACAACCCGCCGGAAGACTTCGTCAAACTGAATCCGCTCAAGCGCATCCCGGTGCTGCAGCATGGCGACAGGGTGATTGCCGACTCCGCGGTGATTTGCCGTTATCTGGAATCAGTGTTTCCGGAAAACCCGCTCTACCCCACCGACCCCTGGGATCAAGCCCGCTGCAGCTGGTATGAAAAATTCGCCGATTATGAACTGGGCGTAACCTGCACCTTCAGTGTGTTCCGCAACCGGGTCATCATGCCGCTGATCGGCAGAACCTGTGATGAAGACAAGGTACAGAAGGCGCTGAACACCAGCATCCCGCCACTGTTTGCCTATCTGGATCAGGAGCTGGCCGGCAAGGACTACCTGCTGGGCGAGCAGATGACTATCGCCGACATTGCCCTGGCCAGCCAACTGGTCAACCTGCGTCACGGCGGTGAAGTGGTGGATGCCAGCCGATTCCCGAATCTGGCCGCCCACGCCGAGCGCATGCATGCCCGGCCGGGCTTTGCCAAGACCATCGAAAAAGAGACCGCCTTTGTCGAGAAGGTCCGGGTAAAACCCTGATTTTCCCGGACAACCCGCATATACAGGCTTTTCAGCGGCATTGTAGAATGCCGCTTTACTCTTTTTCAGAGTCAGCGTAATGAGCAACCCGGAACAGATCCACAAGTCGGACAAACTGAAGGGTGTCTGCTATGACATCCGCGGCCCGGTGCTGCGCGAAGCCAACCGCATGGAAGAGGAAGGCCACCGCATCATCAAGCTGAATATCGGCAATCCGGCACCGTTCGGCTTCGATGCGCCGGAGGAAATCCTGCAGGATGTGATTCACAACCTGCCCGACTCCAGTGGCTACTGCCACTCCAAGGGGCTGTTCCCGGCGCGCAAGGCGGTGATGCACTACACCCAGGAAAAGGGCATCAAGGGTGTCACTATCGACGACATCATTATCGGCAACGGTGTTTCCGAACTGATCGTCATGGCCATGCAGGCACTGGTGAATAATGGTGACGAGATTCTGTTGCCGGCGCCGGATTACCCGCTGTGGACCGCCGCCGTGCGTCTCTCCGGCGGCACGCCGGTGCACTACCTGTGTGACGAACAGCAGGACTGGCAGCCGGCTCTGGACGATATTCGCGCCAAAATCTCGCCACGCACCCGTGCCCTGGTAATCATTAACCCGAACAATCCGACCGGCGCCAATTACAGCGAAGCGTTTCTGCGCGAATTGCTCAACATTGCCCGCGAGAACGATCTGATCGTGCTGGCCGACGAGATTTACGACAAGATTCTCTACGATGAAGAAAAACACATCTCGATTGCGTCGATGGCTGACGATCTGCTGTTCGTCACCTTTAACGGCCTGTCGAAAAGCTACCGTGCTGCCGGGTTCCGATCCGGCTGGATGATAGTGTCCGGCGCCAAGCATCGTGCCCGCGATTTTATCGAAGGCCTGGAAATGCTGGCCTCCATGCGTCTGTGTGCCAACGTGCCGTCGCAACACGCGATCCAGACGGCGCTGGGCGGCTATCAGAGTATCGATGATCTGGTGCTGCCGACCGGCCGGCTTGGCAAACAGCGCGATCTGGCCTGGCAGTTACTGAACGAGATCCCCGGTGTCAGCTGTGTCAAACCAAAGTCTGCATTGTATCTTTTCCCCCGGCTCGACCCGGAGATGTATCCGATTGAGGATGACGAAGCATTCGTGCTCGACCTGCTACGCCAGGAAAAGGTGCTGGTGGTTCAGGGCACGGCTTTCAACTGGCCAAAGCCGGATCACTTCCGCATTGTGTTCCTGCCGAACCCGGATGATCTGCGTGAGTCCATCGGTCGTATCGGTCGTTACCTCGAACGCATGCGCAAGAAAAAATAATCGGGGAGCGAGCGCTTGGCTGATCTGCATATCGACGACTTCTGCCGCGACGCAGCATTGATCCTGCTGCATCTGTACGGCGCCTTCCCGCGCCGGGCGTCGGTGTATGTCGAGGATATCTGCGGCATCGACACCCCCGATGATGTCGGCCTGCACTCGGACCGGCACATGGCCTGCCTTGGCACCATGCTGTGGCTGGCGGAGGAAGATTATCTGCGCTTTGAAGCGATGATTTATCAGGATGGCATTGATCAGGCGGTGCTGACCGGCAAGGCCTTCACGCTGCTTTGCGGGTTGTCGCAGATACGTTACCAACAGCCGATGCCGGACCTGCCGGCGTCGCTGATGGTAGAACGTATTACCGTGGTCGAGCAGATCCGCGCGGTACTGCGTAGCGGTGAGTCGAGCAAGATCAGCGCCATGATGCGCTACTTTTTCTCGTCACAGCCGCAGCAGATCATCCTGCCAACGGCGCCCACGGCCAGCCCCTGTGAGAGCGAATAAGCCGGAACTGTTTCGCCCCACCAGTGCTCCAAGCGATCGGCCTTGAAAGCCACCGGGGCACCCCCCATATCGGTGCCATAACCCCTGACGGAGTAACTCCCCCATGAAACGTGTCGCGCTCTTTCTGCTCACCAACCTGGCGATTATCGTCGTCGGTGGCGTTGTGCTGAACCTGCTCGGCTTTTCCGGCATTCTGGCGCAAAACGGCGTCGATCTGGACATGCGTGCCCTGTTCATGCTGGCGCTGGTGTTTGGCTTTGCCGGCTCCTTTATCTCCCTGCTGATCTCGAAGCCGATGGCGAAAATGGCGGCCCGGGTTCAGATCATCGACCAGCCGCGCACCCAGCACGAACGCTGGCTGATGGACACGGTCGCGGAGCTGGCTCGCAAGGCCGGTATCGGCATGCCGGAGGTCGGTATTTTTCCGGCTCAGCAAGCCAACGCCTTCGCCACCGGCTGGAACAAGAACAATGCTCTGGTTGCCGTTTCCGAGGGTATGCTGCAACGCTTCAGCGCCGAAGAAGTAAAAGCGGTAATGGCGCACGAGATCGGTCACGTCGCCAACGGTGACATGGTGACCCTGTCGCTGGTACAGGGCGTGGTCAACACCTTCGTTATTTTCTTTGCTCGGGTAATCGGCTTCTTCGTCGACCGGGTGTTGCTGAAAAACGAGCGCGGTCTTGGCCCCGGTTACTACATCACTTCTATCGTGATGGATATTGTGCTGGGTTTTATCGCCATGATGATCGTCGCCTGGTTCTCGCGTCAGCGCGAATACCGCGCCGACGCCGCCGGCGCCCGGCTGGCAGACCGTCGCGGCATGATCAGTGCTCTGCAACGCCTGCAAGCGGAATACGGCATGCCAAACCAGATGCCCGATTCGATGGTGGCGTTCGGCATCAACGGTGGCGGCCTGAAGGGCCTGAAAGCCATGTTTGCCTCGCACCCGCCGCTGGACGACCGGATCGCTGCGCTGCAGGAGCAGCGTCACGGCTGATCAGTAGCAAAGAAGGCGCCGAGAGGCGCCTTCTTTTTATACCTTCTCAACCTCGGCCAAACCGGCATCTGTTGAGACCTGCACCAGCAGGGTATCGTCATAGCCGGCCACCACCGGAATCAGGCCGCACAACTGCTGATCCAGCTCCGGGTCGCCGGTATCCACCAGCAACGGCCGGCCATTCAGCGCAGCCAGCTTGGCACGGGTGGCGGCGACAACCAGATTGTCACGTCCCAACTTGCGAATGACCGCCGGGCTGAACTGCTGATTGCCGCGGCCAAGCAGATGACCCTGGCCGCCAATCACCGTCATCAGAGCCCTGGCCGGGGCATCCGAAATCACCTGAAGTATCTGCCCGGCACTGACGTCTGCGGCGACCACCTCGCCGGCGCGAATAATATCCACGCCCAGCAGGGTGTTGGGTAGTCCGAGCTGGACCATGACCTCGGCCACCGTGGAACCGGAGCCCATCAACCAGAAGCAATCATCATCGAGCTGCGCTACCAGCCAGGCTGCCAGTTCCACTTGTGCCAGCGTCTCGTTTTCCTGGCCGCCACACTTGACCTGCTGAACGAAACGACCATCCTGCGGCACCTGCATGACGCCATAGTGGCGCGCCCGGACAACACCCCGGCGAAACGCCTCTTCATCAATATCCCGGACCTCGGCTTCCGCGACACCAACCAGCCCGCCACGGCACAGCTGCTGCAGCAACCGACCGGCAGCCTCCGGGTTCACCGCATAAACCGCCGAGTGCATCTTGCAGCCTGCCGGAATACCCAGCACCGGCAGCCGGCTGCCAACTACATCGCAGATATCCCGGGCGGTACCGTCGCCGCCAGCAAACAGCAGCAGGTCGATACCCCGCTCAAGCATGGCGGCAGCCGCCTGGCGGGTATCCTCCGGGGTAGAACGGGCCGCAGGGTGACCAAGCACCTCTGCCCTGATTCCGGCAGCTGCAGCGCTTTCCTCGCCCATTGCCCCGTGCCAGGTCAGTAGTTGAACCGGCTCTCCAGCCAGCTTGCGAAGCGCCCGGGCGGCCCTGTCCGGAGCCTGCGGCCGGGCACCCCGACGCATTGCCTCAGCCACGGTATCCTCGCCATCACTGCCCTTCAGGCCAGTGGGCCCGCCAATGCCGGCCAGCGGATTCACTATCAGACCGATCTTCAGCACTGCTTTGGTCCTGTATTCATCCAAGGGGGCATATCCCGAAACAACAATGCGGTTACCAAATCAGCACCACCTTCAGGACGCCGCCCTGATAGACGCCACTGGCCCGGAAATTCCGATCACTGAACAGATGATTCGCCGCGCCTGACGCTTACGCCCAGCTCGCTGAGCAGCGGCAGGAGAAACCCCGTTACCGGCGCCAGCACCGCCGTCCCGCGCATTTCATGACGCTGCGGGTACTGCTTTCTCAGCAGGTCAAAAGCCTTGCCGGGCTCAGGCTCAAGCAGCGATGCCGCCAGAGCGCCATGATCGTCTGCAAGCCGGTAGCGACTGCGCAACAATGCCAGCAGATCAGTCAGCCCGGTCACCGGCTGCCGCCAATCGGAGCTCACAGGCTCGGGCTCTGAGCCACTGTCGTGCTGACCAAGCCAGCCCCGTAAACCCTGCAGCACCATCCTGCTACCGCGCCAACGCCCTTCAACACTGTAACCGGCGATATGCGGGGTACCGCGAAACACCCGCGCAAACAGGGCTGGCTGCAGCAATGGCTCATTCTCCCAGACATCCAGCACCAGCGCTGGCAGCTGCTCTCCGGGCAGCTCGACCAGCGCCTGATTGTCCACCACCGGACCGCGGCAGGTATTGATCAGCAGTTGCTGCGGCTGCAGCGCCATAAGCCGAGTCCGGTTGAGCAGGTGCCCGGTAGCATCATCTCCCTCACTGCTGAGCGGAACATGTAGCGTCACGACATCGCAGCCAAGCACGGTATCCAGCCTCTGCCAGCCGCCCTCAACCTGCTCTCCCCGCTTCTGCCGGGGCGGATCACAACACAGCACTGTCGCTCCGAGAGCCTTCATCAGAGCAGCGACCCGGCTGCCAACATTACCGCAACCCACCACCCCTACGGTCAACCCGGCCACCTGCCGGTCAACGGCTATCAGCCACTCCAGCACTGCCTGCAGGGTATACTCTGCCACTGCCATGGCATTGCAGCCCGGCGCATGCGCAAAGCCGATACCCGCTCGCTCCAGCCAGGGCAGGTCAATATGGTCCGTTCCAATGGTTGCCGAACCGACAAAGCGAACCGGAGTATCCTCAAGCAAGGCTGCATCAACCCGGGTGACCGAGCGCACCAGCAACACGTCAGCCTGGCGCAGGTCCTGCGCGGACAGGCCCCGTCCGGGCAGGGCGACCACTGAGCCCAGAGCTTCAAACAGGGACAGGCCCGGCATGTTTTCATCTGCCACGATTCGCAGTAGCGGGGTCGGCACTAGAGCCTCCAAAGGAGCCCCAACCCGGCGGGGCCGGTCGGCAGTGTACACCATGGCCCGTACAGCGCAGAGAATTGACCGAAATGCCGGCATGCGTCTGACGGACTACACTTGATTTAACCCTTTCTTCTAATTACAAATAGGCACTACTCCCGACCCTGATATCAGGGCGGCTATAACAACAATCAGAATTATCAGGCCTGTACCGATGAAAACAAGCAGCAAAATTGTCCTCGTGGGGCTGTGCACAGCCCTGCTCACCGGTCCGTTGGCCGCCAGCGATGAAGGCCTTTCCCGCCAGATTCACAACCTCAAGCAGAACGTGCTGGATCTGAACCGGGACCTGTCCCTGCTGGAGCGTGAACTGCTCTACCCAAGTTCGGAAAGTGCCATTTTTGTCTCGGTGGATGTCGGCACCCCGATCAGACTGGTTGATGTCAACCTGACCCTGAATGGCAAGCATGTCGGCTATCACTTCTACAGCGAGCAAGAGTTCACCGCTCTCACCAACGGCGGTATCCATCGCATTTTCCACGGCAACCTGCCCAGTGGCAGGCATACCCTGGAGGCGACCGTGACCGGTTACGACCCGCAGGGCAAGGATTACCAGAAAACCACTTCGCACACTTTCATCAAACAGGCAGGACGAAAGATGCTGGAACTGCGCGTCGTGGATGATCTCAGCACCATGCAGCATCGATTCGAATTCCGCGAATGGAATGAATAAATGAATGCACGAGTGGAAACCCCGATGCGACGCTGGCAACCGTCGTGGACTCGAGCATTGAAACCGCTGGCAATCACCTTGGCGAGCAGTATCAGCCTGAGCGCCGCCGCATCACTGCTGGTTATTGGTGATGATTTGCCAGTGGAGCCCATGCCACTGGATATCGAAAGTCAACGTTATCTGGCCTTCAATGAAGCAACTTTCGCGTTCTATAGCGACAAGCAGTTTGAAGCCATCTCGCAGCTATTGGCCAACCAGAAGCGCGGCCTGTTCAACAATGACACAGAGTATGCCGAGCTGATGCTGGGCGAACTGTACGTCAACTTTGGCCTTGCCGAGCAGGCTGAGGAAATCTTCAACAGGCTACTGAAAAAAGACATTCTGGCGCAGCTACGGGCCGAAACCTGGCTGCACAAGGCCGCCCTGAATTATCGGCGTGGCCAACTGAATGAGGCCGCCGAAGTTCTGGCCAGCAAACGCACTGATGGCCTGCCAGCCGAAAAAAATGCCCGGCGCCACCTGATGCTGGCCAATATTCGTATCGGCCAGGAAGAATTTGGAGAAGCACTGGCAAGCCTGCACGCGATTCCGGCGGGCACCAGAGAAGGCGCCTACGCCACCTACAATATGGGCGTGGCCATGATCCGGGCGGACCACATTGACGATGGCGTACGCATGCTCAGTGGCGTACTCAACCTGCCCCCCGGGGACGAGGAAAACAATGCACTGAAGGATCGGGCGGCTCTGGCGATCGGCCTGACCCATCTCAAGCGAGAGCAAATAGAGCAGGCTCGGGCGGCGCTGATCCGGGTTCGCGCTGACGGCCCGTTCTCGAACGAGGCCTTGCTGGCACTTGGCCTGAGCAACTTCAAACGCAAGGAATACCGCCGCGCATTACCGCTGTGGCTGGAGCTTGTACGTCGCAATCCCAGCCATCAGTCAGTACAGGAAGCGCTGCTGCTGGCGCCAAGAGCCTATGAAGAGCTCGGCGCAATGCCCCAGGCACTGGCGGGCTACCGTTTTGCCACCGAAACCCTGCGTGACGAGCTGCGTCAGGTGGAACTGGCCATTCGCAATGTCGACGAAATGAACTGGCTGGACCGACTCAAAAGCCATGACAAAGCAGGCAGCATGAACCGGGACCCGATGGCAACAACGGGCAACTACAGCGCAGATGCCGGTCCGGAGATGCCCTACCTTTACCGGCTGTTTGCATCGCATGATTTTGCCGAACAGTTCCGCCAGTATATGGAACTGGACCGAATACACTCGCTGTTGCGGGACTGGCAACAATCGGTACCGGCCATGGAGCAAGCATGGAGTAACCAGCTGACCAAACTGCAGGCCAATCTGCCGAATGTTCGCGCCCGGCTGGTAGCGGTGAAAAAACAGCAGCAGGAAGCTGGCGCGGAAACAGCTGACATCCAGGTCAACATGCCTCGTAAGCTGGATATGACACGGCCACAAGATCTGGCTGATTTTGAACAGCTGGTGCGCTGGGAAATTATCAGCGAGTTTGACCGTCAAACCCGCAACCAGCCGGCATCATCCAGCCAGCGGGAGCGAGTTCGTAGAGTAAAAGGCGTGCTTCTGTACAATATTGCCAGCAATGCACCTCAGAATCGTCAGCAGCAGCACAACGACATCACTACCGCTCTGGAAGACATTGACATTGTCGGCCTGCGCATCGCTGCTGCAGAACAGCTGGTTCGTGACGCATCGCTGCACATTCGCAGCGATCTGGGCAATCGACTTAATTCGCGGCGTCAGGATATTGACCGTATGATCTCGGACACGGAAAAACTTATGGCGCAGCTGGGTCAATTACTGAGGAATGACGCATTGCAAGTGCTGGCAGAAAATCGCATACAGCTCGGCGAGCAGCTTGCCGAAGCTCATCTCGCCATGGCCAGAGTGCAGGATGCTTCGTTCAGCGAGCGCCTTCAGGAGAAAGGCCAGTGAACCGCCGTCATCCGTTCCATAGTCATGCACTTGCTGCTGCTGTCGTACTGGCGATGACAGGCTGCGCCAGCAAGCCGACTGAAGACCAGAATCTTCAGGAAGAAGCACGCTATACCGGCACCACGCTGGCCGACCTTGAGCAAACCGACATCACCATTGAAACCCAGAGCCTCGAAAACGTCTCTGCACAATCGGCTCTGGAAAGCTACCAACGGGCTGTCGAGCTGTTCCAGGACCCCGAGCAACGTAGCCGATCTATTCGGCGCATGGCAGACCTGGCACTGGCTGCTGCCGAGGAGAAAAGCAGTGGTGTAGACGAAGTCGATTTAAAGGAAGCCCCGGCTGTCAGCCGTGCCGAACTTGATCGCAGCGTTGACAAGCTCTTGTACGAAAACTTTATGCGCGAAGCTCAGCAGGCAGAAAAGCGCGACCAGCGTTATGCAGCGCTTGATCTGGCGGGCAGCCTGTACAACGGTCTCGACGGCGCTGCACTCGATACCGATTACGGCACAGCAATCCAGCTGTACCGCACCCTGCTGCAAACCAGTCAGGATGCCAACGAGCGGGCGGAAGCCTACTACCTGCTGGCAAAAGCTTATGACCTGGCCGGTGATTTCGACAACTCCCGAAAGACTCTCGATGGCCTTGTAAAGGAATACCCGGACAGCATCTTCTACCTCGAAGCCCAGTTCCGCCGTGGAGAAATGCTGTTTTCTGACGGCGACTATGAAGCATCCTCCAGCGCCTATCGCGAAGTCGTCAAAGCGGGCGCAAGCTCCGATTTCTATGAACAGTCTCTTTATAAGCTTGGCTGGAGCCACTACAAACTGAGCGAGTATGAGCTTGCTCTGGAACAATTCTTTGCCATTATTGACCACCTGCATGACACCCCCGAGCTGGCGGATGAAAAGTCCATGCAAAGCAAGCTGGTTACCGATGTCCACCGGGTAATCAGCCTGGCATTTACCAATCTTGAGGGAGCTGAATCGGTACGCAGCTGGTTTGCCAGGCGAGGCAGACGCGACTATGAAGCCGATATCTACCGTGCGCTCGGCGATGTCTATCTGCAGCAGGAACGCTTCAGGGACGCAGCGGACGCTTACGATATGTTTGTCAACGTTTATCCGGCCAGCCCGCTTGCCCCCGAGTTCTCAAGCCTGAACATTCAAGCCTACCAGCGCGGCGGCTTCCCCACTCTTGTACTGCCGGCAAAAGAAAAGTTTGTCAGCCAGTACGGCATTCGCAGCAGCTTCTGGGAGCAATACCCTCACGCACGCGATGGCTACACCGAACAACTGAAAGGACACATTCTCGATCTCGCCCGGCACTACCATGCGCTGGCACAGAAATCGAAAAAACCTGAAGACTTTGCCTCCCCGGCCAGCTGGTACAAGGAATACCTGGACACTCCTCCTGTCGGCACAGATCAAGCAGAAATCAACGACCTGTATGCGCAAGCGCTGTTTTCCGGACGACGTTTCCCCGAAGCAATTACCGAGTTTGAACGCACCGCCTATGCCTACGAGGGTTACCCGAAAGCCGCTGACGCCGCCTACTTTGCTCTGGTTGCCTATCAGGAGCAGATTCGGGGCTTGCCCAAGGATAGTGAAAAGGAGCAGGCCACTGCCAATGTCTGGCGCGGTCGCAGCATCAACAGCAGCATGAAATTTGCCGCCACATTCCCGCAACATGAGCAGGTACCAAAAGTCCTCAGCAACGTCATTGATGATCAGCTGGCACGCAAGGATATGGAAGGAGCGATCCGCACCGCCGGCATGCTGGTTTCGCTGCAACCGCCGCCGCCGGAAAATCTGCTGATCTATGGCTGGAGCACGATTGCCAACGGCGAGTTCGACCTTGGCCGTTTCAAGGTGGCGGAATTTGCCTACACCAATGTGCTGCAGTATCCGTCCCTGCCGGCAAAGGACCGAACCACCTATCAGGAACGGCTGGCTGCTTCAGTGTATAAACAGGCCGAAGCACTGCAGCAGGAAGAACAGTTTGTCGCGGCAGCTGACATGTTTATGCGTGTCGGCATCGTTTACCCGGAAGCCGGCATTCGGAAGAATGCCGAATTTGATGCCGCCACCCTGTACCTGCAGATTGAAAGATACGATAACGCCATTCCGATTCTCGAATCGTTCCGGCAGCGTTATCCGAAGGATGAGTTGAATGAAACCATTCCTGACAAGCTCGCCGTTGCTTATGAGAAAACCGGCAACTTCGGCGCAGCAGCACTGGAACTGGAGCGTATCGCGGGTAACTATCAGGCCACGGACAAGGAGCTTGCCCGTCAGGCATTGTGGCAGGCAGCAGAAATGCAGGACCGCGCCAAACAACCAGCCGACTCCATCCGCCTGTATCGAAAGTACCTGGCAACCTACCCACAGCCTTATGATTTCCGTGCCGAAGGTCACTATCGGCTGGTCAAACTGTATGAGCAGACTGGCGATACCACCGCCTACAACAGCGGCCTGAATGAACTGGTGAAAACCCATCAGGAAGCCGGCGATGAAGGCAATGATCGTGTAGCCTGGCTTGGCGCCTGGGGCGCCTTTACCCTGGCCGAGCCGCGTTTTGAAGAATTCAATTCAATCAAACTGACACAACCATTACGGCGTAGCCTGGAACGCAAAACCACTGTTATGCGCGACGCTCTGCAACGTTACGAAAATGTTGCTGCAATCGGCGTATCCGAATATGCCACTGCGGCAAATTTCAGGATTGGCCAGATGTATCAGGGGCTGGCAAGAGACATGATTGATTCGGAGAGGCCCAGGGGCCTGGACGATCTGGAGCTTGAACAGTATGAGCTGCTGCTGGAAGAGCAGGCTCTGCCCTATGAGGATCAGGCTATTGATATCCTGATTGCCAACACCGACCTGGTCACCCGGAACATCTATGATGACTGGGTTAAACAGAGCTTTGCCCAGTTGGCGAAGCTGTTGCCGGGACGTTTCGCCAAGTTTGAGCAGGTAGAAGAATATGTCGACATCATTTACTGATCGCCCTCTGGCGGCAGTTGCCGTCATGCTCGCCCTGCTTGCCGGTTGCGCAGCGAAACCGGCCATAGATACCGACCTAGGTCTGGACCTGAGTGCCGGCGGCCCGTCGCGCTATGCTGAAGAGCGTGATGGCGCCGCCGCTGCCGACAGTGATGCCGAGCACGTACCCCCTGTGCCGCACGACCCTGCCGTTGTAGCGCTGGCTCAGCAGGCCATTCCGGAGTACGCAAAAGCCCTGCAAAGCATGCGCGCCGGCGAGCTGGACAAGGCACTGACGATGTTCCAGTCCATCTCCAGTCGCTACCCGCAATTATCCGGGCCGGTGGTCAATCAGGGTATTATCTATCAGCGCCAGAAGAAGTTTGATGAGGCGGAACAAGCCCTGCGTCAGGCGCTGGATGTCAACGCCAGCAACCCCTATGCCCACAACGCACTGGGGCTTACCTTAAGGGAGAAAGGCAAGTTTGATGATGCCCGCAAGCATTACGAATCAGCCATCGCACTGGACCCTGAATATGCCCGCGCCCACTTCAATCTCGGTGTATTGGCAGAGCTTTATCTTCAGGACATGGCACTGGCATTGAGCCATTTCCGCGCCTATCAATCGCTTCAGCGACAGCAGGATCAGACAGTTGCCAACTGGATCGCAGACCTGGAGCGGCGCGTGCCAGAAGCTGCGCCAACATCAGGATCGGTGGCGACGCCGTCGGATACTGCCCCCGCAGGAACGGCCGAACAGGAGGTTAACTGACATGCGATACCAATCCCTGACGCTTGTGGCACTGCTGCTTTCACCGTGGCTTTGCGCCGAGGAGAATGCCGATCCAGCCCTGTCCACCAATATTATCGGCTCGCAGGAGGCGCCCACCGTGCTGAACGTGGTGCCCTGGAAAGACAAGGAAGTGAAGCTGGAGAAGAAAGATCCGACCTCATCGCTACTGAACCGGGTACTGGAACCACTTGATCAGGAAGTTCTGATGCGCGAGGTCGAGTATTACCGGATTCTTGGTCAGGAAACCGGGGGAGACGACCTGTTTCTTGACTGACCCCTGTCGGCGCATCTCGGGGAGAGATGCAGCTCGGGATAAATTCTGATAAAAAGACCAGCGCCGCTTGCACTCGCAGCATCATGGGGATGCTGCAATGACAACAATAACCCTGTCTGGAGAACATCCTGATGTCAACGCCCGTTTCCCTTGATCCTGCCTCTGCTCCGGCCGTTGCCGATGCCAGCCTGGTAACCACATCAATCAGTTTTATTCAGGATGGTGGCTTCTTCATGTACCCGATTCTGATCGTTCTGGCGATCGGTCTTGGTATCGTTCTCGAGCGGGTTATCTACCTTCAGGCGACCAAGGCCCGGAACAAGAAGATCTGGGACCAGGTTTTCCCGCTGCTGGCCAAGGGCCAGTTCCGCCAGGCCATGGATATCGTCAAGGACAGCAAGCTGGGAGTCGGTCGAATTGTTGCCAATGGCCTGGAGCGTGCCCGCGTCAGCCGACGCCACGATGACGTCGAGCTGGCTATGGAAGAAGGCCTGATGGAAGTCATGCCGCGCCTGGAAGCGCGCACCCCCTATATCGCTACGCTGGCGAATATTGCCACCCTGCTCGGTCTGCTCGGCACCATTATCGGTCTGATCCAGGCATTTACCGCAGTGGCCAGCGCCGACCCGGCTCAGAAAGCAGACCTGCTGTCCGCCTCCATTTCGGTGGCCATGAATACCACAGCTTTCGGTCTGATTGCGGCCATTCCGCTGCTACTGGCTTTCTCCTTTATCAACTCCATGACCGGCAAGCTGATTGACAGCATGGAAATGGCCTCGGTCAAATTCATGAACGTATTCCGTCAGGTGGTGGCTCAACAGGATCAACGCAGCGGCGATGGCCAGTAACTCGCCCCATGTCGTTAACCTGTTAAGGAGCCGGTATGCGATCAAGAAAGCGTACACGGGAAACTGACGTCGAACTGAACATTACTGCCTTTCTCAATCTGATGGTGGTACTGATTCCGTTCCTGCTACTCAATGCGGTATTCGCGCAGGTATCGATCCTGCAGCTGAATTTGCCGTCCACTGAGGAAGCGCCGCCGTCCGACCCGGAAGAAAATGAGAAACCGGTACTTGAAGTCCTGATCTATCAGGATCGCTATGAAGTGGCCGAAAGAAAAAGTAACTCGGTATTGGCGGTGGTCGAGAAATCAGCTGATGGCCGGCACGATCGCGAGGGCCTGCGCGAGTTTCTCGGCAAGGTCAAAAAGCGGTTTCCGGACGTCAACAACATCACCCTGCTGTGTGAGGATGACACTGACTATGAACTGATGATCTACACCATGGATGCGGTGCGTTATCGCATCGAAGTCATTAACGGTGTACCGATCAAGAAAGAACTGTTCCCGGAAATCGGCATCGGCAATGCCCCGCCGGATACTCGCCTCGGAGGTGACCTATGAACCAGTCATCCCGTGGCAAGCGCATGGCTCGCCGGCATGCCCGGCACAAGGGTGTGGCGGTACTGAATCTGACCTCACTGATGGATATTTTCACCATTCTGGTGTTCTTTCTGCTGGTCAACTCATCCAACACCCAGCAACCACCGGATAACAAGGACATTGTGCTGCCTGAGTCCAGCGCAGAAGCGGTGCCGGACGAAGTGCTGAAGATACAGATCAGTGCCAAAGACATCATTGTCCAGGATGTCCGCATCGATTCGACCATCAGCGAGAATGATGACGGTGTATCGGTGATGAAAGCACTGGTAGAGGAACTTGCTTTCAGAGCCAGCCGCAGTCTGCCGGTGTTGAATGAAGAGGGTATCCCCGAGCGTGAGCTGATGATCCTGGCAGATCGCAAAGTACCCTACTCCACCATTCGCGATGTCATGGTTAGCGCAAGCCAGACCGAGTACACCAAGATCTCCTTCGCCGTTCTGCGCAAGGCCGAGGAGGACATCGAATGAACGATACCAACAAGAAACCACTGGTAATCTTTATTGATGGCCTGCTGCCGTGGGATAGCCTGCCCGGGGAGCGTCGCCGTCAGTGGATCATCCTGGTCCTTCTGGCACTACTGTGCCTGTTTCTCATCTTGCTGATCGAGACCACCAGCATTCCGAAGAAGGACCGCCGCGAAGCCGAGCAAATACCGGAGCGTCTGGCGAAGCTGGTACTGGAGAAGAAGAAGGAAGAACCACCGCCGCCGCCACCACCGGAACCAGAACCGGAGAAGCAGCCGGAACCGGAGCCGGAACCGGAAAAACCCAAAGAGGAACCAAAACCCGAGCCCACTGCGGAGAAGGTGGAAAAGGCCAGAGAGGTTGCCAAAAAGGAGCTGAAGGTCTTCGAGGAATCCCTTGCCGGCCTGCAGGATTTTGCACCTGTGGTATCGAAGCAGCCGCTGCGTACCGGTGGCGCGGAATCGGCCAGGGTTGAACGTAACCTGATCACCAGCCGTGCCGGCAGCGGCTCTGGCGGTATCGCCGTGTCCAGCGTCTCCGCTGGCGGCGGTGGTGGCGGCACACTGGAAGGAGCTGCTGTTGCCAAGGTTGAGAGCGGTATCGCCGCTGCCGCAGAAGCAGCAACCACTGTTCGGAAAAATGCCGAAGGCAAGAGCGTTCGTACCGAGGAGCAGATTCGTCGCACCTTCGACCGCAGCGCGGGTCGGATCAACAGCGCCTATCAACGGGCCCTGCGACAGAATCCGGCCCTGCGCGGTACCGTGGTGCTAACCATGACCATCGACCCTTCCGGCGCTGTCAGCAAGGTCGTGATCAAATCAAGCGAACTGTCTGATCCGGAACTGGAGCGGCGGATTCAGTTAATCGTGCAGTCGATGGACTTCGGCGCCCTGCCGGTTGAAGTCTGGACCGGCGACTATGCGCTGAACCTGTTCCCGACCTGATCAACCGCATCAGCCGGAAAACGAAAATGCCGGGCTTGCCCGGCATTTTTTATTCCGCTGGTGGCAACAACTACCAACGTAGAAAAACCTCGTCAACTTGCCCGGCACTGAACGGCCCACCACGATAGTAGCTCGACAACGCCTGACACCAGCGCCCAGCCCGGCCGCGCAGTCCGCTTTCTGCCAGACATTTCGCCCTGTCCAGCACTGCAGCTTCAAATCCTGACACATCACCTGCTCCGCCATGCAGATTATCCAGCGATACCCTGAACGGGTGGCCGCCTGCTGCACAAAACAGTAGCTCCAGTGCCTGCGGTCTGATCTCGACCTGCTGAAACTCGAGTTGCTGACACGCATCGCGCCCGTCTGCCGCATACCAATAGCCGAAATCAGGCAATTTGCGCCGGGCAGGACCAGCGACACACCAGTGGGCAGTTTCATGCAGCGCGGAACGGAAATAATCGCGGGTGTAGATGATTTTTGCCGGCTGCCCATCCTGCGGCGGCTGGTAGAAAGGCTCTTCAGCGCCACCGATCAACAGAGTGTTCTGGTCTGCAGCAAAGCAGCCGGCAAACAGACACTCAAGATCGGCGCTGGTAAAACCGCGCTGCATTTGTCTGCGGGTTTGCGGTAAGGTAGCGCGCCCCATTCAGGAACCTCGTTGCGTGTTCAGCCGTTTATCTCCCCTGCGCCGTGAAGCCCGCGCCCAGTTGACTTTGGCATTACCCATTCTCGGCGGCCAGCTCGCGCAGACCGCAAACGGCTTTGTCGATACCGTGATGGCAGGCCGGGTCAGCTCGGTAGACCTGGCCGCAGTCGCAGTCGGTGCCAGCGTCTGGGTGCCGGTCTATCTGTTCATGACCGGGGTGTTGATGAGTGCCACCCCGATACTGTCGCGAAAACTCGGCGCGAAAGCCTACCACCGTATCAATCCTGTTGCCCAGCAGGGCCTGTGGCTGGCCATCGGGCTTGGCCTGATTGCAGCGCTGGTGCTGCGCAGCATGGCGCCGGTGCTGGCATGGATGGACGTTGATCCGTTACTGCGGCCGAAAGTCGAGGGCTACCTGAACGCGCTCAGCTGGGGCATGCCCGGTGCCGCCCTGTTTCTGACCCTGCGCAGCTATACCGAGGCCATGTCACACACCCGGCCGGTACTGTGGATCAGCGTTATCGGCCTGCTGATCAATATCCCCAGCAACTACGTTCTGATCTACGGAAAATTCGGCCTGCCGGCACTCGGCGGGGTCGGCTGCGGCTGGGCCACATCACTGGTGTTCTGGTGCATGGCACTGATGATGGGCGGCTACATACGCCGTCATCCGGTTTATGCCAGCGCCCGCCTGCATTTCCGCCAGACCCACCTTGAACCGGCCACCGCCTGGTACATTTTCCGGCTCGGTTTACCGGTAGGGCTATCGATCTTCTTTGAGGTCAGCATCTTCGCCATGATTGCCCTGCTGATCAGCAGTCTGGGGCCGACGGTGGTTGCCGGCCATCAGGTGGCGCTGAACTTCACCGGCCTGCTGTTCATGATTCCACTGAGCCTGGCGCTGGCCGTTACCGTCAGGGTGGGTCGCGGCCGCGGCCAGCGTGACCTTGAAGCAGTACAACTGGCATCCCGCTGCGCTCTGCTGCTAACCCTTATGATCGGCCTGGTCGCCGGGACTCTGCTGTTTCTGCTCCGGCATCAGGTTCCCTGGCTATACAGCAATAACCCGGCAGTACGATCAGTGGCCTCCGGCCTGCTGCTCTATGCCGCCCTGTACCAGCTCTCTGATGCCTGGCAGGTCACTGTGAGTGGCACCCTGCGGGGCTTTGAGGACACCACTGTGCCGATGTTCATCACCCTGCTGGCCTACTGGGGAATCGGCCTGCCAGTAGGGTACTGTCTGGCCATGACCGACCTGCTGCTGGCGCCAATGGGGCCAGAGGGCTTCTGGATCGGGCTACTCAGCGGCCTGACCGCGGCAGCATTGATGCTTACCGTACGGCTGCGTTTCCGACTGCGGCAGTTTGCTGCCAGCGCCGCAACACGCTGACCCGGCGCCAACTACCGTCTGTCCGTCAATTTTCCCGGCCAGGGTTGTCGCCGGGAAAAGCCCGCGCTAGGGTGTCAGTGACAGTCGCCGCGACCCGGCGTCCCCTGACCCCGTCGGTCAAGGCACTGTCAGCCTGGTTCCGCCAAGGGAGATCCCCATGGGCTTCCAGCACCGACCGGCCACCGCCGGTAAAGCACTGCCACACAATGTAGTGCCGCTGATTCCGCGCCATCAGGCCGCGAAACCCCGCATCGTCCGCGTTTCCCCCGAGAACGACGGCCTGGAATTGCTCTACGCCAATGATCGCCATCCGGACACCCTGTTCTCGGTAAAGATCCTCTGCTGGGCTTTGCTCGATAACGACGACGTCGTCGCCATGGTGCCGTGGCTGGATGCGGTGGTACCCAGTTCAGAGTTGGAAGATCCGTTAAACGGGCGCTGGGAAGGTTACCGCTTGCCCCACAGCAGCTACCTGTTTACCGAGGCGCCGCAGTACAAGGCGGACGAACTGCGCGCCGCCGTGGAATTCTTCGGCAAGGCCTCAGCCTCTGAGGAGGTGGTACAGGAGGTCCCGGACGCCATTGGCACCCATGCGGTATTTTCCAGCGACGGCTTTCACAGCATCAGCCTGCTTGAGGTGGTCAGCTGGCGATTGACCGGCGATGGCCGCCTGCTCGCCATGGTAATTGAAGAAGGTGAGGTGACCAGCACGCCGGTGTTACCCGGCGATCCGTGTCTGCATGCAGCCCAGGACCAGCCCACCTTCCGTTATTTTTTCCAGCATCAGGTGGCAAACCGGATCAAGGAACGTGATCCGGAAACTCTGGCGGCGATTTCAGTACTGGCGGCGGAGCGGGATCAATGATCCGCACCGCCGGTTTTCTCGTTACTGACCGACATGACGAATGAGACCAGAGTAAAGACAATCGCCAGCGGGATCAGCCCACCCAGCAACAGCGCCGGGATCCAGCCCGGTATCGCGGCACCGGTATTGACCAGCACCAGCCAGGCCAGATAAGCGATATAGCAGAGGATAAACAACACGCCATTGGCGCGGGTCACGACAAATCCGGCCCGGAATATCGGCACACACAACAGCGCCACACCCAGCATCACCGGAATATCCAGCGCCAGTGCTGCCGGCGCCACCGGCAACTGGCCGAGCGAGACCAGGCCGGTAAAACCGAGCACCGAAAGCAGATTGAAAATATTCGAGCCCACCACATTGCCCACGGCAATATCGCGCTCACCGCGCATTGCCGCCACCACCGATGTGGCCAGCTCCGGCAGGGATGTACCAATCGCCAGCACGGTCAGACCAATCATCAGCTCGCTGACGCCGAAATGGCGCGCCAGAGAGACTGCACCTTCAACCAGTAACTGGGCGCCGGCAACCAGACCGACCAGGCCCGCCACCATCCACAGGATGTCGCCGGTCAGAGTGCCGCCGGATTCCACCGCCTCCTCGTACTCGGCCAGCACCAGCGCACTTTTCTCGCGACGGCTTTCGCGGATCAGAAACACCACATAAGTTACGATGCCGCCAGCCAGCAGTATGCTGTCCCAGAGATTGATACGACCATCCAGACTCAGTACATAGAACAACACCGTGGCACCGAGCATGATCGGTACATCCAGCCGCACCAGTTGCTGATTCACCACCAGCGGTGCAACCAGTGCAGATATGCCGAGAATCAGCAAAACGTTGGCAATATTGGAGCCAACCACATTGCCGACCGCCAGATCGGCCTGCCCGGACCAGGCCGACGCCACACTTACCGCCAGTTCCGGCGCACTGGTACCGAACGCGACCACGGTCAGGCCCACCACCAATGGCGTCATACCCAGCGACAACGCCAGCCGGGAAGCGCCTTTGACAAGCCAGCCGGCACCAAATACCAGAACGACAAAACCAGCAATGATCAAACCAATATTGAGCAGCACCGAATCAGGCTCCCTTCTTGCGAATCAGGTAACGAAACAGATCGCCATCTTGTTCATGGCGAACCAGTGTATGGCCGAGAAACTGACAGAATTTAGGCACATCTCGCTCGGTGGAGGGATCCGTGGCCAGCATTTCCAGCTCTTCTCCCGGCGCCATTGAGCGCACCCGGCTATGCAGCAGCATGACAGGTTCCGGGCAAACCAGCCCGCGGGCATCCAGTTGATTGACTGCCTGCTCATGGTCGCTCATGACTACCCTGCTCCATCCGGCCCCAGAAAACGGCGGGTATTATAGCGGCCAGCGCCAGTGCCCCGGCCAGTGCAAAATGCACGCTGTAGCCAAATGCTGCTGCGCTGAAGCCACTGCCCAGAGTAAAAAGCCCGGATGCCATCAACATTACGGACGCCTGC
The DNA here is from genome assembly GCA_040235405.1 of Alcanivoracaceae bacterium. Lineage (GTDB taxonomy): Bacteria > Pseudomonadota > Gammaproteobacteria > Pseudomonadales > Alcanivoracaceae > PGZG01. The sequence continues at coordinate 33,329 of JBECKT010000159.1, forward strand.
AAAGTGTAATCGCTACCCTCATGAAGGGGCCGGCAACGATCCATCATTACCGTGAACAACGCTACTGTTGCCAAACCGTCCGCACACTGCTCGGTAATCGCCATCACCCAGACCAGTTCTCTGGTTGGAGACAGCGTTGCCCAGGCCCAACCGGCGAACGCCAGGGCCTGGAGCAGGGCGAAGGATATCAGCGCCTGCTGCCGGGTGATCCGCATCAGCAGCAGGCCGGCCAGTACCACCGCCAGCAAACCTGCCGCAGATGCAGCCAGATCGAGCAAGGCAATCTCAGCCAGGGTCCAGCGCTGATCGACCAGAAATGGCTTGATCATACGGGTGCCGAAACTGTCCCCGACCTTATAGATCAGTAACAGCGCCAACCACCAGCCCATCCCCGGCCTACCCCAGAAGCGCCAGAGCTCGGCCAGCCACCAACGCCAACCGGGCGACGGCGACGGCCCTGCCAGCGGCTGGGCCGGCTCCGGATAACGCAGAACCGGCAACAACAGCGCCAGCAGGGCCGCCATCGCCAGAAACAGGGTTCTTGGCCAGCCAATCTCTCCAACCAGCCAGAGCAACAGTGCGCCGCCAGTCAGCAGGCCGACTTTATAACCGCCAGTCTGCAGACTGTTGCCAATGCCGCGCAAACCGACCGGCAACAGGCGCACAGCCAGACCATCACTGGCAATGTCATGTGTGGCAAAGCAGAGGTTGAGCAGAAACAGCAGCCCGAGCAGCCACAGGAACACTGCTGGGGTCAGCGGCGACATCGGCAACAGAGCCATCAGCGCAAGAATCACTACCGCCAGTAGCTGGCAACCGACAATCCAGCGCTTGCGGTGACTGCTAGCGCCTCGGCCAAGATAATCCACCCACGGAGCCCAGATAAACTTCAGCGCCCAAGGCA
>JBECKT010000168.1:0-6852 GCA_040235405.1 Alcanivoracaceae bacterium
GGCCCGCACGATGCGGCGCCACTGTTTGATCATTTTATCGAGCTGATGGAAGCGGCCCGCTAAGGCCGTTTGTGTCGGACGTCCCGCGTGGCGGGTTTGCAGAATTGACTGGTAGAGAACATGCCGAAAAGAACTGATATCCAGAGCATCCTTATCATCGGCGCCGGTCCGATTGTGATCGGTCAGGCCTGTGAGTTTGATTACTCCGGAGCCCAGGCCTGCAAGGCCCTGCGCGAGGAAGGCTACCGCGTCATTCTGGTGAATTCGAACCCGGCCACCATCATGACCGACCCGGCCATGGCGGACGCTACCTACATCGAGCCGATCACCTGGCAGACGGTGGAAAAAATCATCGAGAAAGAAAAGCCGGATGCGTTGCTGCCAACCATGGGTGGCCAGACTGCGCTGAACTGCGCGCTGGATCTGGCCCGTCACGGTGTCCTCGACAAGCATGGCGTGGAAATGATCGGCGCCAATGCCGATGCGATTGATAAAGCGGAAGACCGTCAGCGTTTCGACAAGGCGATGAAGTCGATTGGTCTCGAGTGCCCGCGTGCGTCCATTGCCCATAGCATGGAAGAAGCATTTCAGGTGCTCGATTCGATTGGCTTTCCCTGCATTATCCGGCCGAGCTTTACCATGGGCGGCTCCGGTGGCGGGATTGCCTATAACCGCGAAGAATTTGAAGAGATCTGCCAGCGCGGTCTGGATCTGTCGCCGACCCGCGAGCTGCTGATTGATGAATCCCTGCTCGGCTGGAAAGAGTACGAAATGGAGGTGGTCCGCGACAAAAAGGACAACTGCATCATCGTTTGCTCAATCGAAAACTTTGACCCGATGGGCGTGCACACCGGTGACTCGATTACCGTTGCCCCGGCACAGACCCTGACCGACAAGGAATACCAGATCATGCGTAACGCCTCGCTGGCGGTACTGCGTGAGATCGGCGTCGAAACCGGCGGCTCGAACGTGCAGTTCGGTGTCTGCCCGGATACCGGCCGCATGGTGGTGATTGAAATGAACCCGCGGGTATCGCGTTCCTCGGCGCTGGCGTCCAAGGCTACCGGCTTCCCGATTGCCAAGGTCGCGGCCAAGCTGGCGGTCGGATATACGCTGGATGAGCTGCAGAACGACATTACCGGCGGCAAGACCCCGGCTTCGTTCGAGCCGTCGATTGATTATGTGGTTACCAAGATTCCGCGTTTCAACTTTGAAAAATTTTCCGAAGCTGACCCGGTGTTGACCACGCAGATGAAGTCGGTCGGTGAAGTCATGGCAATTGGTCGTAATTTCCAGGAATCCATGCAGAAAGCGCTGCGTGGTCTGGAGACCGATTCCACCGGATTTGACCCGGCGCTGGATCCGGCAGAAGGCGATTTGCGTACCCAGGTTGCTCTGGCGCTGGCGACCCCGCGCCCGGATCGCATCTGGGTGCTGGGCGATGCTTTCCGTGCCGGCTATAGCGTCGAAGAGCTGTATCAGCTGACCAGGATCGATCACTGGTTTCTGGTGCAGATCGAAGACCTGATTCGCGAAGAGCAGGTGCTGGCGGCCTCGACCTACACCGCGCTGGAGCGCGACACCCTGTATCGCCTGAAGCGCAAGGGTTTCTCCGATGCCCGTCTGGCCCGCCTGCTGGGCGTCAAGGAAGCGGATTTGCGTGCCCGTCGGCACGAGTTTGGCCTGCGCCCGGTGTACAAGCGCGTGGATACCTGCGCGGCGGAATTCTCCACCGATACCGCTTACATGTACTCGACCTATGACGAAGAGTGCGAAGCTAACCCTTCCAGCCGTGACAAGATCATGGTGCTCGGTGGCGGCCCGAACCGGATTGGTCAGGGCATCGAGTTTGATTACTGCTGTGTGCACGCCGCGCTGGCCATGCGTGAAGACGGTTACGAGACCATTATGGTCAACTGTAATCCGGAAACCGTGTCCACCGATTACGACACTTCCGATCGCCTGTTCTTCGAGCCGGTGACGCTGGAAGACGTGCTCGAGATTTGCCACATCGAGAAGCCGAAAGGCGTGATCGTTCAGTACGGTGGGCAGACACCGCTGAAACTGGCGCGCGCCCTGCAGGCCGCCGGGGTGCCGATTATCGGCACCAGCCCGGACGCCATTGATGAAGCGGAAGACCGCGAGCGTTTCCAGCAGATGGTCAACAAGCTTGGCCTGAAGCAGCCGCCCAACCGTACCGCCCGCAGCATTGAAGACGGTGTGCGGCTGGCGGCGGAAATCGGTTATCCGCTGGTGGTGCGGCCGTCCTACGTGCTCGGTGGTCGGGCCATGGAGATCGTCTATAACGAGGACGAGCTGCGTAACTACATGAAGAACGCGGTGAAGGTGTCCAACGATTCACCGGTACTGCTCGACCGCTTCCTTGATGACGCCATTGAAACCGATGTCGATGCGGTGTCCGACGGCAAGGATGTGGTCATTGGTGGGATCATGCAGCATATCGAACAGGCTGGCGTACACTCCGGTGACTCGGCCTGCTCGCTGCCGCCTTACGCACTCGACGAGAAGTTGCAGAATGTGATGCGTGAGCAGTCCGCGGCGATGGCGCGGGAACTGGGTGTGATCGGTCTGATGAATGTTCAGTTTGCGGTCAAGGACGGCGAAGTCTATGTGCTGGAAGTGAACCCGCGTGCGTCCCGGACCGTGCCGTTCGTGTCCAAGTGTATCGGCGTGTCGCTGGCCAAGGTGGCGGCTCGCTGCATGGCGGGCAAAACGCTGGCCGAGCAGAATTTCACTCGTGAAATCGTGCCGTCGCGCTTCCATGTCAAGGAGGCGGTATTCCCGTTCGCGAAGTTCCAGAAAGTGGACCCGATTCTCGGCCCGGAAATGAAATCCACCGGCGAGGTAATGGGTGTCGGTGACACCTTTGCCGAGGCCTATGGCAAGGCGGCTCTGGGTGCCGGTGAGCGTATCCCGCGTAGCGGCACTGCGTTTATTTCCGTGCGCGAAGTCGACAAGCCTGGCGCGATCGAAGTGGCTCGCGAGTTGACCCGGTTGGGCTTCAAGCTGGTGGCCACCCGTGGTACTGCTGCAGTGATCGAGGCGGCAGGGCTGATGGTGACACCGGTCAACAAGGTGCTGGAAGGGCGTCCGCATATTGTCGATATGATCAAGAACGGCGAAGTCGATCTGATCGTCAATACTACCGAAGGCAAGCAGGCAATCAGGGATTCGTTCGCGATCCGTCGTTCAGCCCTGCAGCGCAAAATTTACTACACCACCACCATCGCCGCGGCCAAGGCGGTTTGCCAGTCACTGGCCATTGATGGTGAGATTCAGGTGCGGCGTTTGCAGGACATGCACGCCGAGCTGGCAGGAGTTTAATCATGCAACGCTTTCCCATGACCATAGAAGGTGCCAAGGCGCTGGAAGAAGAACTTCAGCGCCTGAAGACGACAGAGCGGCCGCGTATTTCCAAGGCGATTGCCGAGGCGCGTGAGCATGGCGATTTGAAGGAAAATGCCGAGTACCATGCGGCCCGCGAAGAGCAGGGTTTTATCGAGGGTCGGATTGCCGATATCGAGGGCAAGCTGTCTGCTGTGCAGATTATTGATATCCGCAGCATTCCCTACACCGGCAAGGTGGTGTTCGGCTGCACCGTGACGATCATCAATGTCGACACCGACGAGAGTAAAACCTATCGCATCGTTGGTGACGATGAGGCCGACATCAAGCAGGGCCGGATTTCTGCGGCTTCACCGATTGCTCGTGGCCTGTTGGGTAAAAGCGAAGGGGACTCGGTGGAGATCGAAACCCCGGGCGGCAAGGTTGAGTACGAAATCGAAAAGGTTGAGCATATCTGAGGCTGTTGCCTGAGTTGGCTGCCGGAAGCTTTGGGTGCCAATAGAGGGAGGGCGCTGTCTGCCCACGGTTCGGCACAGTCGCCCCCGATAATCGCTTGGTGTGCCGAACCGCGGCAGTAGGAGCGGCCGATCGGCCGCTCCTGCGGGTTGTTCAGAGACTCCTTAGCGAGCCGAGAAACGCAACAGGTTGGAAAGTTTCGGGTTCGGCTTTTTCGCCGCCCGGTAGAGCACGGCGATCTTGCCGATCAACTGGACCAGCTCGCACTCGCCAGCCGCACACATGGCGGCAACGACTTCGTGGCGATCTTCCCGGCTTTCGGCGTTGACCCGCACCTTGATCAGCTCGTGGTCTTCCAGGCGCAGGTTAAGCTCCTCGATAAAACTGTCGCTGAGACCCTTGTCACCGAAAATCAGGATCGCGTTCAGATGGTGACCAATGGCTTTCAGGCGCTTGCGGTCCTGGGGGCTGAGGGACATGGTGTTCTCCGCTGGGCGTGGCCGGATTACTTGCCGGTCATGCGCTGATTCAAAAGGGCGGGTATTCTAACCGCGACAACACAATCCCGATACGGTATCCGATGGCACGTTCAAAAAGCAGTCAGCGCTGGCTCAAGGAGCATTTCGATGATCCCTGGGTGGCACGCGCGCAGACCGAGGGGTACCGCTCCCGGGCGTGCTACAAGTTGTTGGAAATCAACGACAAAGACAAACTGTTCCGGCCCGGCCTGAGAGTGCTGGACCTTGGTGCGGCGCCGGGCGGCTGGTCGCAGGTGGCGGCACGACTGGTGGGTGACAAAGGACTGGTGCTGGCCTCTGACATCCTGGCGATGGAGCCGCTGGCCGGGGTCACCTTCATTCAGGGCGATTTCCGGGAAGAAGAGGTCTTCCGGCAACTGCTGGATGCGCTCGGCGGCGGCAAGGTCGACCTTGTGATTTCCGATATGGCCCCCAATATGAGTGGTAACCGTGGCGCCGACCTGCCGCGAGCCATGTATCTGGCCGAGCTGGCGCTGGATATGGCCCGGTCTGTGCTCGAACCGGAGGGCCGCTTTCTGGTCAAGGTGTTTCAGGGCGAGGGCATCGAGGAGTTCCGACGGACCCTTCACGACAGCTTCCGTAGCGTAGTGACACGCAAGCCTGCTGCCAGCAGGCCTCGTTCCAACGAGGTCTATCTGCTGGGGTCAGGCCTGAAAATGGTGTAATTTGGACGTCCGAACGTCCCGAACCTCCCGGTAAAGCCCGGGCTAGAGGTGCAGCTTGAATGACATGACCCGTAATATCGTCCTGTGGCTGGTAATCGCCGGTGTGCTCTATATCGTCGCCCAGAGCATCAGTCCGCAGGCCACCAATCAGGCGATGACCTATTCCGAGTTCATCACCCGTGTCGAGCGTGGCGAGGTCAGGAAGGTCACCATTGATGACTCGCGGATGATTGGCGAGCTGTCCAGTGGCGGGCGTTTTGAAACCATCAAGCCGCCGGTGCTGGATCTGGATTTGCTGCCGACTTTACATGCCAATGGCGTGGAAATTATCGGTCGCGAACCGGAGCGGCAAAGTTTTCTGACCCAGCTGTTCCTGTCGATTCTGCCGATCCTGCTGATCCTGGCGATCTTTATTTTCTTCATGCGGCAGATGCAAGGTGGTGGCCGTGGCGGCGCCGGGCCGATGACGTTCGGCAAGAGCCGGGCCCGTCTGCTGGGAGAGGATCAGATCAAGACCACGTTTGCTGATGTCGCCGGCGTCGAGGAAGCCAAGGATGAAGTGCAGGAGCTGGTCGAGTTTCTGCGTGACCCGGGCAAGTTCCAGCGCCTCGGGGGCAAGATTCCCCGTGGTGTGCTGATGGTGGGTTCGCCGGGTACCGGTAAGACGCTGCTGGCGAAGGCTATCGCCGGTGAAGCCAAGGTGCCGTTCTTCTCGATTTCCGGTTCTGATTTTGTCGAGATGTTTGTCGGTGTCGGCGCGTCCCGTGTTCGGGACATGTTCGAGCAGGCCAAGAAACATGCGCCCTGCATTATCTTTATCGACGAGATTGACGCAGTCGGCCGTTCCCGTGGCGCCGGTCTTGGCGGTGGCCATGACGAGCGCGAGCAGACCCTGAACCAGCTGCTGGTAGAGATGGACGGTTTCGAAGGCACCGAAGGCATTATCGTTATCGCTGCCACCAACCGTCCGGACGTGCTGGATGCCGCGCTGCTGCGGCCGGGCCGTTTTGACCGTCAGGTGGTGGTGCCGCTGCCGGATGTCCGTGGTCGTGAGCAGATTCTGAAAGTGCACATGCGTAGCGTGCCGGTGGCGGACGATGTCAAGCCGGCCTTGATTGCCCGTGGCACCCCGGGGTTTTCCGGTGCCGACCTTGCCAACCTGGTGAATGAAGCGGCCCTGTTTGCAGCCCGCGCCAACAAGCGCGTGGTCAACATGGAAGAGTTCGAGAAGGCCAAAGACAAGATCATGATGGGCGCCGAACGTCGCTCCATGGTGATGAACGAAAAGGAAAAACTGAATACGGCTTACCACGAGGCCGGCCATGCCATTGTGGGGCGGCTGGTGCCGGAGCATGACCCGGTCTACAAGGTCAGCATTATTCCCCGTGGTCGAGCCTTGGGTGTGACCATGTACCTGCCGGAAGAAGACAAGTACTCGCAGTCCAAACGTGCATTGGAAAGCATGATCTGCTCGCTGTTTGGTGGCCGGATTGCCGAGGAGCTGACGCTTGGGTTCGATGGCGTCACCACCGGGGCATCCAACGACATCGAGCGTGCCACCAAGATGGCCAGGGCCATGGTGACCAAGTGGGGGCTGTCCGAGAAGCTCGGCCCGCTGGCCTATGAAGAAGATGAGGGTGAGGTGTTTCTTGGCAAGTCAGTGACCCAGCGCAAGCATGTCTCCGAGCAGACCGCTGAAGAGATCGACCGTGAAGTGCGTGCCATTATTGACATGTGCTACGGCCGGGCAAAAAAGATTCTCGAAGGCAACCGTGACAAGCTTGAGGCCATGGCGCAGGCATTGATGCAGTACGAAACTATTGATG
>JBECKT010000005.1:0-21631 GCA_040235405.1 Alcanivoracaceae bacterium
GGCTTGTGTTCGACATCCCTGTCTCACACAGTCCCGGCAGGGCCTGATACCCACTCCTGCCTGCACTGTGCAGCCGATCGTTTGGCAGCTTCGATTTGGAAAAACGGGTTGTTGGCCTTTTTTCGAAGCCTGTGATGTTGAGGCTCTGCCAGTAACAGGATCGAGTTAGTGCCTGCCCTTCCCGGGACTGTGTGAGGCAGGGATGCCGAACCCAAGCCCCCATGGATGGGTTCACGGCGGGTCCCGGGAAGGGCAGACACTCACTCGATCCGGCTTCGAAGCTGCCAGAGCGTTCAGCACAAGCAGCCTGACTTCCCTGCAATCAGACTCTGAGCCCCAAATTACCCGGGCAAAGCCGTCCGACACTCGCTAGAATCGCCGCCATGTCAGAACCTGTCCCTCCCAAAGTCACCTTTGTCAGCATCGGCGAAGATCGCGTCGGCCAACGGCTGGATAACTTCCTGATTGGCCATCTCAAGGGTGTCCCCAAATCCCGCATCTATCGCATCATCCGCGACGGACAGGTGCGGGTGAATAAAAAGCGGGCCTCCCAGACCACCCGCCTGGCGCAGGGCGACGAAGTCCGGATTCCACCGGTCCGGGTGGCCGAGGCCACCGTTGCCCCGGCCGTAGGTGCCGGGCTGGCCGAGCGGCTGGCGCGCGGGCTGGTCTATGAAGATGACTGGCTGCTGGTCTACAACAAGCCAGCCGGCCTCGCCGTTCACGGCGGCAGCGGCGTCAGCCTTGGCCTGATCGAAACCCTGCGGGCACTGCGCCCCGGTGAGGACCAGCTCGAACTGGTGCACCGGCTCGACCGCGACACCTCTGGTCTGATCATGGTGGCGCGCAAGCGCAGCTTCCTGCGCCGGCTGCAGAAACTGATGCAGAGCGGTGGGGTGGAGAAGCGCTACTGGCTGCTGTGTCATGGCTTCAAGGGGCAGGCACGGTCTATTGATGCGCCTTTGTTGAAGCTGGCCAACAGCAATAACGAGCGGGTGGTGCGGGTGTCTCGTGAAGGCAAGCCGTCGGATACCGAATTCCGGCTGCTTGAGCGTCTGGCCGATACCCAGCTGGTCGAGGCGACCCTGGGCACCGGCCGTACCCATCAGATTCGTGTGCACGCCCAGTACGGTGGTTTTCCGCTGCTCGGCGATAGTAAATATGGCAGTACGACGGTTAATGAGAGGCTCAAACAGCTTGGCATCCAGCGCCTGTGTCTGCACGCCCGTTCACTGCGGCTGCGCCATCCGGAAACCGGTGCCCAGCTGTCGATTGAAGCGCCGCTGGATGAAGCCTTTGAACATGCTCGCACTGTGCTGAAGAAGGAAAAAATCGGATGAAGCAACTGGTCATTTTTGACTGGGACGGTACGCTGATGGATTCCACCGGTCGTATCGTCGAATGCCTGTGCCTGGCCGCAGCGGATGCCCGGTTGCCGGTGCTGGCGCCGGAGCAGGCCCGCTCGATTATCGGGCTGGGCCTGCCCGAGGCGATCCGCACCCTGTATCCGGGGATCGGTCAGGACGACGCGGAAAACATGCGCCAGCACTATGCGCGCCATTTTATTGCCGCCGAAGCGGTGCCCAGCGTCCTGTTTCCCGGTGTGCGCGAGCTGCTCGACGAGCTTGCCGGACGTGGTGTACTCATGGCGGTGGCAACGGGTAAAAGCCGGCGTGGTCTGGACCGGGTCTGGCAGGGCAGTGATCTGGCCGGTTACTTTGCGGCCTCACGCTGCGCCGATGAGTCCCGCTCCAAACCGCACCCGGCCATGGTGCATGAGTTGCTTGATGCGCTTGATGTTGCCGCCGACCGTGCGCTGGTGGTGGGCGATACCAGCTTTGATCTGGAAATGGCCCGCAACGCCGGGGTGGAATCTGTTGCGGTGACCTGGGGCGCGCATCCGCGTGATCTTCTGATGCAATATTCATCCGGTATGGTGCTGGATGATATTCGCGGTATCCTGCCGCTTCTTACCAACCTGGAGATTGCCTGATGGATGTGAATCAGGGTGGTCGGCCGCAGTCCGACCGCGAGTGGAAACTGCTGGAAAAGCTTGTGTTGTCAGTGCATGACGAAAGTCGCAAGCAGCGTCGCTGGACAATTTTTTTCCGTCTGATGACGTTTGCCTATCTGTTCCTTTTGCTGGTGCTGTTCCTGCCGGGGCGCGTCGGCATGTCGGTGCCGGTTTCCGGTGACCATGTTGGCATTATTGATGTGTCGGGGGTGATCGCTGACGGTGCTGACGCCAGTGCTGACGTGATTGTTACCGGGTTGCGCGAAGCGTTCGATGCAAAGGACAGCAAGGCCGTGATCCTGCGTATCAACAGCCCGGGCGGTTCGCCGGTGCAATCAGCCTATGTTTATCGGGAAATCCTGCGTTTGCGTGAGCAACACCCGAACAAGAAAGTTTATGCAGTGATTACCGATATCGGTGCATCCGGTGCCTACTACATTGCCGCAGCGGCGGATGAAATCTACGCCGACCAGGCCAGCATTGTCGGTTCCATCGGAGTGATCATGGCCGGTTTCGGTTTTACCGAAACGATCGACAAGCTGGGTGTTGAACGACGCGTTATGACGGCGGGTGAGAACAAGGCGTTGATGGATCCGTTTGCACCAGTGAACGCGGACCAGCAGAAGCATGTCCAGAACATGCTTGATGAAATTCACCGTCAGTTTATTGATGCAGTCAGGCAAGGTCGAGGCGAGCGTCTGGTCGAAGGGCGTGACAAGGAGATCTTCTCCGGTCTGTTCTGGACTGGCGAGCAGGCCAAAGCACTGGGGTTGGTCGATGGTCTGGGCAGCCCGGGCCAGGTATCCCGTGACGTCATTGGCATTGAAGAGATGGTCGACTACACCCCGCGCCGCCACCCGCTGGACGATCTGCTCAGCAAGCTCGGCACGCAGGTTGGCCAGGGCATTGCCAACGCGCTGGGCAGGATGACGGTACGGTAGCAGCGGTCGATCGACCGCGATATCTCCCTGCAATAGCCCTCGATCGAGGGCTATTGCAGTACATCAGGGGAGGGCGATGCCTTCCCCGGCTAGCATGTCGGTCAGCCGGATCAATGGCAGGCCGATCAGGGCGTTCGGGTCGTCCCCTTCCAGTTTCCGGAACAGGGTGATACCAAGGCCTTCCGACTTGAAGCTGCCGGCACAGTTCAGCGGCTGTTCCTTCTTTATATAGGCACGGATGGCTTCCCGGCCAAGCTCGCGGAAATGCACCCGGAACGGCTCGCAGCAGAGCTGATGCCGGCCGCTGCCGGCGTTATACAGGCATAACCCGGTCAGGAAGGTGACCGTGCTGCCGCTGGCTTGCTGCAGCTGCTCAATGGCCCGATCTTCGCTGCCCGGCTTGCCGAGGATGCTGCCATCGGCCAGCACAGCCACTTGGTCCGAACCGATAACCAGCGCGCCCGGATGGCGTGCTGCCACCGCTTGAGCCTTCTCCAGCGCCAGCCGCTGAACCAGCGCCTCCGCGGTCTCGCCGTCCCTGCGGCTCTCGTCAATATCGGGGCTGTCGCTCAGGAACGACAGGCCAAGCCGGGCCAGCAACTCGCGGCGAAACGGCGATGACGAGGCCAGTACCAGTGGCGGGTGTTCAGTGGCCATATTCGGGCTCCTTGTCGAAGGTCGCGATTGTCCTGTCAAAAAGGCTTTATGCTCAAGCAGTTAACCGGTGAAATTGGCTTTGACAGGGGGCAGGCGCATCTCTAGAATTGCGCGCCTATGTTTTCCGGGCAACTTCCGTCGTTTCTTGAGCCGCGCAAACTGGCCGATCAGGAAGCTGAAATCAAGGGTGAGACCACCGTAGCACGGTTGCCCCGACTGGCGGAATTTCGCGACAGTCAGGACGAAATCGTCGAGGTGGCGCTTCGCTTTGGCCGCGACGAAGAGCGCCGGCAGTGTGTCAGCGGTACGGTGAAAACGTCCCTGATGATGATCTGTCAGCGTTGTCTGGAACCGGTACGCTGCAGCGTTGAGGCACATCCCGCGCTGGTGATGGTGTACGACGAGGATCAGATCAAGGCATTGCCTGAGCATCTGGATCCGTGGCTGGTGACCGATGAGAAAATCATTCTCAGCGAGTTACTGGAAGAAGAGTTATTGCTGGCGCTGCCGCTGGTGGCCATGCATGAACAATGTCCGACGGTGCTGCACAAGTCTGCAGAGCCTGCGGCAGCGGCAGAGTCAAAACGGGATAACCCCTTTGCAGTGCTGGCTCAGCTCAAGAGCCGGGACGATTAACAGGAGCGCACCATGGCAGTTCAACAGGCACATACCACCCGATCCAAGCGCGGCATGCGTCGTTCCCACGATGCGCTGAGCAAACCGACCCTGAGCGTGGACAGCACCACTGGCGAAGTACATCGCCGCCACCACATCACCCCGGATGGCTACTACCGTGGCCGTCAGGTGATCACCCAGGCGGTGGAAATTGATGACGATCAGGAATAATTCCTGACTCGACAACGACGGGAGCTGCGGCTCCCGTTTTTGTTTCTGGTGTTGCGTTTTTCTTACAAACACAAAGCAGAAACCCTGGCCATTTTCCGGCATAGTGGCCGCCGTTCAGAGCAACAGTACGGATCGGAGAGTGTATGGCGCAGGTGACACTGGCGGTAGATGGCATGGGCGGTGATGCCGGTCTGGCAGTAACGGTGCCGTCGGTGGCGCAGCTGCTGGCCGGTCACGACAATGTCCGCGTGCTGTTTGTTGCCTTGCAGGAGCCCGCTGAACAAGCCCTTGCAGCGGCAGGTCTGTTGAATCATCCGCGGCTGGAGCTGGTGCCGGCCACCGAGGTGGTCACCATGGATGATCCGGTGGCAGTGGCGCTGCGAAATAAAAAGCAGTCTTCCATGCGTATTGCTATCAATCAGGTCCGTGACGGTCGTGCCCAGGCTGCAGTGAGTGCCGGCAATACCGGTGCCCTGATGGCGCTTTCCCGGTTTGTGCTGAAAACCCTGCCGGGAATCGAGCGACCGGCAATCTGCGCTCCCATTCCGACCTGCAAGGGTCAGTGCCATATGCTTGATCTTGGCGCTAATGTCGATTCCGAACCACAACATTTGCTCCAATTCGCAATCATGGGCAGTGCGCTGGTGCGCGCTGTGGATGGTATTGAAAAGCCGCGGGTGGCACTGCTCAATATCGGCGAGGAAGACATCAAGGGTAACGAGCAGATCAAGGAAGCGGCGCGCTTGCTTGAGAAGCATCCGTTGCTGAACTACATCGGCTTTGTTGAAGGGAACGGTATTTTCAACGGCGATGTTGATGTCGTTGTCAGCGATGGTTTTGTCGGCAATGTTGCGTTGAAAACCATGGAAGGCGTGGCATCGATGATCGGTCATATGATTCGCGAGGAAATTGCCATCTCGTGGTTGAATAAATTGTCCGGCGTGATGGCATTGCCGGTACTGCGCGGGCTAAAGCAACGCCTGGATCCGCAGCGCTACAACGGCGCCAGTCTGGTGGGGCTGAATGGCATTGTGGTGAAGAGCCATGGCGGCGCTGATGTGAGCGGATTTGTCAGCGCCCTGCGCGTGGCTATTCATGAGGCAGAGCGCAATGTGCCGGCACTGATCCGTGCCGGGCTGGCGCAGTCGCCGGTTATTGAAGCAGGAGAAAATAAATGAGCAAGAGTGCCTTTCTGTTTCCGGGGCAGGGTTCGCAAAGTGTCGGCATGCTGGCTGATCTCGGCAGCGAAACCATGGTCCGGCAAACTTTTCAGGAGGCCTCCGGCGCGCTGGGCTACGACCTCTGGGCGTTGATTCAGGATGGCCCGGCAGAGGCGTTGAACAGCACCGACCGGACCCAGCCGGCATTGCTGGCCAGTGGTGTCGCGCTGTGGCGTTTGTGGCTCCAGCGTGGCGGCGGCCGTCCGGCTTTTCTCGCCGGTCACAGTCTTGGCGAGTACACTGCGCTGGTGTGCGCCGGCGTGTTCAACCTGGGCGACGGTGTGAGGCTGGTAGAAAAGCGCGGTCAGTTGATGCAGCAGGCAGTGCCGGCTGGTACGGGGGCCATGGCTGCCATTCTCGGCCTTGAAGATGATCAGGTGCGTGTTGCCTGCGCTGGCGCTGCCGAGGGTGATGTGGTGGAAGCCGTGAATCTCAATGCCCCGGGCCAGGTGGTGATTGCCGGCAGCACGGCCGCTGTCGAGCGCGCCATGGCTGCCTGCAAGGCGGCCGGTGCCAAACGCGCCATGGCCTTGCCGGTCAGTGTGCCGTCACACTGCGCATTGATGAAACCGGCGGCGGAGCAGCTCGCTGAAGTGCTGGCCAGTATGAGCATGCATGCTGCCGAGATTCCGGTGATCAACAATACCGATGTGGCGATGGCAACCGATTCGTCACAGATTCGTGATGCACTGGTGCGCCAGTTGTACTCGCCGGTACGTTGGGTCGAGACTGTTCAGCGCTTGAGCGTGGAAGGTGTTTCGCGCGCGTATGAATGCGGGCCCGGCAAGGTGCTGTCAGGTCTGGTTAAGAGGATTGACAAGGACATGACGGTGTCCGCGCTGGAAAATGCGGATGCCTTTGATCAGGCGCTGGGAGGATAACAATGACAGAGCAGACCAAAGTGGCACTGGTCACCGGTGCCAGTCGCGGTATCGGCCGGGCCATCGCTACCCGTCTGGCGCAAGACGGCTTCACTGTGGTTGGTACCGCCACTTCGGCCACTGGTGCTGATGCCATTAGCGCGTCTTTCGCCGAAGCCGGTTATGCCGGTGGCGGTGTGGTGCTGGATGTCAGTGATTCGGTCTCGGTCGAGCGGGCGCTGGCGGAAATTGTCGAGCGTTTCGGTGCCCCGCTGGTACTGGTTAACAACGCTGGCATCACCCGCGACAACATCATGTTGCGGATGAAGGATGACGAATGGGATGCGGTGATCAATACCAATCTCAATTCGTTGTTCCGGGTTTGCAAGGGTTGTCTCAAGGGTATGACCAAGGCACGCTGGGGGCGGATCATTAATATCAGTTCCGTGGTTGGTGTGATGGGCAATCCCGGTCAGGCAAACTACGCAGCGGCCAAGGGTGGTGTCGAAGGTTTTACCCGGGCGCTGGCACGGGAAATCGGTTCGCGCAGCATTACCGTCAACAGCGTTGCACCGGGTTTTATCCAGACTGATATGACCGATCATTTGCCCGAAGTACAGCGCGAAGCGCTGCTGGCGCAGATCCCGCTGGGCCGTCTTGGCAGCCCGGAAGAGATCGCCAGCGCGGTGTCCTGGCTGGCCAGTGAAGGGGCAGGATATGTCACTGGCACCACGATTCATGTCAATGGCGGAATGTTTACTGGTTAGTAATGCATCAGGTTGGTGCGTTATCCAGTTGATTTTGAACGGTAATATGCAGTAACAGGAACCTCGGCGGCGGGGCAGATCACGGCTTGCATGGGCCGGAAATGTTCACCTAGAATAGCCGCCTGAGGTGCACAGTCACCGATAACAGGAGAGAACACTCATCATGAGCAACATCGAAGAACGGGTAACCAAGATTATTGTTGAGCAACTGGGGGTCAAGCCGGAAGACATCAAGCCGGAAGCCTCTTTCGTAGAGGACCTGGGCGCCGATTCTCTGGATACCGTTGAGCTGGTGATGGCGCTCGAAGAGGAATTCGAAACCGAGATCCCGGACGAGGAAGCCGAAAAGATCAATACTGTTCAGGCTGCGATTGATTACATCAAGTCGCACGGCTGATTGATCCGGTAACCGGGTAAAAGCCGCAGGCTCGTCAGGGCTTGCGGCTTTTTCATTTGCAGCGGCGCTGGAAACATTTTTTCCCGCTGCCGCCGAAGTCAAAATATTGCAACATTGGCAGCATGCAATAGGCCGCACTTTTTTACCGGCCTGAAGGGTCATGGAGTCTGATATGCGTCGTGTGGTGGTAACGGGTATGGGCATGCTGACCCCGCTGAGTGCCGACGTCGAGTCGTCGTGGCAGGGTCTGGTGGCAGGCAAAAGCGGCATTCGCAGTATTGATCACTTTGATACCAGCACATTTTCCACTCGCTTTGCCGGTATCGTGCCGGAGTTCGCGCTGGAAGATTATCTGTCGGTCAAGGAAGCCCGGAAGATGGATGTCTTTATCCGGCACGGACTGGTGGCGGCAATCCAGGCGATCCGTGACAGCGGCATCGAAGTGACCGAACAGAATGCGGGTCGTATTGGCGTTGCCATTGGTTCCGGTATCGGCGGCCTGACCTGGATTGAGGAAAATCATCGCAAGATGCTTGATGGAGGGCCGCGCAAGGTATCGCCGTTTTTCGTGCCGGGCTCAATCATCAATATGCTCGCTGGCAATCTGTCGATCATGTTCGGTTTCCGTGGCCCGAATATTGCCATCGTTACTGCCTGTACCTCTGGTACCCACAATATCGGTTTTGCTGCCCAGCAGATTCAGCTTGGTACGGCCGACATCATGATTGCCGGCGGTGCGGAAAAAGCCTCCAGTGAACTTGGCATGGCCGGCTTTGCTGCGGCGCGGGCCTTGTCTACCCGCAATGACGATCCGCAGGCGGCGTCGCGGCCGTGGGATCGTGATCGTGACGGTTTTGTCCTGTCTGACGGTGCCGGTATGGTAGTGCTGGAAGAGTACGAACATGCCAGGGCGCGTGGTGCAAAAATCTATGCCGAGCTGATCGGCTTCGGCATGAGTGGCGACGCCTATCACATGACCGCACCACCGGAAGACGGCTACGGTGCGGCGATGTCGATGCGTCATGCATTGCTCAGCGCCGGTATCAATGCCGAGGACGTCGATTATATCAACGCCCATGGTACGTCTACCAAGGCCGGCGATCTGGCCGAAGCCAATGCGGTCAAATCTGTGTTTGGTGATCACGCCCGCAAGTTGGCGATCAGCTCGACCAAATCGATGATCGGCCACTTGCTTGGCGCTGCCGGTGCCGTGGAAGCAATCATCAGTATCCTTGCCCTGCGTGATCAGGTGGCACCGCCGACCATTAACCTTGATAACCCGGATGCAGGTTGCGACCTTGATTTTGTCGCCCACCAGGCGCAGCAGCGCAAGCTGAATGTGGTGTTGTCGAATTCGTTCGGTTTTGGCGGTACCAACGGCTCATTGCTGTTCCGCAAGGTGTGATGACCAGCGCCGCGCTGTACAGCGATGATCGTGGCCTGAATTATGGCGACGGTCTGTTTGAAACAGTGCGGGCGAGTGCCGGCCGTGCGCCGTTGTGGTCGCGCCATCGCGATCGTCTGGCTCTGGGTGCACAGCGTCTCGGCATTGCCTTTCCGGCCGGCCTGATCGATAGCCGGTTTGCCGCACAGCTGGCGCAAGCCGATCAGGCGGTCATCAAGCTGGTGTTGACCCGCGGTCGGGGAGGGCGCGGCTACAGCGCGCCGAAACAGCTGCAACCCACGCTACTGGTGCAGCAGCATCCGTTGCGCCTGCCACCCGTGCAGCATTATCAGGATGGCATCAGCGTCGGTATCTGCGATATCAGGCTGGCGTCACAACCCGTGCTCGCCGGCATCAAGCATCTGAACCGCCTTGAGCAGGTTCTGGCCCGCCGTCAGGTCGATCAGGCCGGCTGGGATGATGGTTTGTTGCTGGGTAGCAATGGCGAGCCGCTGGAGCTGACCGCCATGAACCTGTTTGCCCGCTTTGGTGACCAGCTGTGGACCCCGGATCTGGGTTTGGCTGGCGTTGCCGGTGTCATGCGCAGCTATCTGATCGAGCAGCTGGCGCCGGAGATGGGCCTGCGGCTGCGGGTGGCAAGCGGAACATTGTCGCAGTTGCGCAACGCCGATGAGCTGTTTGCCTGTAACAGTGTTGCCGGAATCCTGCCGGTCCGTAAACTGGCTCTCTGGAACTGGCCAGTGGGTGATCTCACCCGCGCCCTGCAGGGTAGGGTCAGTCAATTGTTTAACGGGGGCTGAATTTGCGAGCCAAGCAAGTCGGAGTGCTGGTGCTGCTGGTGGCATTCACTGCAATTGGTGCGGTGTTCTGGCTTGCCGGTCACGTTCATCGTCCTCTGGAGATAGGTCAGGAGCGGCTGATCGTGGTTGAGCCGGGCAGCAGCCTCAACGGCCTGTTGCGTCAACTGGATCAGGAAGGCGTGCTGGGCGAGCCACAGGAGGCGCGTCGCCGTCGCCTTGGCGCCCGCCTGTACGATCTGTTTACCGATGTTTCGCAACGCATCCGTGTGGGTGAATACAGTATCAAGCCGGGTGATACCCTGTTGCAGGTGCTGCTGCGGGTAGAGCAGGGCGAAGTGCTGCAGCGTGCCCTGACCCTGATCGAAGGCTGGAACATGCGTGAGCTGCGTGCCGCGCTTGCTGCCGCGCCGGGGTTGCGCCAGACCCTGCAGGACATCGATGACAAGGCCCTGATGGCGGCACTCGGTCGCCCCGGTGAATCACCGGAAGGCTGGTTCGCCCCGGATACCTGGTATTACACCAGTCAGGACACGGATCTCGATCTGTTGCGACGTGCCTATGCCCGGCAGCAGGCGCTGCTGGAGGATGCCTGGCAGAGCCGGGCCGAAAATCTGCCATACGAATCCGCCTACGAGGTGTTGATCATGGCGTCGATTATCGAAAAGGAAACCGGTGTGCCGCATGAGCGCGGTAAAATTGCCGGCGTCTTTGTCGAGCGCCTGCGTCGTGGTATGCGCCTGCAGACTGACCCGACGGTGATCTATGGCATGGGTGAGCGTTACGAAGGGCGTATTCGCAGCGCCGACCTGCGTGAACCGACTCCCTGGAATACCTATGTGATCAAGGGGCTGCCGCCGACCCCGATTGCCATGCCCGGAGAAGAAGCGATTCGTGCAGCGGTGGCACCGGCCGAGACCGAGGCGCTGTTCTTTGTCGCCCGCGGTGATGGCTCCCATGTGTTTTCCCGCACGCTGGAAGAACACAAGCGCGCGGTGCAGGAATACCAGCTGCGCCGGCGCGCTGATTACCGTTCCTCCCCGGCACCGGTCACGACACCCTGATGCGCGGACGTTTCATTACCTTCGAGGGCGGCGAGGGCGCCGGCAAGTCGAGCAATGTTCAGCTCACGGCCGCCTTTCTGCGCGAACGCGGGGTAGAGGTGGTGGTCACCCGCGAGCCCGGCGGTACGCCGCTGGCGGAAGATATCCGCAACCTGTTGCTGGCGCCGCGTGATGAAGTCATGCAGGCCGACACCGAATTACTGCTGATGTTTGCCGCCCGCGCCCAGCACGTCGGCGCGCTGATCCGCCCGGCGCTGGCGCGTGGTGCCTGGGTGCTGTCTGATCGTTTCGTTGATGCCAGCTATGCCTATCAGGGCGGCGGCCGCGGTCTGTCGATAAACCGTATTGCCGAGCTGGAGCAGCTGGTGCTGGCGGAGCTGCGTCCTGATCTGACCCTGTTGTTTGATGTGCCAGTGGAAGTCGGTCTGGCCCGTGCCGGCAAGCGCGGCGATCTCGACCGGATCGAGCGCGAGGATATGGCTTTTTTTCAGCGTATCCGCGACAGCTACCTGAGCCGGGCTGCGGCCGAACCCGGGCGCTTTCAGGTGCTGGATGCCGCCGCGCCCCTGACAGAGGTACAGGCCCGGTTACTGGATACACTGCAGCGCTGCTGGGAGCAATGGCATGACTGAGCGCGCCGCCGTGCAGGTGCCCTGTGTCTGGCACCGTGATCTGCTTGCCGAGCTGATGCAACAGGCCGCGGACCAGCGCCTGCCTCATGCGCTGGTGCTGTCAGGCCCGGCGGGTATCGGCAAGTTGCGTCTGGCCAGAGCGTTTCTGGAAGCTTTGCTGTGCCAGCAGCCTCAGGCCGGGCTGGCCTGTGGCCGCTGCCAGTCCTGTCATCTGGCCGCAGCCGGCAGCCACCCGGATCTGGTGCTGTTGATGCCGGAGCAGAAGAGCAAGGTCATCAAGATTGACCAGGTCCGTGATCTGGTCAGTTTTTTTTCAAAAACCGCCCAGTACGGTGGCCGCCGCGTGGCGCTGTTGTCGCCGGCGGAATCGATGAACCGCAATGCCCAGAACGCCTTGCTGAAAACACTTGAGGAGCCCGGTGCCGGTGCCTTCCTGTTGTTGCTTTGTGACCAGCCAAGCCGTTTGCTGGCAACCGTGCGCAGCCGCTGCCAGCAGCGTCAGCTGGGCGCGCCGGATGCCGCCGTGGCTCAGGCCTGGCTGGCCGAGCAGACCGGCAGTGAGGACAGCGCCAGAGCACTGCTGGCGGCGGCCGGCGGCGCACCGCTGAAGGCGCTGGCGTTGGAACAGGCCGAATGGTTTGCCAATCGTGATCGCCTGCTTGGTCAGTTCCTTGCAGTACTGGAGGGCAGAACCCCGGCCAGTATTGCCGCCCGGACCCTGTTGCAGCATGAACCGTTGCCGTTGCTGGAGGCCCTGCATGGCTGGCTGGCACAGGCGCTGCGCGGTCAGCAAAGTGACGACAAGCTGGCGCCGGTCATGGACCGGCTGCGCCAGCGGGCCGGCGACAGACGCCTGCTGATGCTGGCCGCCGAGGTGCAGCGTGCCCGGCAATTGCTGCAATCCGGTGCCAATCCGAATCCGACCTTGCTTATGGAACGACTGCTGCTGTTGCTGGCCGGAGTTGACGCCATGGCGGGTGCCTTCTAATCTGCGACTTGTTTCGTACCGGAGTCGACAATAATGAAAATGCCCGGCGGCGGCGGGGGAATTCTCTCCCTGACCATCAAGGACAAGGCGGTGCTGTATGCGGCGTATATGCCGTTTATTCGCCACGGTGGTCTGTTTATCCCCACCGCCAAGGACTACAAGCTTGGCGATGAAGTGTTTCTGCTGCTCAACCTGATGGATGAGTCGGAGAAGATTCCGGTGGCGGGCAAGGTTATCTGGATCACGCCGAAGGGCGCTCAGGGTAATCGCAGCGCCGGGGTTGGTGTGCAGTTTTCTGATCAGGATGACACCGCCCGGAAAACCATTGAGAACTATCTGGCCGGGTCACTGGAGTCGGATCGCCCGACCCATACCATGTAAGCAGATCGGGTACACTTGGCCCGAGCAATTGGATAACGCCCGCGATTGCGGGCGTTTCAGTTTGAGAGAGGCCCATGACAGCAGCACTGACCGGTCTGGTGGATTCCCACTGCCATCTCGACCGGCTTGATCTGAAGGATTATCCGGGCGGTCTGGCGGAGCTGATGCAGGCAACCGCAGCAGCCGGCGTCGACCATATGTTGTGTATCGGTGTCGATCTGGAATCGTTTCCGGCAGTACGTGATCTGGCCGAGCAGTATCCGAATGTCCATTGCACTGTCGGCGTGCACCCGCTGTACCGCGAGTCCCGTGAGCCGACCTGTGCCGAGCTGATCAAGCTGGCGGAACATCCTCGGGTGGTGGCCATCGGTGAAACCGGGCTGGATTATTTTTACGCCAAAGACGATACCAGCTGGCAGCGCCAGCGCTTTGCCGAACATATCGCCGCAGCGCGACAAACCGGCTTGCCGCTGGTGGTGCATACCCGTGATGCCCGTGAAGATACCATCGCCATGTTGCGCGAGCTTGGCGAAGGGCGAGTGCGCGGTGTCATGCACTGCTTCACCGAAGACCTGAGTATGGCGGAGCGAGCCATGGATATTGGCTTCTACATTTCCATTTCCGGCATCGTCACTTTCCGCAATGCCGATGCCCTGCGTGAGGTGGTTCGGGCCCTGCCACTGGATCGCCTGCTGATCGAAACCGATGCGCCCTGGCTGGCCCCGGTGCCGCATCGGGGCCAGCAGAATGAGCCACGTTATGTTGCTGACGTTGCCCGCTTCGTTGCCGACCTGAAACAGTTGCCGGCGACAGAACTTGTCGCCACTACCCGGGATAATTTCTTTTCCCTGTTCAACAAGGCGAGGCCGGTATGAGTATTTCTGCAGCAGTGACGGTACTGTTGGCACTGTTACTGGGTGCGCTGATCGGTGCTTTGCTGGTCTGGTGGCGCCGCCGTGGTGATGGGAATGCTGCGCTGGATCAGATGCGTCTGCAGACCGAACTGGAGGCGAAGCAGCAGGAATATGCGCGTCTGCAAAGCGAGCTTGGTAGCGCTCGTGAGCAGCTGTCGCAGTCGCAGCAACAACTGGCGGAAGCCCGTGCCGAAGCGGCCCGTTGGCAGGAGCGGGAAAAGCATCAGCAGGAACGGCTGCAGTGGCTGGAGCAAAGTCGCGAGCAGATGAAAAAGGATTTCGAGGCCCTGTCGACAAAAATCTTCGAGGAACGTTCGCTGAAACTGCAGGAGCAGAATCGCACCGGGCTGGATGATGTGCTCAAGCCATTCCGCGAGCAGCTGCAGGATTTTCGCCGCCGGGTTGACCAGATCCACAGCGACGATAATCGCCAGCAGGCGACATTGCTGGAGCAGATTCGTAACCTGCAACAGCTGAATCAGAAAATGGTTGAGGACGCCCGCCATCTCACCAATGCCCTGAAAGGTCAGACCAAAACCCAGGGCAACTGGGGCGAGATGATTCTTGAGCGGATTCTGGAGGAATCCGGGCTGGTCCGTGGTCGTGAATATGAAGCCCAGGTGTCGATGACGTCCGAATCCGGTCAGCGTCGGCAACCGGATGTGATCGTCCATCTGCCGGACAACAAGGATGTGATCATTGATGCCAAGGTATCGCTGACGGCCTATGAGCGGTTTTGTCGTGAGGACGACGAAGAGCTACGCAAGACGGCGCTGGATGAACATGTGCAGTCATTACGCTCGCACATTCGCGGCCTGAACCGGAAGGAATACGAAGGCCTGGATGGTGTGCAGACGCTGGATTTCGTGTTGCTGTTTATTCCGGTCGAGGCGGCATTTCTGTCGGCCATGGAGAAATCCCCGGAGCTGTATAACGAGGCCTACAACAAGCATATTGTGCTGGTCAGCCCGACCACGCTGCTGGTGACCCTGCGCACCATCAACAATATCTGGCGCAACGAGTACCAGAACCGCAATGCCCTTGAGATTGCTGATCGTGCCGGCAAGATCTGTGATCAGGTCGCGCTGATTGCCGAGTCGCTGGATGATGTCGGCGACAAGCTGGGCCGGGCCCAGAAAGCTTTTGACCTCAGTTATGATCGTCTTAGTCGTGGTCGTGGCAATTTGCTGTCGCAGGCACACAAACTGGAATCGCTCGGTGCCCGTGCCCGCAAACAGTTGCCTGCGCCGCAGGATGATGATGCCGATTCTTCGTAGGAGCCGCCGATCGGCGGCGAGCATATATCGCGGTCGATCGACCGCTCCTACGGGAAGAGCGAACAAAAAAAAGCCCGACTGTCCGGGGGAGGAGATGTCGGGCCAGTCACTCTGAAGTGCGTCGGAGGCAGGGCGCCTCCGCGTCTGTGCCGGTGCCATATCGAGGAGGATGACACCGCAGTTGCATGATGCGCGCGCAGATGATGTCCGGCAATGCCACTGTTAGAACGATTGCTTATCGCTCAGGCCGCACAATTCCGCGCTGAAATAAGCGTAACGTTTCTAATCCTTTTGCTTGAGAATAAACTCTCAGAGACGGCGGTGTTTGTGAACGGCTGTTACTCAACCAGCCGGACAACCCTTTCTGCTTTTTCCGGCAGCTCCTGATGGTCGGCTCCGGGCGTTGTGGCGCTGTCACTAACGCTGGCCAGTTCGGCATGCGGGCCATTCCACGGTTGCAAACGGATCCGGGTATTGTCGAGTTGGTCGACAAACGGGTACTTGATGACGTCCAGATAGGGCGAGTGATCAAAGTCGGCAGCGAAATAGATGCCGGGTTGGCGACTGAACAAGCGCGGTTTGCCGTCATGCTGCTGTTTAACCAGTGGCAGTACCGGGAACTGGACAAATTCAAACGCTTCGCCGATCGGCGTGCCCACCAGCTGACGCAGCAGGCTGCCTGCCATGCTGGCGAAGGCGCTGCAGCGCCAGCGGCGCGGTAACCACCCCCACGGCAGTAGCAGTACGAAAATCGCAAACCATGAGCGCTGCACGCCGAGGCCGAGCCGGCTGATGACATGGCGCAGTGCGGCGCCTGACTCTTGCGCTTGCAGGTTGCGTGGTCGACAGATGCGCAGGTGTTCATGTTCCAGGGCTGACAGGGTCTGCAGGCGAATACCGCTGTCGAGGCGGGTCTCCAGAATCAGTCGGGTATCGGCACTGCAGGGCAGGTACTCGGATAGCTGTCGGCGCAGTGCCGGATCGGCTACCTCATGCAACTGGCCGAGATACAGACAGGCCCGGGACCAGCGCGAAGAGGTGACGGTTTTCAAGGCTTCATCAAGCCGCGAGCGGCCATCTATCAACAGTACATCGCCCGGTTGCAGGGTGCGGGACAAGCGGTCGAAGTTGGACAGGCGGATGACGCTGCCGGGGCGTTCAAGCTGCAGCCGGTTACAGCACCACTGATACAGGTGATTCAGATCCATTGTCCTTGCCCGTCGGTCGGTTCATCTCAGGCGCCACGTTACAACAGCGCCAGTGCCCGGTCGATGACATGGTCCCGGGTGTAAAAGTGAGGCGAAAAGCGAATGCCTCCGCCGCGCGGGGCACAGACCACGCCGGCATCGCGCAGCTGCAGGAACAGGCGGTCACTGTCCTGCTGTGGCGAGCGGAAGGTGACAATGCCCGCGCGCCGTTCCGGCTGCGCCGGGCTCAGCAGCACCATGCCCCGGGCCAGCAGGCCATCTTGCAGGCGCTGGACCCGGCTTTGCAGTAGCGTGCCGACCTGATCCATGCCCACTTCCAGCAGCAGCGACAGGCTGGCGCTCAGGGCGTGGGCACAGAGCAGGTTCGGGCTGCCGCACTCGAACCGGCGCGCCGACCGGGCCGGTTGCCAGTCGTGACGGCTGTAGTCGCCGGCATGTTCTATCATGTGCCAGCCGTACTGATGCAGGGTCAGGTCGGGGCGAAGTTCCGGCCGGCACCAGAACAGCGCCAGCCCCTCCGGCCCGAGCATCCATTTGTGGCCATCGGCGACGACGAAGTCAGCCTGCCAGGCCTGCACATCCACAGGTAGCGCGCCAATCATCTGAATGGCATCGACGCAGAAAAGAATGTTGCGTGCCCGACAGGCGGCGCCCAGCCGGGCCATATCCAGCTTTAGCCCCGTGCCGTACTGCACCGCACTGATCGCCAGCAGGCGAACCGAGTCGTCCATCGCGGCGATCAGGTCGGCTTCAGGGTCCGGCCCATCCAGCGCCACCTCGGTGACGATGACGCCCTTTGTCTCCAGTGCTTGCCAGGGAATCCGGTTCGACGGGAACTCCTGGTCGCTGATCAGCACCCGGTCGCCGGCCTGCCAGGGCAATCCGCCGGCCACCACCGACAAACCCTCGGAGGTGTTTTTCAGCAGCGCGATATCGTCGGCAGAGGCGGCGAGGATCAGGCTTGCCAACTGTTCGCGCAGGCGTTGTTCGGTGGCCAGCCATCGCGGGTAATGACGGGCGCCGGTGCTGGCGTTTTCTTCGGCAAAGCGGATCACCGCATCACGGCTGCGGGCCGGCCATGGCGCCACGGCGGCATGATTCAGGTAAAGGGTGTTCGGGTCCTGGGGGAATTCAGCGCTGAAATCGACCGTCATGCTCACGAAATCCTGTCGTCTGGCCCGGTTCAATCGGGCGGTGAAGTGTGACTGGTAACGCTTTTCCGTTAGACTTGCCAGTCATCCCGGTAGTTTGTGAATAGCCCCGCCTCAGGGAGATATCAATGGGTGATCTCGAAAAAGCGACCCGACGTGCGCAGGAATTCCGCCAGCGCGAGCGGGAGATCCTCGATGCCGCACTGGAGCTGTTTCTGGAGCAGGGCGAGGACCGTGTCACGGTAGAGATGATTGCTGACAAGGTCGGCATCGGCAAGGGCACCATCTACAAGCATTTCGAGACCAAGAACGAAATCTATCTTTTGCTGATGATTCGTTACGAGGAGGCGCTCGCCGAGCGCTTCGAGCAAATCCGTGAGTCGGATGACAAGGAGCGGCTGGCCCGCGACTATTTCCATTTCCGTATTGCCGACCCGAAGCGCTATCAATTGTTTGACCGGATCGAGAACAAGGTCATCAAGGATCACGCCGTGCCGGAGCTGGTGGAAAAGCTGCATCGCATCCGTGCCGCCAACTTTGATCATCTGACCCGCATCGTTCGCTCGCGGATTGATGAGGGCACGCTGGAGGATGTGCCGGAGATCTATCACATCTGCATTGCCTGGGCGCTGGCTCACGGGGCTGTCGCGCTCATGGAGTCACCGTTCTACCAGCGGCTGATTGATGACAAGGCCGATTTCCTCGATTTTCTTGTCAATATCGGTATCCGCATGGGCAACAAGGGTCAGCGGGGCCACTGATGGCCTCGGCGCTGGACGAGCTGCTGGCCCGGCTGAAGCAGGCTGAGCAGGGGCCCGGCGGGCCGCCGCTGGACCAGTGGCATCCGCCGTTGTCTGGTGATATTGATATCCGCATTGCCGGCGATGGCCGCTGGTATCACGAGGGTGACCTGATTGCCCGTGCGCCTCTGGTTAAACTGTTTTCTTCGATCCTGCGCCGGGAAGGTGACGACTACTTTCTGGTAACGCCCG
Source organism: Alcanivoracaceae bacterium (assembly GCA_040235405.1). Taxonomy (GTDB): domain Bacteria; phylum Pseudomonadota; class Gammaproteobacteria; order Pseudomonadales; family Alcanivoracaceae; genus PGZG01. The sequence continues at coordinate 18,512 of JBECKT010000005.1, forward strand.
TAGAGAAGTGGCGGATTCGGGTGGATGATCTGCCGTTTGTGGCCCACTCGGTGGCCCGGGTCCAGCGTGATGGCGTTGACCACATTATTTTTACCACCAACGTTGGCGACGAAGTGCTTCTTGATAAGGAGCACCCGCTCAAGGTCGAGACGCTGGAGGATGGCGAGCCGAGGCCATCGGTGCATGTGCGTGCCAATATGGCGGCACGTATTGACCGCACGTCCTTCTATCAGCTGGTCGACTGGGCCAGCACCGGGACTGAAAACGGCCAGGCTGTTCTTTACGTCGACAGTGCCGGCGAATCCTTTACCCTGGGGAGTATCTGATTGATTTGATGGCGAACTTTCCCGACGACTGAGCTGTATCAGTTTGCCAGCACAGGGCTATACTCCGGCCATCGGGGCTATCATTGATGCGGATCATGGACTTTCCCAGAACAGCAGGGGCGCTGTTGGCACTGCTCCTCACCTTGTCATCCGGTTTGTCTGCCACTGTCACCTATGAAGGCACCAATGGTGTCGCCGCGACGGTATTCAACGCAGCCAGCTACTCCTCACTGTCTTGTGTCGGTTGCCATTCGGCGGCCGGACTGACCTCTCCCCACATGGAAAGCTGGGCCGACGTATCGAGTTACGGTGGCTCGGTTACCTCGGACTTTGCCTGTGGCACGGTCAGCGGCGCAGCCATTACCGGCTTTAACTACATGGCCAAGCGAGTGGATTGTGGTGAAATGCCATCCGGTGATGATCTGACTGTCACCGGCAAAGCGCTGTTTTCCTCCTGGCAGAGTGGTGGTTTCGCTCGCTGGGCAGCGCCCAGCATGATCACCAATCCGGCAACGGCAGTCAGTAAATACGGCGCGACGCTGGAGGGAACGATCAACGAGAACGGTTCGGACGTAACGGTAGGTATTGGTTCCCGTGGTGCTTTTTTTCGCTATTCAACCAGTTCCGCCACGATCGACGCCGATGGTGGCACGGAAACCTCGAAAACCAATCCGAGCGGAACAGGCGGTGGTTTAACCTCCGTCGCCTATGAGCGCATTATCAGCGGCCTGAGCTGCGGCACGACTTACTACTTCAAGGCATTCGGTATTAATGGACTGGGCACAGGTGAGGGTACCCGGCGCAGTTTCACCACCAGCGCCTGCCCGAGCATTACCCAGGGAGCCAGTGTCGGCGTGGTGATGTCGGAGGACGGCTCACCCACCCCGTTCAGCCTGGTGCTGAATGCCAGTGAAAGCGTTACCTGGTCGATCTTCGATCAGGCCAACAATGGTACCGCCAGCGTTACCGGTACCAGCGCCTCGGCTAAATCGATTGCCTACACGCCGAATGCCAACTACAACGGTGCGGACACCTTTATCGTGCGCATCTCCGATGGCACCACCACAGACCAGATTACCGTTAACGTGACGATCAACGCGGTCAGTGATGCTCCGGTCATCAGTCAGGGGGCGAGTACCGGCGTGGGCATCTCGGAAGACAGCTCGCCGACCCCGTTCTCACTGAACCTGAATGCCACGGATGTGGACAGCGGAACACTTTACTGGCGAATCAGTAGCCCGGCCTCGAACGGAACGGCCGGAATTTCTGGAGGCACCAACTCCACCTCTGCCAGTGGTGCGGCCAAGGGCATTACCTATACACCCAATGCCAACTACACCGGCAGTGACAGCTTTATCGTGCAGGTCAGTGATGGCAGTAATGGCAGTGGCCTGTCGGATTTCATCACCGTCAATGTCACAGTCAACGCGGTCAATGACGCGCCAGGTTTCAGCGTTGCATCGCCGGTGGCGGTGGTGATGTCGGAGGATGGCTCGCCGACACCGTTCTCGCGCAGTTTGATTGCCAGCGATGTAGACAATGCAACGCTTTACTGGCGTATCAGCAGCGCCGCGTCGAATGGTAGTGCCGGGATTTCCGGAGGCACTAACTCGACCTCTGCCAGCGGCGCCAGCAAGAGCATTACCTACACGCCGAATGCCAACTATTTTGGTAGCGACAGCTTTATCGTTCAGGTCAGCGACGGCTCCAATGGCACCGGCCAGTCTGCTTTCATGACAGTGAATGTCACGATTGGCGCGATTAATGACGCGCCGGTGATTACCTCTGTTCCATCCACTTCTGGTACGGAGGGGGTGTTGTATTCCTATGCCGCCAGCGTGAGCGATCCCGATGATGCCAATAACGGCACGGCGCTGACCTGGAGTCTTGATGCGGCACCTGCCGGAATGACGGTCAGCACCACTGGCCTGGTGCAGTGGACACCGCCGAACGGCGTCACCACTGCGGACGTTACCCTGCGGGTGGCTGATGGTGGCGAGAATGGCGCCGTTGCTGACACCCAGAGCTGGACCATTTCGCTGGATGCGGTAAACGATCCGCCGGTGATTACCTCAACGGCACCGACAACCGCCACCGAAGATGTGCAGTACAGCTATAAGGTAATAGTGGATGATCCGGATGACCCCAACAACGGCGCCAACCTGACGTTCCAGTTGAGCAATGCCCCGGCAGGGATGGTAGTCAGCAGCACCGGCCTGATTACCTGGACGCCGCTGGAAGGTGTGCTGAGCAGTGGCGCGGTGACCGTTACCGTGAACGATGGCGGTGAAAATGGCGCCGGGCCGGACAGTGAAATCTTCACCGTTATCGTCACGCCGGTGAACGATGCGCCGCAGATCACCAGCATGGCAGTGACAACAGCCACCGAGGATACGCTGTATCAGTACGCGGTGAGCGTCAGTGATCCGGACGATGCCAATAACGGTACTGCATTGGCATGGTCACTGCAGAACGCACCGGCCGGCATGAGCATCAACAGCACCGGCACCATCAGCTGGACGCCGATAGAAGGCGTGCTGACCAGTGGCACCGTAACTGTTCGTGTGCAGGATGGCGGTGAGAACGGCGCCTTGCCGGCAACGCAGAACTTTACCGTGACGGTGACGCCGGTGAACGATCCGGTGACTATTACTTCTGCCGCGCCGTTAACCGCGACTGAAGATGTGCAGTACAGCTACCAGATTCTGGTCAGTGATCCGGACGATGCCAACAATGGCACGGATATCAGTTTCGCTCTGACCAGTGCGCCGGCCGGCATGTCGGTCAGCAGCAC